>NZ_JBFAIS010000008.1:0-298128 GCF_040654795.1 Streptomyces sp. NPDC050617 | reverse complement strand
AGCGCCGATGGTACTGCAGGGGGGACCCTGTGGGAGAGTAGGACGCCGCCGAACAATTTTTAGCCGGTGTCCCGGACCATTTATTGGTCTGGGACGCCGGCATTTTTGCGTTCTGAGGGTGTTTTGCAGTAGTTGCTCAAGCTTGTCGTGCCCGTTCTGTCCGACCCCGCTGTTCGCTCCCGTGATGACTGCGGGTAAGGTCGGGAGGCAACGTTGGCACGTTCCCACAGGAGGCCCCCGGGTGGAGGTCCAGGAGACGCGCGTTCAGACCGATCGCGTGCTCACCATCCCGAACATCCTCAGCATGGCGCGCCTGGTCGGTGTACCCGTCTTCCTGTGGCTGATCCTCTGGCCTGTATTCGGGGGGCCGAACTGCGACATCTGGGCACTGATCGTGCTGGCTCTGAGCGGTGTGAGCGACTATCTCGACGGGAAGCTCGCCCGGCGCTGGAACCAGATCAGCAGCCTCGGCCGGCTTCTCGACCCCGCCGCCGACCGGCTTTACATCCTGTCCACGCTGGTCGGCCTGACCTGGCGGGAAATTCTCCCTTACTGGCTGACCGGCGCCCTCGTGGCCCGTGAGCTGATGCTCCTGGTCATGGTGTGGATCCTGCGGCGCCACGGCTATCCGCCGCCCCAGGTGAACTTCCTCGGCAAGGCCGCGACCTTCAACCTCATGTATGCCTTTCCGTTGCTTCTTCTCGGCGAGGGAACTACCTGGCTGCACTCACTCGCTGCTATTTTCGGATGGGCGTTCGCCGGATGGGGTACAACGCTGTACTGGTGGGCAGGGATCCTCTACGTGGTTCAGGTCCGCCGGCTCGTGAAGGCGGACACCGCGGCCGACTGAGCTTGACCCTGGTCATTGGCCTCGTCGAGGCCGGATGCCTGTAAGCGCTATTTATGGGCCATTCGGGCGAATGCAGGCGGGTGAAGTCGGCGAAAACCGTCGTCTCTTCAAGGAGGACGCTTCCGACATGAAGGCCGTCGTGATGGCCGGCGGCGAAGGCACTCGTCTTCGCCCCATGACCTCAAGCATGCCCAAGCCGCTCCTGCCGGTGGCCAACCGGCCCATCATGGAGCACGTGCTGCGCCTGCTCAAGCGGCACGGTCTCAGCGAGACCGTGGTGACAGTCCAGTTCCTCGCCTCCCTCGTCAAGAACTACTTCGGTGACGGTGAGGAACTCGGTATGGAGCTCACCTACGCGAACGAGGAAAAGCCACTCGGCACCGCAGGGAGCGTGAAGAACGCGGAGGAGGCGCTCAAGGACGATGCCTTTCTGGTCATCTCCGGGGACGCCCTCACCGACTTCGACCTCACCGATCTGATCGAATTCCACAAGGAGAAGGGCGCGCTCGTCACGGTCTGCCTGACCCGAGTGCCCAACCCGCTGGAATTCGGCATCACCATCGTCGACGAAGAGGGCAAGGTCGAGCGCTTCCTGGAGAAGCCGACCTGGGGCCAGGTCTTCTCCGACACCGTCAACACCGGCATCTACGTGATGGAGCCGGAGGTCTTCGACTACGTCGAGGCCGATGTGCCCGTCGACTGGTCCGGCGACGTCTTCCCTCAGCTCATGAAGGAGGGCAAGCCGATCTACGGCTATGTCGCCGAGGGCTACTGGGAGGACGTCGGCACCCACGAGAGCTACGTCAAGGCGCAGGCCGACGTCCTCGAGGGCAAGGTCGACGTCGAGATCGACGGCTTCGAGATCTCCCCGGGCGTATGGGTGGCCGAAGGCGCGGACGTCCATCCGGACGCCGTCCTCCGCGGGCCGCTGTATATCGGCGACTACGCGAAGGTCGAAGCGGACGTCGAAATGCGCGAGCACACCGTGATCGGCTCCAACGTCGTCGTCAAGAGCGGCGCCTTCCTGCACAAGAGCGTCGTCCACGACAACGTCTACATCGGGCAGCAGAGCAATCTGCGCGGCTGCGTGATCGGCAAGAACACCGACATCATGCGGGCCGCGCGGATCGAGGACGGCGCGGTCATCGGGGACGAATGCCTGGTGGGCGAGGAATCCATCATCCAGGGCAATGTCCGCGTCTACCCGTTCAAGACCATCGAGGCGGGCGCGTTCGTCAATACCTCGGTCATCTGGGAGTCCCGAGGGCAGGCGCATCTCTTCGGGGCGCGCGGCGTATCGGGCATCCTCAACGTGGAGATCACCCCGGAGCTCGCGGTGCGGCTGGCCGGCGCGTACGCGACCACGCTCAAGAAGGGCTCGGCGGTCACCACCGCGCGTGACCACTCGCGCGGCGCCCGTGCGCTGAAACGGGCCGTGATCTCTGCCCTTCAGGCCAGCGCCATAGACGTACGGGACCTGGAGAACGTACCGCTGCCGGTCGCCCGCCAGCAGACCGCGCGGGGCAGCGCCGGCGGCATCATGGTGCGTACGACACCGGGGGTTCCCGACTCCGTCGACATCATGTTCTTCGACGAGCGCGGCTCGGACCTCTCCGCCGGCGGCCAGCGCAAACTGGACCGGGTGTACGCGCGCCAGGAGTACCGGCGGGCGTTCCCCGGCGAGATCGGCGACCTGCGCTTCCCGTCGAGCGTCTTCGACTCCTACACCGGTTCGCTGCTGCGGGCCGTGGACTCCTCCGGCGTCGCCGAGGCCGGGCTCAAGGTCGTCGTGGACGCCTCCAACGGCAGCGCGGGCCTCGTGCTGCCCAGCCTGCTCGGCCGGCTGGGCGTCGACGCGTTCACCATCAACCCCGGCCTCGACGAGTCGCGGCCCACGGAGACCGCGGACGACCGCCGTTCCGGGCTGGTGCGGCTCGGGGAGATCGTGGCGTCGGCGCGCGCGGCGTTCGGTGTGCGGTTCGACCCGGTGGGCGAGCGGCTGTCGCTGGTCGACGAGCGCGGCCGCATCATCGAGGACGACCGGGCGCTGCTGGTGATGCTCGACCTGGTCGCCGCCGAGCGGCGCAGCGGCCGGGTGGCCCTGCCGGTCACCACCACGCGCATCGCCGAGCAGGTGGCCGCGTACCACGGCACGCAGGTGGAGTGGACGACGACCTCGCCGGGCGATCTCACCCGGGTCGGCCGCGCGGACTCGACGATCTTCGGCGGTGACAGCCGCGGCGGCTTCATCATCCCGGAGTTCAGCAGCGTCTTCGACGGTACGGCGGCGTTCGCGCGGCTGCTCGGGCTGGTGGCGCGTACGCAGCTCACGCTCAGTCAGATCGACGCGCGCATTCCGCGGGCGCATGTGCTCCGCCGCGACCTGGCGACCCCCTGGGCCGTCAAGGGGCTCGTGATGCGCCATGTGGTGGAGGCGGCCGGGGACCGGTCCGTGGACACCACGGACGGGGTGCGGGTCGTGGAGGCCGACGGACGCTGGGTGATGGTGCTGCCCGACCCGGCGGAGGCGGTCACCCACCTGTGGGCCGAAGGACCCGACGACGCCTCGGCCCAGGAGCTGCTCGACGAGTGGTCGGCGATCGTGGACAGCGCCGGACGCTGACGCCGCGGCGCGGTGGCGCCGTCCCCCGTCGGCCTGCCGCCGCCCCGGACCGGCACGCCGGTGGGGCCGTTGGGAGACGACGCCACCGACGTGCGACGATGTGCGGCATGTCGCAGCAGCCCCCCTCCCGGAGCAGCGCATCGCCGCCCAAGCGGCCCGATGCCTCCATGTCGCTGCTGACCAACGTCATGGACCACAGCCTGGACGACGGCTATGCCGAGGCCGCGGCGCGGCGCCGTGCGGACGGTCAGGGCGGCCTGCCGCGCACGCTCCGCGCGAAGTTGGGGCTGGCCGCCGGGCTCGTACTGGCCGCGGTCGTGGTCACCGTGGGGGCCGCGCAGGCGCGGATATCGGCTCCGACGCTGGCGAAGGAGCGGGAGCAGCTCATCGACCGCATCCAGCGGGAGACGTCGGACGCGGACAAGCTGAAGTCGAATGTCGACGAGCTGCGCGACAAGGTCGAGGCCACTCAGCGGGACGCCCTGAAGAAGTACGGCGGCGACAAGGCCGAGACGGTGTCGCTCCTCGCGGGCGGTACCGCCGTCCACGGTCCGGGCGTCAAGCTGGTCATCGACGACGCCAAGGAGGCCGGCCAGGGGGGCGGCGGTCCGCGCCAGAGCAATAGCTTCTCCGACAGGGGCCGGGTCCGCGACCGTGATATGCAGCGCGTCGTGAACGGCCTCTGGCAGGCGGGCGCGGAGGCCATCGCCGTCAACGGGCAGCGGCTCACGGCGCTGTCCGCCATCCGGGCAGCCGGTGACGCCATACTGGTCGACAACAAGCCGCTCGTACCGCCGTACACCGTGCTCGCGGTGGGGGACGGGAAGCGGCTGCGCAGCGGCTTCCAGGACAGCTCCGGAGGCGTCTATCTGCACGTGCTGGAGAAGGACTACGGGGTCCGCGCGTCCATCTCCGCCGAGGACGAGGTGCGGCTGCCGGCCGCGACGAGCTTGATAGTACGTACCGCACAACCGCAAGCCGGTGGCGCCGACAAGAGCGGCACCGACACAGGGAAGGGCACATCGTGATCGCCGTATTGGGCCTCGTCGTGGGAGTCGTGGTCGGACTCGTGGTCCGGCCCGTCGTGCCGACTGTGGTCGAGCCCTACCTGCCGATCGCCGTGGTCGCGGCGTTGGACGCGGTCTTCGGCGGCCTCCGGGCGATGCTGGACGGGATCTTCGACGACAAGGTCTTCGTCGTGTCGTTCCTGTCCAACGTCGTGGTGGCCGCGCTGATCGTCTTCCTCGGTGACAAGCTCGGCGTCGGGGCGCAGCTGTCCACGGGCGTCGTGGTCGTGCTCGGCATCCGGATCTTCTCCAACGCGGCCGCGATCCGCCGGCACGTCTTCCGGGCGTGAGGCCGATGAGCGCCGACGACACGCCCGGACAGCCGGGTGAATCCCCAGGACCTCAGGGGCCGGTACGGCCCGGTGGGGAAGAGGCGGCCCCCACGCCGGCCATGACGGGTCGTCAGCGGCTGCGGGCCGGACTCTGGCCGCCGCGGGTCACGCGGGCCCAGCTGATCGTCGCCCTGCTGCTGGGGGTGCTCGGGCTGGGGCTCGCCATCCAGGTCCGGTCGACCAGCGACAACAGCAATCTGCGCGGCGCCCGCCAGGAGGACCTCGTACGGATCCTGGACGAGCTCGACAACCGCACCCAGCGGCTGGAGGACGAGAAGCGGGGCCTGGAGAACCAGCGCACCGAGCTGGAGAACAGCTCCAACCAGGCCGCCGAGGCCCGTAAGCAGACCGCCCAGAAGGAGCGGCAGCTCGGCGTGCTCGCGGGCACCGTGAAGGCGCGTGGCCCCGGCATCGAGCTCACTGTGAGCGACCCCAAGAAGGCCGTACAGTCGGACATGCTCCTCGACGCCATCCAGGAGTTGAGGGCGGCCGGCGCGGAGGCGATCCAGATCAACGGGGTGCGCGTGGCCGCCGACACCTACTTCTCGGACTCGGGCGGCAGGGTGACGATCGACCATCAGAAAGTGTCGCCTCCCTACCGGTTCAAGGTGATCGGCAAGCCGCAGGATCTGGAACCGGCCCTCAACATTCCGGGCGGGGTGGTGCAGACTCTGCAGAAGGAGCAGGCCACCGCGTCCGTCACCCGTTCTGAGAAGATCGTCGTGGACGCCTTGCGGTCCGCTGAGCAGCCTGACTACGCTCGGTCGTCATCGCAGTGAGGAGCACAGGCCCGCGGGTTCCGCACCCGGGGCACTACGTTGCGGGGGGTCGGCGCACCAAGAGGGGGGTGCGTGGTGGAAACTGTCTGTTGACCACGGACGTTGTAAAGATGTCCGGGTCGGATGGTGTGTGCATCGAGGGTTTGTCCTGCCCCACGGGCGGGTCTGTTTCGGTCAAGGGGAATCGCCCGTGAAGTTGTTTGCGAAGTTGTTCGGCAAGAGCTCGCGCCAGGAGGGCGGCAACGCCCGCCACCGGGCGCAGCGGCCGGTGGAAGGCACCGAGGCGCAGGAAGAGCGCCCGCTGTTCCGGGATCAGCTGGGAGGTCCGGGCGGCGACGCTCCGGGTGGCCAGGGCGCGCCCGGCCGCATAGGTTCCCAGGGACCGTCGACCTCAACTGCGGGTGGAGGGACAGCCTTGGTGTGCACGAGGTGCGGCAACCGCAACGCGGAGTCCAGCCGGTTCTGCTCCAACTGCGGTGCGCCGCTGCGCGGTGGCGCGTCGTCCGAGCGGGCTTCGGAGACGACTTCGACCATCTCCATCTCCGGTCTCGAGGCGTACGACTCGGAGGCCACGGGCCAGACGCCCACCCCGTCGCTCTCCCCGGAGGCACAGGCCGCCGTCGACGCGCTGCCCAGGGGCTCGGCGCTGCTGGTGGTCCGCCGCGGTCCGAACTCGGGCAGCCGCTTCCTGCTCGACGGCGACCTGACCACGGCCGGCCGTCACCCGCAGGGCGACATCTTCCTCGACGACGTCACCGTCTCGCGGCGGCACGTGGAGTTCCGGCGCGAGGTGGACGGCGGCTTCACCGTCTCGGACGTCGGCAGCCTCAACGGCACGTACGTCAACCGGGAGCGGATCGAGTCGACCGCGCTGGCCAACGGCGACGAGGTGCAGATCGGCAAGTACCGGCTGGTCTTCTACGCGAGCCAGCAGGGCATCTGACCCGCCAGGGAAGAGCTATGCGTCAGACACCGGCGGGAGGCGCCGAGGGCGGCACCGCCACCGCGGACGGCCAATTGGTGAGCATCGGCACGGTGCTCACCCTGCTGCGCGACGAGTTTCCCGAGGTCACCGTCTCCAAGATCCGTTTCTTGGAGGCGGAGGGGCTCGTCGAGCCGCAGCGCACGCCGTCCGGGTACCGCAAGTTCAGCCAGGAGGACGTGGAGCGGCTGGGGTGCGTGCTGCGCCTGCAGCGCGACCACTACCTTCCGCTGCGGGTTATCCGGGAGTACCTCGACGCGCTGGCCCGGGGGGAGCAGCTGCCGCTGCCCGCGCCCGGACAGCCGAGGGATCTGCTGGACGGCGCCGCGGAGACGGCCGCGGAGGGCCCCACGGCCGTCCAGGTGGGCCGTGAGGAGCTCCTCGGGGCCACCGGGGTCACCGAGCGTGAGCTGGACGAGTGGGAGTCGTACGGCCTGATCGAGCCGAATTCCGGCGGCGGCTACGACGTCGAGGCCGTGACGGTCGCCAAGCTCGTCGCGGACCTGGGCCGGTTCGGACTGGAGCCGAGGCATTTGCGGGCCATGAAGGCCGCTGCCGTACGCGAGGCCGGGCTGGTCGAACAGGTGGTCGCGCCGTTGCGCCGACACCGTAATCCGCAGACCAGAGCCCATGCGGAGGCCACCGCGCGGGAGCTGGCCGCACTGTCCGTACGGCTGCACGCGGCGCTCGTAGCGGCCGCGCTGCGGGCGTGACCACACCGACCGGCGGGTGCCCGACTACCCAAACCCGCCGGGCACGTCCTAGGGTTGCTGTGTGAACGAGCTCGATGTCGTGGGTGTCCGGGTGGAAATGCCCTCCAACCAGCCGATCGTGCTCCTGCGGGAAGTGGGAGGCGACCGCTACCTCCCCATTTGGATCGGCCCGGGGGAGGCGACCGCCATTGCCTTCGCCCAGCAGGGCATGGCGCCTGCCAGGCCGCTGACCCACGACCTTTTCAAGGACGTGCTGGAGGCGGTCGGCCAGCAGCTGACGGAGGTCCGCATCACGGACCTGCGCGAGGGCGTGTTCTACGCCGAGCTGGTCTTCGCGAGCGGGGTGGAGGTCAGCGCCAGGCCGTCCGACGCCATAGCGCTGGCGCTGCGCACCGGGACGCCGATCTACGGCAGTGACGGCGTGCTGGACGACGCCGGCATCGCGATCCCGGACGAGCAGGAGGACGAGGTGGAGAAGTTCCGCGAGTTCCTCGACCAGATCTCGCCGGAGGACTTCGGCACCAACAGCCAGTGAGCCGCCGACCGGGCCGCCGCAGGGCATTCGGCTAGCCATTCCCCAGGGGCGGATACGCGAAACCACTCTTAGGGTGATTATCACTCGGCGTGCCGAGTGTGGCGATCGTTGACGCACCCCGAGTGACTGCCTACCGTCGAGACGGCAGGTCAAGGACGGAGGGTCGGCGTGAGAAGCACCGGCGACGGCACGGCGGCGGGCGGTCCGTATCCGCTTCATGGGGGAACGGTCGAACCGTTGCCCGGACATCCGGCGGCGCTCTCGGTGTCACCCGAGCCGGCGCCGGAGACCATCGGGTACCGCGGGCCGACCGCGTGCGCGGCGGCGGGCATCACCTACCGGCAGCTGGACTACTGGGCGCGTACGGGGCTGGTGGAGCCGTCCGTGCGCTCCGCGTACGGACCGGGCGGCCAGCGGCTCTACAGCTTCCGCGACGTCGTCGTGCTGAAGATCGTCAAGCGGCTGCTGGACACGGGCGTGTCGCTGCAGAACATCCGGGCCGCCGTGCAGCACCTGCGCTCGCGCGGCATCGGCGACCTCGGGCAGATGACGCTGATGAGCGACGGGGCGACGGTGTACGAGTGCACGTCGCCCGACGAGGTCGTCGACCTGCTCCAGGGCGGGCAGGGGGTCTTCGGGATCGCCGTGGGCGTGGTCTGGCGGGATGTGGAGAAGGCGCTCGCGCAGCTGCACGGCGAGCGCGTGGACACCGGGGAGACCCTCGTCGGCCACAACCCCGCCGACGAGCTGGCGCGCCGCCGCAACCGCGCGGGCTGACGCCGCCGGGCCGCTGCGGGCCGCCGCGCGGCGCCGTCCGCCCGTGCGGCGGGGCCATTGTCAGTGGTGTGAGGCAGCATCTGTTGGTGTGAGAGGTTCACCGACGATCCTGCATCTGGACATGGACGCCTTCTTCGCCGCGGCGGAGCAGGCGGCCAAGCCCAGCCTGCGCGGGAAGCCGGTCGTGGTCGGCGGCATCGGGCCGCGCGGGGTGGTGTCCACGGCCTCGTACGAGGCGCGGGTCTTCGGGGTGCACTCGGCGATGGCGACGGCCCAGGCGCGCCGGCTGTGCCCCAATGCCGCCTACCTGACGCCTCGGTTCACGCTGTACCGCCAAGTGAGTGAACGGGTCATGGGGCTGCTCGGCGAGCTGTCGCCGCTCGTGGAGCCGCTCAGCCTCGACGAGGCGTTCGTGGACCTGGAAGCGGGGGACGCGCTGCCGCCCGCGGCCGGCTCGGCGGACATACGGGCCGTGGGCGAGCGGCTGCGGCGCGACATCCAGGCGGCGACGGGGCTCAGCGGGTCGGTGGGGCTGGCGGGGTCCAAGATGCTCGCCAAGATCGCGTCCGAGGCGGCCAAGCCGGACGGGCTGGTCCTGATCGAGCCGGGGACGGAGCTGGAGCTGCTGGGGCCCATGCCGGTGCGGACGATCCCCGGCGTCGGGCCGGCGACGGCCGAGACGCTGCGCCGGGCCGGGATCGGCACGGTCGCCGAGACCGCCGAGGCCGGGGAGGCGGAGCTGGTGCGGCTGCTGGGCAGGGCGCACGGCGCGGGGCTGTACGCGCTGGCCACCGGCCACGACGACCGGCCGGTCGTCGCCGAGCGGGACGCGAAGTCCGTGTCGGTGGAGGACACCTTCCAGGAGGACGTGACCGACCGGACCCGGGTGCAGCTGGAGCTCATGCGCCTCGCCGAGCGCTGCGTCCAGCGGCTGCGGGCCGCCGGGCGGTCCGGCCGGACCGTGGTGATCAAGGTGCGGCGCTACGACTTCTCGACGCTGACCCGCTCCGAGACGCTGCGCGGGCCCACCGACGATCCGGGGGTCGTCCGGGAGGCGGCCGGGCGGCTGCTGGAGGGCGTGGACACCACGGCGGGCGTGCGGCTGCTGGGCGTGGGCGTCACCGGGCTCGCCGACTACACCCAGGAGGACCTGTTCGCCCAGGCCGCCACCGCGCGCTCGGAGCAGGAGCGGGAGGAGCGGGAAGAGGCCGCCCGGACCGCCGAGGCGGCCGGGGCGCCGGAGGCCGCCGAGGGCGGGACGGGCGGGGAGGAGCAGGCGGCGGCCCCGCCGCGCCGCTGGCTGCCCGGCCTGGACGTACGCCACGCCGAGTTCGGGGACGGCTGGGTGCAGGGCAGCGGGGTCGGGCGGGTCACCGTGCGGTTCGAGACGCCCTGGTCCCCGCCGGGCCGGGTGCGGACCTTCGCCGTCGACGACCCCGCGCTCGTACCGGGGGAGCCGCTCCCGCTGGTGCGGCCCGCCGGCGGTCAGCCGTCAGGGCCCGAGATCCGGCCGAAATCCGGGGCCGGGGAGGCGTCCGGGCCCGCCGGAGCGGGGGAGTCCGCGACGGGCGCGGGGGCCCTGCCCGGGGCGGAGGCGTCCAGTCCGTAGTGGTGGTACAGCTGGAGCTCCTGCTCCGGGGAGAGGTGGCGGCCGACGCCGAAGTCCGGCGCGTCCTTGATCAGCGCCCGGTCGTACGGGACGCGCAGCGTGTCCGCGACGAGGTCGCTCGGCTCCAGCGGCACGAACGCGTCCCGGCTGAACAGGCCGGTGCGCACGGCGGCCCACTCGGGCTCCCCGGTGGCGTCGTCGAGGTACACCTCGTCGACCGTGCCGATCTTCGTGCCGTTGCGGTCGAACGCCTTGCGGCCGATGAGTCCGCGTGGATCGATGTCGGTCTGCAAGAGGTCCTCCAAGGGGTCCCGAGAGATCGCAACTACTGCCCGAGACCTACGAAAAGCCACATTTCGCCAGCTGGCCACTTGAGGGATCCGCCGCAGATCGCGCTGGTAGGCTGGCAGGCGGCTGCAGACCCCGTGCGGGAGAGTCCTCCGAAGGCTTCGTCGGAGGCGCCGAAGGAGCAAATCCTCCCCGGAATCTCTCAGGCACACGTACCGCACGGACGAGGTCACTCTGGAAAGCAGGGCGGGCCACGCACCGGTACAGCGCCGAAGCCCCTCCTCACCGACGGTGAAAGCCGGTTCGCCCCAGGCGGCCCGGTGAAGCTCTCAGGTTGAGATGACAGAGGGGGAGGCCGTCCGGGTACCCGCACCACGGTGCCCCTCGAAGGTCGCGACGACCAGGAGGCCCCCGCAGATGAACGACAACCGCATCCCCCTTGCCGACCTTGAGCGCGGCACGCCGTTCGAGGACCGCCATATCGGACCGGACAGCGGCGCGCAGGCCAAGATGCTCGCCCAGGTCGGATTCGGCTCGCTCGACGAGCTCACCGCGGCCGCCGTGCCCGATGTGATCAAGAGCGCCGAGGCGCTCCGGCTGCCCGGCGCCCGCAGCGAGGCCGACGTCCTCGCCGAGCTGCGCACCCTCGCGGACCGCAACCAGGTGCTGTCCCCGATGATCGGGCTCGGCTACTACGGCACGTTCACGCCGCCCGTCATCCTGCGCAATGTCATGGAGAACCCCGCCTGGTACACGGCGTACACGCCCTACCAGCCGGAGATCTCGCAGGGCCGGCTGGAGGCGCTGCTCAACTTCCAGACCGTCGTCGCCGACCTGACGGGGCTGCCCACCTCCGGCGCCTCGCTGCTCGACGAGGGCACCGCGGCCGCCGAGGCCATGTCGCTGGCCCGCCGCGTCGGCAAGGTCAAGGACGGCGTCTTCCTCGTCGACGCCGACGCGCTGCCGCAGACCATCGCCGTCATACGGACCCGCGCCGAACCCACCGGGGTCGAGGTCGTCGTCGCCGACCTCTCCGACGGCATCCCGCAGGAGGTCGCCGACCGGGGCGTCTTCGGCGTGCTGGTGCAGTACCCCGGCGCGTCCGGCGCCGTGCGCGACCCCCGCCCCGTCATCGAGCGGGCGCACGAGCTCGGCGCGATCGTCACCGTCGCCGCCGACCTGCTGGCCCTCACCCTGCTCACCTCGCCCGGCGAGCTCGGCGCCGACATCGCTGTCGGCACCACCCAGCGGTTCGGCGTGCCGATGGGCTTCGGCGGCCCGCACGCCGGGTTCATGGCCGTACGCGAGAAGTTCGCCCGCAGCCTCCCCGGCCGCCTCGTCGGCGTCTCCGTGGACGCGGACGGCGACAAGGCGTACCGCCTGGCCCTCCAGACGCGCGAGCAGCACATCCGCCGTGAGAAGGCCACCAGCAACATCTGCACCGCACAGGTGCTGCTCGCGGTCATGGCCGGCATGTACGCCGTCTACCACGGCCCCGACGGCCTGGCCGCCATCGCCCGCCGTACGCACCGCTACGCCGCCGTGCTGGCCGAGGGGCTGCGGGCCGGCGGCGTCGAGGTCGTGCACGGCGCGTACTTCGACACCCTCACCGCGCGCGTGCCCGGCCGCGCCGCCGACGTGGCCGCCGCCGCCCGTGAGAACGGCGTCAACCTGCGCCTCGTCGACGCCGACACCCTCTCGCTCGCCTGCGACGAGACCACCGGCCGCGCCCAGCTGGCCGCCGTGTGGGCGGCCTTCGGCGTCGACGCGGACACCGAGCGGATCGAGGACCTGGACGCGGCGGCCGCCGACGCGCTCCCCGCGGGCCTGCTCCGCACGGACGAGTACCTTGCCCACCCGGTCTTCCACCGGTACCGCTCCGAGACCGCGATGCTGCGCTACCTGCGCAAGCTCGCCGACCGGGACTACGCCCTGGACCGCGGCATGATCCCGCTCGGCTCCTGCACCATGAAGCTCAACGCCACCACCGAGATGGAGGCGGTGACCTGGCCCGAGTTCGCGGGGCTGCACCCCTTCGCCCCGGTCGACCAGGCCCAGGGCTACACCACGCTCATCACCGAGCTGGAGGAGCGCCTCGCCGAGGTGACCGGCTACGACAAGGTCTCGCTCCAGCCGAACGCCGGCTCGCAGGGCGAGCTGGCCGGGCTCCTGGCCGTACGGGCGTACCACCGGGCCAACGGGGACACGCAGCGCACCGTCTGCCTCATCCCGTCCTCCGCGCACGGCACCAACGCCGCCAGCGCGGTCATGGCCGGCATGAAGGTCGTCGTCGTCAAGACCGGCGACGACGGCGAGGTGGACACCGACGACCTGCGCGCCAAGATCGAGCAGTACGGCGACGAGCTGGCCGTGCTGATGGTCACCTACCCCTCCACGCACGGCGTCTTCGAGGAGCACATCAGCGAGATCTGCGCGGCCGTGCACGACGCGGGCGGCCAGGTCTACGTGGACGGCGCCAACCTCAACGCCCTCGTCGGGGTGGCCCAGCCGGGCCGGTTCGGCGGCGACGTCTCGCACCTGAACCTGCACAAGACGTTCTGCATCCCGCACGGCGGCGGCGGCCCCGGCGTCGGCCCGGTCGGCGTGCGCGCGCACCTCGCCCCGTACCTGCCCAACCACCCGCTCCAGCCGACCGCGGGCCCCGAGACCGGCGTCGGCCCCGTCTCCGCCGCTCCGTGGGGCTCCGCGGGCATCCTGCCCATCTCCTGGGCGTACGTCCGGCTGATGGGCGGCGAGGGGCTCAAGCGCGCCACCCAGGTCGCCGTGCTCGGCGCCAACTACATCGCCAAGCGCCTGGAGCCGCACTACCCGGTGCTCTACACCGGTCCCAACGGGCTCGTCGCGCACGAGTGCATCGTGGACCTGCGGCCGCTGACCAAGGCGACCGGCGTCAGCGTCGACGACGTCGCCAAGCGCCTCATCGACTACGGCTTCCACGCGCCGACGATGTCGTTCCCGGTGGCCGGGACGCTGATGATCGAGCCGACGGAGAGCGAGGACCTCGCCGAGCTGGACCGGTTCTGCGAGACGATGATCGCGATCCGCGCCGAGATCGAGCGGGTCGGCTCGGGGGAGTGGAGCAAGGACGACAACCCGCTGCGCAACGCCCCGCACACCGCGGCGGCGCTGGCCGGCGACTGGGAGCGCCCGTACAGCCGCGAGGAGGCCGTGTTCCCGGCCGGGGTGTCGCCCGCGGACAAGTACTGGCCGCCGGTCCGCCGCATCGACGGCGCGTTCGGCGACCGCAACCTGGTCTGCTCCTGCCCGCCGCTGGAGGACTACGACAGCTGACGGGGGACGCTCCCCCATAGATCGGGGCCGGTTCGGCGGGTTCGCCGGGCCGGCCCCTTCGGTGCTCGGTGTGCGCCGCGTCAGGCGGCGGTCATCACGTGCTCGGTGCCGAGTGGCCGGTGCGGGGCGATGATCTGCCCGTCCGGCAGCAGCTCACCGGTGTCCTCGAAGAGCAGGACGCCGTTGCACAGCAGGCTCCAGCCCTGTTCCGGGTGGTGCGCCACGAGATGGGCGGCCTCACGGTCGGCGGAGTGGGCTGTCGGGCATGGTGGCTGGTGCTGGCACATGGATGGGTTCTTTCGCTGCGGTGAGTTGAGTTCTGAGACGAGTCCGTCGCGGTTGCTCGGTGCGGTCTTCAAGGCCGCCCCCCGTTCCCCCGTTGTCAATTCGGTCGGTCAGTCCCAGTGTTGCCCTACGAGCGTGATTTCGCAGGGATTTCACGGGAGCTCTCCTCTGCTAGGGGAAGACGCGTCACCCATGAGGACGGTTGCCGCCAACACCGCGGTCTCTTCGGGTGGTTCAAGATGGTCATAGTGGGCTAGGCCCTGTCGTCAAAATCCCGCCTGCTCCGCGACGCCTGGCACGCACTCTCGCCGCGTTGTCGGGTTCATCCCGGTACGCCCAGTACAGGGATGACCCTCCGCCTTGCGAGAGCACGCACCAGACGCCGCGGAGCCCGCCCTTCGGGCGAACGACGGGATTTTGACGACAGGGCCTAGTCCGCTTGATGAACGCCCGCGGCGGCCGGGGCAGCACCGCGCCCCACGGCCGGGAGGCCGTGGGGCGCGGTCGTACGGGCCGGGCCGTGCGTACGTCAGGCGGGGGACCCGAGCAGCGGCGTCGGGGTGAGCCGGTGGGTGAGCACCGGCAGCAGATCGGTGACGCGGTGCGGACGGTGGGCGGCGATGCCGGGCGGCGCGGGGGCGAGCGGCACCAGCAGATCGCCGGGGGCGGACCGGCAGCTCGACGTATCGGCGACGGGGTCGGCGTGCAGCCAGAGCGTCAGCATGTAGAGCTCCGGTACGGACAGCAGCCGCGGCTGGTAGGCGGTCGACAGCGACTCGGCCTGGCGCAGGGCCCGTTCGGTCGAGGCGACGTAGGGGCCCTCGAAGAAGTGCGAGAACGTCCAGCCGTCGGGGGTGAGCATCGTCTCCGCCGCTGCCGCCGCCGAGGCGCCCGGTTCGGCGCCCCGGATCAGGAACCGCCAGCCCGTGAGCCGCGTGCGGGGACGGCCGCCGATCGCGGTGATCTGGTCCAGCACGTACACCGGAAGCGGGGACTCCGGAGTCGGCTGGCCCTGAAGGGTCTTGAGCGACGGGGTGCGGGCCGCGCGGACGGCGGTGGGGGAACCGAGGGCCGCGAGGACGCTGCGCAGGGCGGGGGCTGGGGCTGGGGGGACATGCAGCGGCATGGTGAATCGCCTCTCACTCAGGAGACACGGTGGTGCTGGGCAGGTGCGGACGGCGCTGTCAGCGTGCGGGGTCAGAGGAGGGGGGCCGGAACCGACTGCCGGGGCGCCAACTCTCTGCCTCGTTCGCGAAGTTTATACGACAGATGTTCATATGGTGTTTCGTCTAGCGGTCTCGGGCATTGCTGACAAGGCGTAATCAGGACTGGCCTTCCTGGCGATTTCGGATATTCTGCGACCGGTCCGCTCCCGTCACCTCATGTTATTGATCCGGCACGGTAGGCCGGATAGCGCCGGTGCTTATCGCCGAGAATGTGCGATGTCCTGGGACACGTCGCTATGCCGACTGAATGTGCCGGAACAGGATTCGCTGAGATCGTATCGGGTAACCCGTTTCGGCAGGGCGTTATCGATCACATTCCTGGGCATCATCAAACGTGACAACCAGCGGCTGACGTCGTGGTCGACCCAGTCGAGGAAGGACGCTTCGATGGGGGAGAAGGTCGTGGCCGCCGGGTTCGACCTGTCCGACCGGCAGCGCCACCGCGGGAAACTCCGGCAGTGCCTGGAGGGGTTGTCGAGACTACTGGAAGACAGGTGCTTCGACCGCCCGAAGAACCTCATGGGGCTGGAGATCGAGCTGAATCTCGCGGGCGCCGATGGAGCCCCGCGAATGATGAATGCCGAGGTGCTGGAGCGCATTGCGAGCCGGGATTTCCAGACCGAGCTCGGTCAGTTCAACCTTGAAGTGAACATCGTGCCGCACCGGCTGCGCGGCAGAGTTCTCGACCGCCTCGCGGAAGAGCTGGGGACGGGCCTCGCCTACGCCGACCGAAGAGCCCAGGAAATAGGCGCCGGCATCGTGATGATCGGCATCCTGCCCACCCTCGCCGCCCAGGATCTGGTGCCCGGGAACCTCTCCGACGTCGACCGCTACATGCGGCTCAACGACGAGATGGTCGCCGCCCGCGGCGAGAACTTCACCATCGACATCGACGGCGTCGAACGGCTCACCTGCACCTCCCGGTCCATCGCCCCCGAATCGGCCTGTACGTCCGTACAGCTGCACCTCCAGGTGACCCCCGGCCGGTTCGCCGCCGTCTGGAACGCCGCGCAGGCGATCGCCGCGGCCCAGATCGTCGTGGGCGCCAACTCGCCCTTTCTCTTCGGGCGCGAGCTGTGGCGCGAGTCGCGCCCGCCCCTGTTCGTACAGTCCACGGACACCCGCCCGCCGGAGCTGAAGGCCCAGGGCGTACGCCCGCGCACCTGGTTCGGGGAGCGCTGGATCACCGACGCGTTCGACCTCTTCGAGGAGAACGTGCGCTACTTCCCGCCCCTGCTGCCGATCTGCGGCGACCAGGACCCGATGCGGGTGCTCGACGCCGGCGGCGTCCCCTCCCTCCAGGAACTCGTGCTGCACAACGGCACCGTCTACCGCTGGAACCGGCCCGTCTACGACGTCGCCGACGGCGTCCCCCACCTGCGCGTCGAGAACCGCGTCCTGCCCGCCGGGCCCACGGTCATCGACGTCATCGCCAACACCGCCTTCTACTACGGGCTGGTCAGGGCACTCGCCGAGGAGACGCGCCCGGTGTGGACGCGGCTGCCGTTCGCCGTGGCGGCGGACAACTTCGAGGCGGCCTGCCGGCACGGCATCGACGCCACGCTGCGCTGGCCGCGCCGGGGGCGGGGCGCCGGCGGCACGGGGCTCGTACAGGTCCCGGCGGTCCAACTGGTCCGCGAGGAACTGCTGCCGCTGGCCGCGGCCGGCCTCGACGCGTGGGGCGTCGAACCGGCCGACCGCGACCGCTACCTGGGGATCGTCGAGGAGCGCTGCCGACGCCGGATCAACGGCGCGTCCTGGCAGGCCGCCACCTACCACGAGGCGCTGACGGCGGGGCTCGAACGGGACGCGGCTCTCGCGGCCACCACACGCCGGTACTGCGAGCTGGCGCGGACGGGGGAGCCGGTGCATACGTGGCCGGTGGGGACCGGGTGCTGAGGGGGGTAGGGGTGCTGAGGGGTGTAGGTGTAGTGAGTCGTGCGCGTTGAGCCGCAGGCACTGAGCCGCTGGCGTTGATCCGTAGGTACTGATCCGTAGGTGCTGATGCGCAGGCGTTGATCCGTGGTGCTGATGCGCGGGCGGGGCTGTTGGTTGGGGGCGGTGCGGGTGCGGCGCGCCCCCGTGTCGCCTGGTGCCCTGCCGTCGGGCAAGCTATGACGTCCCAGTGGCCAGGATTTCGCGGCCGGGATTCCGAGGCCGAGCCTCGGCGAGGCTGGGGTGCCGGAGGCCGGGGAATGGCGTGGTGCCGCCTTGGCTGGGT
This sequence comes from Streptomyces sp. NPDC050617, assembly GCF_040654795.1. NCBI lineage: Bacteria > Bacillati > Actinomycetota > Actinomycetes > Kitasatosporales > Streptomycetaceae > Streptomyces > Streptomyces sp. NPDC050617. The sequence goes on along the minus strand of NZ_JBFAIS010000008.1, from coordinate 280,529 downwards.
CCGTGGCTCCTCGTGCGTAGTCCGCGCGCCCGCGTCCGAGGCACTGGTGAGATGGTGCGCGAGTGAATCGGTATGGCGGAAGTGGAGCATGGTGTGCAGCAGGAGGCGCGTGACGTGGAGATCTCCCAGCCCGAACAGGGGCTGTCGCGGCGGGTCCTGCGCAACGAGACGCTACTGGTGCTGGCTCTGTCCCTCGGCGCCAGCGGGGTATCGGCGCTGATCAGCTTTGTCGGCTCGGTCACCCGGCCCGGCGAGCTGAAGAACCAGGCGGCCACGCTCGTCGGCTCGCACGCGCCGGGCCGCCCCTGGCTGGACCTCGCGTGGCAGCTCTTCGGCATCGCCACCGCGTTGGTGCCCGTATTCCTCGTGGCGCATCTGCTGCTGCGCGAGGGCGTGGGACTGCGGGCGATCGGATTCGACCGCAAGCGGCCCGGTTTCGACCTGCGGTGGGGCGTCGCGGTCGCCGCCGCCATCGGCGGGACCGGACTGCTCTTCTACCTCGGCGTGCGGGCCGCCGGGTTCAACCTGACGGTCGTACCGGAGTCGCTGCCGGAAGTGTGGTGGAAGATCCCGGTGCTGATCGCCTCCGCCGTGCAGAACGCCGTCCTGGAAGAGGTCATCGTCGTCGGCTATCTGCTGCGCCGACTGGGGCAGACGGGGTGGACGCCGATGGCCGCGCTCGCGGCGAGCGCGGTGCTGCGCGGCTCGTACCACCTGTACCAGGGTGTCGGCGGGCTGCTCGGCAATATGGCGATGGGCGTCGTCTTCGTGCTGCTCTACCGGCGCTGGGGGCGGGTCGGACCGCTGGTCGCCGCCCACTCGCTGATCGACATCGTGGCCTTCGTCGGATACGCGCTGCTGGCGGGGAAGGTGGGGTGGCTGCCGACGGCTTGAGCGGGGGCCCGGCGGCGGGTCGCCTGGGCCGTACGGAACGCCGCCGGTCCCATGGAGAGCTGTTCCAACGGAAAGCCGTTCCCGCCGCGCGGACGGTATACGGGCCGGTGCTCTGCGCGTGGTTCGGGCGCCCCGCTGTCGTACGGCCGTCCCGACGCCTCGCATGCCGTCAGGGCCGGGCCAGCAGCTCGCCGTCAATGACGGTCACGGCGGTGCCGGTCAGGAGGGTGCGGTCGCCGCGCAGCGCAGTCCGTACAAGGCCGGTGCGGGCGGAGCCCTGAAAGCCTGTCAGCTCGGGGCGGCCGAGGCGGGCGGACCAGAAGGGGGCGAGCACGGTGTGCGCGCTGCCGGTCACCGGATCCTCGTCGACGCCCACGTTCGGGAAGAAGCAGCGCGAGACGAAGTCGTAGCCTCGGGCGGGGTCCTCGGCGGCGGCTGTGGCGATGACGCCGCGCCGGGAGCAGCGGGCGAGCGCCGCCAGGTCCGGAGCCAGGGCTCGTACCGTCTTCTCGTCGGCCAGTTCCACCAGCAGGTCGCCGACGTCGGGCCCCGAGTCGTGGACCGAGACCGGTTCGGCGCCGAGCGCCCGGGACAGCCCGTCGGGCGCCTCGGCCGGGGTCACGGGAGAGGTCGGAAAGTCCAGGGTGATGGCGCCGTCGTCCCGCGCGGTCGCGGTGAGGATGCCGCACCGGGCCGCGAAGCTCACGGCGCCGGTGGCGGCGCCCGTGGTGTGCAGGACGTGCGCCGTGGCGAGCGTGGCGTGGCCGCACATATCGACCTCGGTGGCCGGGGTGAACCAGCGCAGCGCCCAGTCGGCTTCGGACCCCGCGGGCAGCGGGTGGGCGAAGGCCGTCTCGGAGAGGTTGACCTCGGCGGCGACCCGCTGGAGCCAGTCGTCGCCGGGGAAAGCGTCGGGCAGGAGCAGGACCCCGGCCGGGTTGCCGCCGAAGGCGCGGTCGGTGAAGGCGTCGACGATTCGAATCCGCATGGCAGGGACCGTAGCCGCGCGGCATGCGCGCGGGCCACGGCCAATCGCGGGAATGTGGCCCGTTCCGTGAGCGGAGGGGGTGGGGGAGGGGCCGCCCGGCGCGTCGGGCGCGGCTCCGCGGCCCGTCCCCACGGGCCGCGGAGCCGGCCGCGGGACCTCAGTCGACGCAGAACTCGTTGCCCTCGATGTCCTGCATCGAGATGCAGGATTCGTTGATGCCGTCGGCCTCCAGCACCTGCACGCATACCGCGCTGAGCGCGACCAGCCGTTCGCACTCGGCCTTGAGCGTGGCGAGGCGCTCCTCGCCCACGAGCCCCGTGCCCACCCGCACGTCGAGGTGCACCCGGTTCTTGGCGACCTTGCCCTCGGGGACGCGCTGGAAGTACAGCCGCGGGCCGTCCCCCGAGGGGTCGACGCAGGCGAACGCCGAATCCTGCTGCTCGGGCGGCAGCGAGTGGTTGAAGTCGTCCCAGGTGGCGAACCCCTCCGGGGGCGGCGGTACGACGTACCCCAGCACCTCGCACCAGAAGCGGGCGACGCGCTCGGGTTCCGCGCAGTCGAAGGTGACCTGGAACTTCTTGACCGATGCCATCGGGTCACCCTAACGGCGCGTGTCCGGTGCCGCCCCTGGTTATCGGCCGGGTGAGCGGCCCCCGGCCGGCAGGGGCGGCAGGCGTGTGGGGCATGGCCGTCGCTGGGACGAGGCGCAGGTGAGCGCCACGAAAAACAGGGGGGCTTGCCATGCGACAGGTCCCGATATATCGTTGACGCATCGCGACCGATCAACGATAGGAGAAACGCCATGAGGCGTCATCACGGACATGACCATGGACACGAGCACTACGGACCCGGCCAGGAGGGCCGGCGTGGACGGGGAGAGTGGGGGGAGCGCGGGGACTTCGAAGGGCGCCGCGCGGCCTTCGGGCCGTTCGGGCCGCCCTTCGGGGGGCCTGGATTCGGCGGCCGAGGGCGCGGGGGATCGCGCGGAAGGGCGCGGCGGGGCGACGTACGGGCCTCGATCCTGGCCCTGCTCAAGGACCGCCCGATGCACGGTTACGAGATGATCCAGGAGATCGCCGAACGCAGCGGCGGCGCCTGGAAGCCGAGCCCCGGCTCGGTCTACCCCACGCTCCAGCTCCTTGAGGACGAGGGGCTGATCACCAGCGAGAGCGAGGGCGGCAAGAAGCTGTTCACGCTCACCGACGAAGGGCGCGTCGAGGCCGACGCGGGGCCGCAGGCCCCGTGGGAAGAGGCCGGGCGCGGCGTCGACTGGGAAGGCATGCAGGAGATCCGGCAGGCCGGCTTCGGGCTGATGGAAGCCTTCGGGCAGGTCTGGAAGACCGGCAGCCCCGAGCAGCGCCAGAAGGCGCTCGCGGTCATCAACGAATCGCGCAAGAAGCTGTACCTCATCCTCGCCGACGAGAGCTGAGGCGTCCGGCAGCAGGAGTGACGGGGCCCCGCGGACTTCCGCGGGGCCCCGTCGCGCAGTGGCCCCGGGGGGTCAGGCCACCAGTCCGTCGAGCTTGCGCAGCGACTCCTGGAGCGCCACGGTCGCCGAATCCTTGAGCTTGCCGGCCATGAGCGAGACCGCCGCGCCCGTGAACTCCCCGTCGATCCGGACGGTCGTCGCGTCGCCGTCGGGGGTCAGCGTGTAGCTCATGGCCAGGTTGACGCCCATCGGGCCCTTGCCCTTGGTGACGAGCAGCCGCGCGGGGTCGCAGGCCGCGACCGTCCAGTTCACCTCGGCCGGGAAGCCCATGAGCCGCATGTTCTCCTGGTACGTCGCCGCGACCGCGAGCGTCTCGGGGCCGCCGTGGGGGAAGCTGGTGTGGGTGGCGTTCCACTGCCCGTACGAGGAGAAGTCGGTGAGCCGGTCCCAGACCTTCTCGGCGGGCGCCTCGATACGTGCCTCTGCGCTGACCTCGGCCATGCGACCACCCCTTAGGCGTCCGTGTTCTGTTCGTCCGTGACTGGTGCGGCTGTGCGGCTGTTTTTCGGCTGTATGGCTGTGTGTACGCCGGTCCGGCCGGGGCGCCATCGTGCTCCATCGCGTCTACGGCTGCCGGCTCCGGCGTCGTGGCGGCGACGCCCCCACGGTGTCGCGGAACGTAGCCCCCGGGCGTGGAACATTCAATACTGATGACCCGTCAGGTTTTCTGCGCCGCCGTGTCCGGGGGTGGAGGAGAGGGGCCGGCGGGCGCGCCAGCAGGTGGTCCACATGGCCCCTGGTGAGCCCGTGACCAGGGTCGATTGGCAGCAGCAGCCGGTCGCGCCGCAGCCTGGCGCGGCGGACCAGGCGGGGCGGTATGACGTCGTCGATCCAGGCGAAGGGGCGGCCCGCCGCGAAGCGGAGCAGGGGCGCCCACTTGCGGCCCTCGAAGAGTTCCCGTGCGGGCAGTCGCGGGTCGCCGGGCTGGGGGCGGTAGCCGGTGAACTCCACGACCGGCAGCGACGGCAGCTCCAGCAGCGGCGCGATATGGCGGTTGGCCTCGTGCTCCCAGGTGGTGGCCCACACCAGGTCGTACGTGCCGGAGAGCTCGCGGAGCCAGTCGGCGTGGTCGACGGTCAGCAGCACTGTGAAGCCGAGCAGATCGTGGGCGCTGAAGCCCGGGGTCGGTAAGACGGGGTTGAGGACTCCGTCGATGTCCAGGAAGAGCAGTGGTCTGGTGGCCATCGGTCTCCTTCCGGTCTCCTTCTCCGCGTGGTGCGGATGGCGGTTGCCGTCGCCGGTGAGGGACGTGTGACACGCGGGCCTCGGTTGCCTCGGGGCGCGCGGTGGAAGAAAACGCGCCCCTTGAGCCCATCGTGCTTCTTGTGTGTCGCGTGAGCCGCCGCGTGAGCGGGTCGTGCGAACAACTGCGCGAACAGTTGCACGAGCAGGCGTACGAGCCGTCGTACGCGCCCCCGCGCCGGCCCCCGAAGCGGGGCCCTGGGCGGTCCCTGAAACCTACGCCTCCTTCTCCTCCCCAAGGATGAGATCCCGGACATCTGTCCCCAACCATGGTGGGATGCGCAAATGCTCCCCGCCGGGGATGTTCCGACCGCCGGAGGCTGATGTGGTGGGAGGGTGCAAAGTCGTATCCCCTCCACCGATCCCACCGGCGACGGGCACGGGGGCCAACTCAGCGTGGAGATGGCGTCGGTCGTCGCGTCCGCGCGCCGGCGTGCGACGCGCGACGGCGACGCGCAGATCGACACCGCGCATCTCCTGCACGCCCTCCTCGAATCCGCGCCCGGCGCGCGCGACGCGTTCGACGGCGGGCCGCCCCAGATAGCGCGGCTGCTCGGCTACCTCGTCCAGCGCACCATCGGATACGGACTGCGGTGGTACGGCTCCGTCGAGGACTCCGGGGCCCTCCCCGTCCTGGACGGCGGGGCCGCGCCCGGCTGGTCGCCATCCGCCGCGGCGGCCATGGACACCGCGGCCGGCCGCGCCCACGCGCGCGGCGCGGACCTCGCCACCGGCGTCGACCTGCTCGCCGCCCTCGCCCACGACCGCGAATGCCGCGCCGTGGAAGTGCTGCACCGAGCGGGCGTGGACCTAGACGCACTGACCAAGCGGCTGCTCGACGACGCGGCCTGCCAGGAGCCGACCTGACGGTCGCGTGTGCGGGGAGCCGGCCTGACGGTCGCGTCTGCCGGAAGCCGAGTCAGCGGCTGCGACTGCCTGGAGCCGATCTGGCGGTTGCGTCTGCCGGTATGCGACCTGACGGTCGCACCTGCCAGGAGTCAACTCGCCGATGTGCCTGGACTGGCCCGGCGTGAGCCGTCACCCTGTGCCGATGCGTGCCGATGCGTGCCGATGCGTGCCGATGCGTGCTGCGGGGAGCCGGAACGCCGGCCTGGACCGGGCGGTTCGGGAGTCAGCGACGCGCGCCTGGGCGACGGCGGCGTACCGGCGTGCACGGTCCGGGCCGGAGCGGCAGCGCTGAAGGCGTGCGAGCTGAAAGGGGCTTGTCCGTTCGACCAGGCCGCTCGTAAGGTGCCGATCATGCATCTCACCGTTCTGCCGCCTCCCGCCGTCTAGCGCGGGCGGCCGCTCCGGAGGACCGGGCTCGGGTCGGGAGTGATCTCCCGACCCGAGTTGATCGTCGCTGCCCGCATACGGGACCACGTGATCACCTCATGTCCTCAGCGGGAGAACACTCGTGCATTCCTCGCCTTACCCCGCCCTGCCCGTGGGCCGGGGCCTTCTCTACGTCACCGTGGCCGCCGCCTCCTGGGGCACCGCCGGAGCGGCCGCCGCGTTCCTCTACGACAGCAGCGGGCTCGGCCCTCTCGCGCTCACCTTTTGGCGCACCCTGGGCGGGCTCGTACTCCTGCTGGCCGTCCGCGCTCTGCGGCCGCGCCGGTCGGGGCCCGCCACACCCCGCCCGTACGAGCCGGTGCGCTCGCGCGTCACCCGCGTCCTTGTCACCGGCGTCGGCTTCACCGTCTTCCAGGCCGGGTACTTCGGGGCGGTGGCCGGGACCGGGCTGGCCGTCGGGACCGTCCTGACGATGGGCACGGCGCCGGTGCTGGTGGCGTTCGGCGGCCGGGCGCTGCTCGGCGAGCGCATCGGCGCGGGCGGCGCGGTGGCCGTGACCGGCGCGCTCGCCGGGCTCGCCGTCCTGATGCTGGGCGGCGGCGGAACGGGCACGGTCCGCCCGGGGGGCGTCGCCTTCGCCCTGCTGTCCGCCGCCGCGTACGCGACCATCACGCTCTACACCCGGCACCTGGGCCGCCAGGGCCGCGCGGCCGACCCCCGCGCGGCCACGATGACGTCCTTCGCCGTCGGCTCGGTCTGCCTGCTGCCGCTCGCCGCCGTCGAGGGGCTGTGGCCGCACGCGCACCACCTCGGCCGCTCGCTGGGCATGATGGCCTATCTGGTCGCCGTGCCGAGCGTCCTCGCCTACGGGCTGTTCTTCGCCGGGCTCGCGGCCGTACGCTCCACGACCGTCACGGTGATCACTCTCATCGAGCCGGTCACGGCCGCGGTGCTCGCTGTCGCGCTGCTGGGCGAGCGGCTGACCGCCGCCACCGCCCTGGGCACGGCCGTCCTGCTGGGGGCGGTGGGCGCGCTGGCCGTGGCGGAGGCGCGGAGCTCAGCGGTCCGCGCCCGCGCCGGTGGCGCCGCGGCGCAGCTGGTGGGCCCGCGCCGCTGAGTCGCGCGGTGCGGCGCGCGTGGCGAGAGCCGCCGCCATGCGCTGCCGCACCGCCTCGGGCTTGTGGCCCGCGTACTTGAACTTGGCTCGTACCTCGGTCACTTCGAGCCGCAGGCCGCGGATGCCGGAGAGCATCCGGCCGTACGGCTCCTCGCCGGCCGCCACGGGCGCGGAGCCGCCCTCGGGCTGGAAGTGGCCGACCTGGGCCGCCAGCAGCTCGGCCTTCTCGTGCGGATCGTCCACGAGGTGGGCGGTGCAGCGCAGTTGCACCGCCGCGTAGAAGCTGGTGGGGACGCCGTGCTCGGGCGGCGCGCCCTCGGGGGCCTGCCAGGGGCCGGGGACGAAGACGTAGTCGTCGACGACGCTCAGCAGCACCTGCGGATCTGCCTGGAGCGCGGGCCAGATGGGGTTGGGGCGGGCGAGGTGGGCCAGCGCCTCGCCGTGTTCGCCGGGGGCCGGGTCGTAGGCGAAGTGCATCGGCTGTACGTGCGGGGGTTCGCCGGGGAGCCCGTTGACCGCGAGCTGGCCGAAGTCGTGCGCGGCCAGCCAGCCTTGCCATTCGGAGTCGTCCAGCGGGGCGTCCCAGGGACGGATGAGCATGTGCGTGCCTCCTGTGCGCGGAGCGTGGGAGCTGTGGGGCCGTCAGAAATCGGCGAGGTAGCCGGGGACGGGGATGCCGGGCCGCAGGTCCTCGGACGGCAGGGGCGCTCCGTAGACGGGGGCGACGGGCACGACGCCGCTCCAGTACGGCAGGTCGAGGTCCTCGGGATCGTCGTTGGGCCCGCCGGTGCGGACCTTCGCCGACACCTCGGCGAGGTCGAGGCTCAGCACGGCGGTGGCCGCCAGCTCCTTGGCGTCGGCAGGCCGGCAGTCGGCGGCCCGGCCCGGCACCACCTGCTCGACGATCGCGTCGAGGGCCGTGCGGCGCTCCTTCTCGTCCGCCACGGGCCGCGCGACGCCGTGCACCACCACGGAGCGGTAGTTGATGGAGTGGTGGAAGCCGGAGCGGGCGAGGACGAGGCCGTCGACATGGGTGACGGTCAGGCACACGGGCATGCCGTCGTCGGCCCGCCCGGCCGCGCGCAGCGGGCGGGAGCCCGTCGAGCCGTGCACGTACAGGCGCTCGCCGATCCGCCCGTACAGGGTCGGCAGCACCACGGGCGCGCCGTCGCGGACGAATCCGAGGTGGCAGACGTACCCCTCGTCGAGTATCGCGTGCACCACCTCGCGGTCGTACGTGGCCCGGTCGCGGCCGCGGGCGGGCCACGTACGGTCCGTGCGCGCGTACGCGGCGCTCGTTTCCTCCTGCTCCTCCGGCGGGTGTGCTCCGTGCTGCGGGATGGCGGCCATGGTGCGACTCCATTGTATTAGTGCATAATGGTGTTTGTGCTAGGAGAATATCGGATCGAAGGCCGTCGCGCAGCGGAGATCTCCGCGAGCGTGGAACGGGCGGTGGGCGCCGGACAGCTGGCCCCGGGCGAAACGCTGCCGCCCGTAAGGGAGTTGGCGGCCGAATTGGGGGTCAACCCCAACACGGTCGCGGCCGCCTACCGCGCGCTGCGCGACCGCGGCGTGATCGAGACGGCGGGACGGCGGGGGAGCCGGGTCCGCTCCCGCCCCGCCAGCTCCCCGCGCGACCTCATCCGCGTGGAGGCACCCGAGGGGATCCGCGACATCGCCGCGGGCAACCCGGACCCGGCGCTGCTGCCGCCGCTCGGCGAGGCGCTGGCCGCTGCCGCCGCGCGCGCCGCCGCGACCCCCACGCTGTACGGCGCGCCCGGCGTCGACCCCGAGCTGGAGCGGCTCGCCCGCGCCGCCTTCGACGCCGACGGCGTGCCCGACGGCCCCGTCGCCGTCGCCTCCGGATCGCTCGACGCCATCGAGCGCGTACTCGGCGCGCATCTGAAACCCGGTGACGCGGTGGCGGTGGAGGACCCCGGCTGGGGCAGCCTGCTCGACCTGGTCCCGGCGCTCGGCCTGCGCGCCGTCCCGGTCGCGCTCGACGACGACGGACCTCTGCCCGGCGAGGTGGACCGCGCGCTGCGGCAGGGCGCGCGGGCCCTCGTGATCACCGCACGCGCGCAGAATCCGACGGGCGCGGCGATCGGCGCGGAGCGCGCCCGCGAACTCCGCGCGGTCCTCGCGGACCATCCGCGGGCGCTGCTCATCGAGGACGACCACGGCCACGGCATCGTGGACGTCCCCCTGTGCCCCGTCGTGGGCGGCACGGCGCACTGGGCGCTCGTCCGCTCGGTGGCGAAGGCGTACGGGCCCGACCTGCGGCTCGCGGTGTTCACCGGCGACATCGTCACCGTGGACCGGGTGCGCGGCCGGCTCCGGCTGGGGCCGGGCTGGGTCAGTCATCTGCTCCAGCACGCGATGGTGGAGCTGTGGCGCGCGGAGGCCGTGGACGCGCGGGCGGTAGCGGCCTCGTACGGGCGGCGGCGCGACGCGCTGGTACAGGCGCTGGGGGCGCGCGGCATCGAGGCGCGCGGGCGCAGCGGGATGAACGTATGGGTGCCGGTGCCGGACGAGACGGGCGCGGTGGCCCGGCTGCTCCAGGCCGGCTGGGCGGTGGCGCCGGGAGCCCGCTTCCGGCTGTCCTCGCCGCCGGGGGTGCGGATGACGGTCTCGACCATGAGGCCCGGGGAGGCGGAGAAGGTCGCGGACGCGCTGGCGTCCGCGACCGGGCCTGTGCCCACGGGGCGCTACGACTGAGGTTCGGCCCTTTCGGTCGGGGGCCGCGGTCCGGAGCTCTCGGCCTCGGGCTCTTCGGCCGGGCGCCGCGGCTCGGGTTCGGCGCGGCCGGGCCGCCGCCTGCTCTGGGTGAGGGCCGCGCCCGCGAGCACGATCACCGCGCCGACCGGGGTGTTCCAGGTGAGCCGCTCGCCGAGCAGCGTCACGCCCGCGGCCGTCGCGATCACCGGGGTGAAGTAGGTGACGAGCATCGCGGTGGTGGGGCCGACCTCGGCGACCAGCCCGTACTGCATCAGGAACGCGACGCCCGTGCCCAGCGCGCCGAGCGCCGCGATCGCGAGCAGCGGCACCAGCGGGAACGAGCTCGGGAAGGAACTGAACAGCGGGGTGGCGACGGCCAGTTGGACGGTGCCGACCAGCAGCTGGGCACCGGACAACGCGAGGTGGGAATCGCCGGTGCCGGCCAGATTGCGCCGCACGTAGATCCAGCCGACGGCGTAGCTGACCGCCGCGACCAGGGCCATCGCCGTGCCCGCCGGGTCCTGGCCGGAGAACCCCTGCCAGGCGCCGAGCACGGTCAGCACGCCCGCGAAGCCGAGCCCGAGCCCCGCGAGGCGCCGCCGGGTCGGCCGGTCCTCGGACAGGGCGACGAGCGAGAGGACCATGCCCCACAGCGGGGAGGTGGCGTTGCAGATGCCGGCGAGGGTGGAGGTGATGGTGGTCTCGGCGTAGGCGAAGAGCGTGAACGGCAGGGCGTTGAGGAAGAAGGCCGCGACGAGCAGATGGGCCCAGGTGCGCCCGGCGCGCGGCAGCCGCTGCCGCTTGACGGCCAGTACGGCCACGAGCACCGCGGAGCCGAACACCATCCGCCCGAGGGAGACGCCGAGCGGCGCGTACCCGTCGGTGCCGACCTTGATGAACAGGAAGCTGAGGCCCCAGATGAGGCAGAGGATGACGAACCGGACCCGCCAGTCGAGGCCGCCGCGACGCTGCGCGGCGGCCGACGGGTCCGCGGCGGGCGCAGGGGTCGGGGAGGGGGAGGCGGACGCCTTCCGGCGGGCGTCGGTGATGCTCATGGGCTCCACGATGGTGGGCGCGATCACTTAGCGCAAGCGAAATAAAGTGCGCTTTATCGCGTAGCATCACTTACATGTTGAACCTTGATCGCCTGCGGACGCTGCACGCCGTGGCCCGCCACGGCTCGGTCAGCGGCGCCGCGGACGGGCTGCACGTGACCACCTCGGCCGTCTCCCAGCAACTGGCGAAACTGGAGCGCGAGACGGGACAGCAACTGCTCGCCAAGAACGGCCGCGGCGTGCGCCTCACCGACGCCGGACGGCTGCTCGCCGACCACGCCGCCCGCATCCTCTCCCAAGTGGAGCTCGCCCAGGCCGACTTGGAGGCGCAGCGCGGCGAGGCCGTCGGCGATCTGCTGCTCGGCGCCTTCCCGACGGCCGCCCGCGGCCTGTTCCCCGCCGCGCTCGCCGAACTGCGCCGCGCCCACCCCAAGCTGCGGAGCAAGCTGGAGGAGATGGAGCCGGACGTCGCCGTGCCGCGCGTGGTGCGCGGCGACATCGATATCGCGATCGTCCTCGACTGGTACAACAAGCCGCTGCCCCTGCCGGAGGGACTGGCCAAGGCGCCGATCCTGGACGACCCCGCGGACGTCGCGATGCCCGCCGGTCATCCGCTCGCCGACCGGGACGAGGTGGAGCTGGAGGACTTCGCGCACGACGAGTGGGTCTCCTGGCCCAAGGGCGAGTTCTGCCACGACTGGCTGATGCTGACCCTGCGCGGCAAGGGCATCGAGCCGCGCATCTCCCACATGGCCGAGGAGCACCACACCCAGCTCGCCCTGATCGACGCCGGTCTCGGCGTCGCCGTCGCGCCTCGGCTCGGGCGGGGCCCGGTGCCGGAGGGGGTGCGCGTGGTGCCCGTACGGCACACCATGCGTCGGCACATCTACGCCATCTGGCGGGCGGACGCGGACCGCCGGCCGTCCATCCGGGCGGCGGTGGAGGCGCTGCGCGCGGCGGGGGCGGCGATCGGCGACTGACGGCGGGGGAGGCGGGGCGCCGGGGGAGGCGGGGATGTCGGGTGAAGCGGGGCGTCGGAGGGCGTCTGGGGCGTCGAACCGCGGGCGGGGTGTGGAGCCGAGGCCGGGGCCTGGGTCTGGGTCCGGGCCTGGGTCTGGGTCCGGGCCTGGATCGTGGGTCAGCCGGGGAGTTTGCGGAAGTCCCAGGAGACGACGGAGTCCGGCGTCAGGCGCAGCCAGGCGTGCCGGCCGTCGTACGGCATGGCGTCCAGGCCGAAGTTCTTCGCGGCGAACGCCCGCTCCGGAGCGTCGAGTTCGGGGTGCGGTTCGCCGGTGCGCGGGGCCTCGCCGACGAAGACCGCCGTGCCGGACAGCTCCACGCCGCGCAGCTCGCCGTACTCCTCCCCGTCGTCGACCACCACCGCGAGCCGGGGGTCCCGGCGCAGATCGGCCCAGCGCCTGCTGCGGGTGAGGGAGTAGAGCCAGAGCGAGCCCTCGTGCCAGGCGAACCACAGGGGGCCGACGTGCGGCCGGCCGTCCGGGCCGACCGTCGCCACCCGGCAGGTGCGCCGCTCGGCGAGGAAGGCGTCCAGCTCCGCGTCCGACATCATGATCCGGCGGCCTCGCCGCTGCGTGAGGGCCATGCCCGCCTCCCCTTCCGGTAGCCGACCGCGCGTGAACGACCGTACGTGATCGACCGCATGTGATCGCCGTGCTTTTCTGACTGGGCGTCAGAAAATCAGCATGGGGTCTCTTCCCTCTCCGCGCAATGGCCGCTAGCGTCGCCCGCTGCGGCCGGGGCCGCCGCCGGGCGGGTTCGGCTTCAGGTGCGCGGGGCGAGTCGGGAGGGATTCGGCATGGCTTCTATGGCTTCTACGGCTTCGTCAGGAGATCCGGCTGACGGGGAGTCAAGGGTATCGGGGGTACGCGCCGACGAACGGCTCGCCGCGCAGCTCGACCCGGCGACCACCGTGCTGCTCACCGTCGAATGCCAGCGCGGCGTAGTCGGAACGGAGAGCGCGCTGCCCGAACTCGCCGACACCGCTCGGAAGTCCGGGACCCTCGTCCAAGTGGCCCGCCTCGTCTCGGGCGCGCACGCGGCGGGCGTCCAAGTGCTGCACGCCGTCGCCGAACGCCGCCCCGACGGCCGCGGCGCGAACCGCAACGCCCGCCTCTTCCGCGCCGCCGAGCGGCTGCCCGTACAGCAGCTCACCGGGACCCCGGCGGTACGCATCGCGGAGCCGATAACCGTCGGCGAGCAGGACCTCGTCGTGCGGCGGCTGCACGGACTGTCCCCGATCGCCGGTACGGACGTGGACGCCCTGCTGCGCAACTTCGGCTGCCGCACCCTGATCGTCACCGGCGTCTCCGCCAACGTCGCCATCCCGGCGGCGGTCTTCGACGCCGTGAACCTCGGCTACACCGCCGTCGTGCCGGCCGACGCCATCGCGGGCGTGCCCGCCGACTACACCGCGGCGATGATCCGCAACACGCTCGCGCTCGTCGCCACGGTCACGACGGCCGATTCCGTACTCGGCTGCTTCGAGAGCGCGCGCGCTCGGCGGTGAGGCGCCATGCCGGACGGTCCGGGACCGCGGCCTCACCCCAGCCGGAGCGAGTCGCCTTGCACGGAGACCGGCGTCGCGGGCAGCGGCTTGGTCGTGGGTCCGTGCCGCACGCTGCCGTCCTCGATGCTGTACTTCGAGCCGTGGCAGGGGCAGTTGATCGTCCCGTTCGCCACATCCCCGACCAGGCACCCCTGATGCGTGCAGACTGCCGAGAACGCCTTGAAACTGCCCTTCGCCGGCTGCGTCACCACCATCTTCCGGTCCTTGAAGACCTTTCCGCCGCCCTGCGGGATCTCCGATGTCCTGGCCAGCTCCTGGCCGCCGGGCGTGCCGGCTTCCTCCTCACCGGGGGCGGCGGGAGTGGCGGGAGTGGTGTCGGCGCCGTCCTGCGGCGACTTGGCGGCAGGGTCGTCGTCGGGGGATTCGCCGCCCGAGCCGCCGCACGCGGCGAGCGCGGCGACGAGCCCCGCGCCGCCGGCCGCGGCGATGACGGTTCGGCGGCGCGGGACGGCCGGCTCCTGAGGCGAGTGCGTCATGGTGTGCTTCCTCTTCCGTCGACGGTTCACGGCTCTATACGGCCCTGGCGGTACGGGCGTTCAGGCGCCGGATCTCGTACGGCCGTGCGACGGTGCCTTCGTACGGGGGAAGCGCTGAGCCGCTGGACGAAGGGCGAGGGTCAGAGGCCGAGCGCGGTCGTGAGCCAGGGGCGCAGGACGGGCAGGACGTTCGCGGGCTGCATGGCCCGCGTATGGTCGAGCCCGTCCAGGACGCGTACGTCCCATCCGGCGGCCTCCAGCTCGGCGCGCCGCTTCACGACCTCGCTCCCGATGCGCACGGTCACGCCGCCCCAGCGCTCGCCGTACGGGATGTCGTCCGCCGAACCCGCGAAGCACAGCCGGGGGCAGCCGACCCCGGCCTGCGCCGCCCGGTCGTCGAAGCCCTGAAGCGCCTGGTAGAGCGTGACGAACTGGCGGGTCTGCGCCTCCGTCGCGGACACCTCGACGGTCGACCAGTCGTAGTCGCCGACCGACTGCCCGGAACTCTCCCGAGAGCTCCCCGGGGTGCTCGCGGCCGGGCCTCGCACCGACATCTCGTGGGCGGCCGAGGTGACGCGGAGCATCTCGGAGTACGGGCCGCCGAGGGGCGGGAAGCCGCCCATGACCAGCGCCGAGAGGCGGTCGGTGCGGATCGCGAGCTGGAGGCCGCTCAGGGCCGTCCAGGAGTAGCCGTAGTAGGCGAACCGGTCGGCTCCCGCGGCGTCCGCGACCGCCAGCAGATCGGCGGCCACATTGCCGGGCGTCAGGGTGTCGGGCTTCGGCGCCGCCATGACGCGGCCCTCGTAATCGAAGGCCACCACCCGGAAGCGGTCCCCGAGTCCGTCGATCAGTGTCCGGCCCAGCGCGGGGTCCATGCCCCAGCGGCGCATCTCCTCGGCCTGCGGGCCCTCTGTGGGCCGGGGATCGACAGGGAGCAGCACGGCGGGCCCGGCGCCGTGGATCTCCAGTGCGATGGAGTCGCCGTCGTGCAACGTCGCTTCGGCCGTTGTCGCTTCGGTCATCGTCTCTCCTGGTCCGTGCCCGTGGGGCGTGCGCCCGCAGGGATTGCTTAGGCTGTAAAGTAATAGCGAGAGGACGATACCTTATGCCGTAAGGAGTTGCTTGTGAGCGTCATCGCCGGCCAGGGGGACGCGGTCGCGTCCATGACCCTGCTGTGGGCCGACCCGGACGGCCGGGCCGCGCGGACCGTCCCCGGCCCCAAGCCCGCCCTGAGCGTCGACGCCATCGTGGCGGCGGCGATCGCCGTGGCCGACGCACACTCCATGGAAGGGCTGTCGATGCGCGCGGTGGCCGAACGGCTCGGACGGACCTCCATGGCCCTCTATACGTACGTGCCGGGCAAGGCGGAACTCCTCGACCTGATGTACGACCGGGTGCACGCCGAACTGGCCGCGGGTCGCGCCCCGGACGGCGACTGGCGGGCCGCCGTGACGTCGTGGGCCACGGACCTCCGGGCGTTCTACCTGCGCCACCCGTGGGTGCTCCAGGTCTCTTACGCGCGCCCGGTGCTCGGCCCGCACGAACAGGCCGTACTGGAGTCGCTGGCGGGCGTCCTGTACGGGGCCGGGCTGCCGTCCCGGCCGCTGCGGGCCATCGTGAGCTCGCTGTTCCACTTCGTCCGCGGGTCCGCGCAGACGGCCGCCGAATCCCGGCGGGCGGCGGCGGCGACCGGCGTGTCGGACGAGGAGTGGTGGGCAGGCCGGTCGGCCCTGCTGAAGGAGGTCGCCCCCGATTTCGCGGAGCGGTTCCCCATGTCCGTACGGCTGGCGTCGGAGGCGGCGCCGTCGTCGCGCGACGGGGACGTGGCGCCGTCGTGGGAACAGCAGGTCGACGACACCTTCGCGGTCGGGCTGGGCGTGCTCCTGGACGGGATCGCGGCGGCGCGCTGACCGCGCTGCGGGCCGGCCGCGGGCCAGGCCGGCCGGACGCGCCGGTCGCCGGACGCGCCGGTCGCCGGGTCCGGCGGTGCGGCAGGCCCGGCGACCGGAGATCGGAGACAGGGGACAGGGGATCGGATACAGGAGATCGGCGACTGGAGGTCGGCGACAGCCGGTCTCAGCGGGAAGCGACGTGCCGTTCGAGGAAGATGCCGGTGAACACGGCGACCTTGGCGCGGAGCACCCAGGGGTCGAAGGGCTTGCCGATGTAGTCCACCGCGCCGGCCGCGTAGCCGCGCGCCGAGTGCTCGGCGTCGGCCCCCATGGCGGTGAGGAAGATGATGGGGACGTCGCGGTCGCGGTTGCGGCGTTTGATGTGCGCGGCGGTCTCGTAACCGTCCATGTCGGGCATCTGGACGTCCATGATGATCACGGCGAAGTCGTCGTGGTCGAGCAGCGCCTTGAGGGCCTCGCGGCCCGAGGAGACGGCCACCACCTCCTGGTCGAGGGTGGACAGCACGGCGTTCATGGCGAGGAGGTTGTCCGCCTGGTCGTCCACGACCAGCACCTTGGGCATGCCGCGCACGCCGACGGGGGAGGCGGCCGGGGCCAGCGCGTGGGAACCGTTCGCGCGCTGCGTGGCCTCGATGGTCTCCAACTGGCGCTCCAGCAGCTCGCACCGCTCCTCCGCCGCCTCGTGCAGCCGCCGGGCCTCGCGCAGTTCCCCCGTCAGCTTCCGCACCTCCGTCCGCAGCGCGTCGCGTTCCCGCAGCAGCCCGTCCACGTCCGGCGCGGCCTCCGCCATGGCGTCCGCGCGCGCCCGCTCGGCGGTCCACGCCGCCTCCAACTGGCTGAGCCGCACCTCCAGGTCGGCGATGCGGTGCCGCCGGTCCAGCAGGGCGTCGCCCAGGACGTCCCCGTGGGCGGTGGTGCGCCGGGCCACCCGGTCGGCGTCGGCGAGCTGCTGCTCGATCAACTCGACCGCGTGCTGCGGCGAACCGCCGTTGCGTACGGCGGTCTGGTGCAGTCCCCGTACGAGCTCGATGGCGGCCGGGGTAGCCGCCTGGCCGAGGTGGTCCGCCAGGTCGGTGAACAGATCCAGGACGACCTCCCAGGGGGGTACGCGCGTACCGTTGAGGTAGCGCGAGAAGGTGCCGGCGTCCCGGTGGCGGCGCGCGGCATAGCGGCGCACGGAGACGTCCAGCCCGTCGAACAGCTCGCGGAGCATCCGCGCCAGGGCCCTGGCGTCGCTGTTCAAGTCATCGGCCAGGGGCCGCAGTTCAGCCACGGCGACCCTCCGGACCCGTGCGGCGGGCACGGCGTGGGCCGGTCCTGTGATCTTCCGGGGCCCTGCGGCCGTCCGCGCCCCGATGGCTCTCCGGGACTCCACGGTCTTCCGGAACCCCATGGCCCTCGGGAACCCCGCGGCGCTCGGGAGCCCCGGGTCCCTCCGGCGTGCCGTGGTCCTCCGCCGCGACCAGCCGGTCGAAGAACCGCACCGACACACCGGCGGCGGCCGCGCCGCACAGCACGCTCCGCGCAACGTCGTTGCCGGCCAGGGCGGTCAGCACCCCGGCCCCTATGCCTGTCAGCACCGCGAGTAAGAGCACCAGCGCCGACCTCGGCGACAACAGTGATCGTTCCACGTCATCCCTCTCGGACCGCGGCCGATCCGGCCGCGCCTCGTCCCCGAATGGCTACTCGGGGGCACGGCACAGCATGGAGCGCCCGGCGCGCGTTGCGCCCGGCAACACCGGCACTGGCGGGATTGTGGCAACGTTTGCACGATGTTGCCGGGCTGTGGCAACGGCGTCCGGGGCCCGGCGGAGGGGAAGACGAGAAGGGGCGGGGCGGCTCAGGCGGCGACGGGCTCCAGCCGGACCACGACGCCCTTCGACGTGGGGCAGTTGCTGATGTCGGCGACGCTGTCCAGCGGCACCAGAACATTGGTCTCCGGGTAGTACGC
Organism: Streptomyces sp. NPDC050617; assembly: GCF_040654795.1. Taxonomy (NCBI): domain Bacteria; kingdom Bacillati; phylum Actinomycetota; class Actinomycetes; order Kitasatosporales; family Streptomycetaceae; genus Streptomyces; species Streptomyces sp. NPDC050617. The sequence goes on along the minus strand of NZ_JBFAIS010000008.1, from coordinate 262,803 downwards.
GGCGGCGGAGCCCCGGCTGGCGGGGTAGGCGACGACCGTGAAGCCCTCCGCGCGCCGCTCCTTCCCGTCGTGCCAGACGCTCACCAGGTCCACCGTGCCGCGGTCGGCGATGCCCAGGGCGTCGAGGTCGGCGGGGTTGACCATTACGACCCGGCGGGCGTTGTGGATGCCGCGGTAACGGTCGTTCGGCGCGTACCAGATGGTGTTCCACTGGTCGTGCGAGCGCAGGGTCTGGAGCAGCAGATGTCCCTCGGGGACATGCGGCATCGTGAAATCGTTGCGGGTGAAGACGGCCTTGCCGCTCGGGGTGGGGAAAACGCCCTCATTCGGCGGGTTGGGGAGCCGGAAGCCGCCGGGCACGGACACCCGGGCGTTGAAGTCCTCGAAGCCCGGCACGACGCGGGAGATCCGGTCGCGAATGGCGCCGTAGTCCGCCTCGAATTCCTTCCAGGGAATGTGCGGCATATCGCCGAGGGTCTTGCGCGCCAGCCGGCTGACGATGGCGACTTCGCTGAGCAGATGCGGGGAGGCGGGCGGTAGTTTGCCGCGGGAGGCGTGGACTTCGCTCATGGAGTCCTCGACGGTGATGAACTGCTCGCCCGTGGCCTGGAAGTCCCGGTCGCTGCGGCCCAGGGTGGGCAGGATGAGGGCCGTATCACCGCAGACGGTGTGGGAGCGGTTGAGCTTGGTGGAGACGTGCGCGGTGAGCCGGCACCCCCGCATCGCCTCCTCGGTGACCGCGCTGTCGGGGGTGGCCCGTACGAAATTGCCGGCGACGCCGAGGAAGAGCTTCGCGCGGCCCTCGTACATGGCGCGGATGCCGTTCACGGCGTCCAGGCCATGCCGCGTGGGCGGGGTGAATCCGAACTCGCTCTCCAGGGCGTCGAGGAACTTCTGCGGCATCCGCTCCCATACGCCCATGGTGCGGTCGCCCTGCACATTGCTGTGGCCGCGCACCGGGCACGCGCCGGCGCCGGGCTTGCCGATATTGCCGCGCAGCATCAGGAAGTTGATGACTTCGCGGATGGTGGGGACGCCGTGCTTGTGCTGGGTGAGGCCCATCGCCCAGCACACGATGATCCGCTCGCTCTTCAGGACGCGCTCGTGGACCTGCTCGATCTCCTCGCGGGAGAGCCCGGTCGCCTCCAGGATGTGCTCCCAGGAGATCTCGCGCGCGTGCTCGGTGAACTCGGCGAAGCCGGTGGTGTTCCGCTCGATGAAGGAGTGGTCGAGCACGGTGCCCGGCGCGGCGTCCTCGGCTTCGAGCAGCAGCAGGTTCAGCGCCTGGAACAGGGCGAGGTCGCCGCCGGCGCGGATGTGCAGGAACTGGTCGGCGATCTGCGTGCCGCGCCCGACGATCCCGCGCGGCCGCTGCGGGTGCTTGAACCGGTTCAGCCCGGCCTCGGGCAGCGTGTTGACCGCGACGATATGGCCGCCGTTGCGCTTGGTCTCCTCCAGCGCCGACAGCATCCGGGGGTGGTTGGTGCCCGGATTCTGCCCCACGACGAAGATCAGATCGGAGGTGTGGATGTCGTCCAGCGACACGGTGCCCTTGCCGGTGCCCAGCGTCTCCGACATCGCGCTGCCGCTGGACTCGTGGCACATGTTGGAGCAGTCCGGCAGGTTGTTGGTGCCGTACGCGCGGGCGAAGAGCTGGAGGAGGAAGGCGGCCTCGTTGTTGAGCCGGCCGGACACGTAGAACAGGGCCTCGTCGGGGGAGTCCAGCGCCTTGAGCTCCGTGGCGAGCAGACCGAGCGCCTCGTCCCAGCCGATCGGCTCGTAATGCGTCGCGCCGGGCCGCTTGACCATGGGCTCGGTCAGCCGGCCCTGCTGGTTGAGCCAGAAGTCGGACTTGCCGTCCAGCTCGGCGATCGAGTGCTCGCGGAAGAACTCCGGGGTGACGCGCCGCGAGGTGGCCTCGTCGTTGATGTGCTTCGCGCCGTTCTCGCAGTACTCGTTCATGTGCCGCTTGCCCGGCGCGGGCTCGGGCCAGGCGCAGCCGGGGCAGTCGATGCCCTTGGCCTGGTTGATGTTCAGCAGCGTCAGGGCGGTGCGCCGCGGGGACGTCTGGCTCAGGGAGTACTCCAGCGCGTGCGCCACGGCGGGCACGCCCGTCGCCCAGGTCTTGGGCGGGGTGACCTTCAGGTCGTCGCTCGGGTCCTCGTTGCCGCTCATGCTCTGGTCCGCCTCGTTTCCCTGTTCACCGGCCGGGATCGTGCGCCGAATCCGCGTGTGGGCCGCCCCGCGGATATTCGGCTCCCCGTACGGAAGTCAGCTTCCGCCGGTCGCTGGGAAAATGTCAAAGAGGTACCTTGAATGACGTCATAGACGCGACTTATCAAGCGGCTTTTCCGGCCGGTGTGCCGCATGCGCGGGGCGCTGCTGGTACGGTCGGACGTGCTTCGGTGCGGCAGCACGGCGATATGGAAGTCGCCGCCGATCAGTCCATCGACAATTCGCCGGTCGGTAATTCAAGGAAGTTGTGTCGAATTCAGTAATTCGATTTCTTCGAAAAGGTCATCGGCGAAACAGGGGCGAGTCGCAATCGAAATGATGAGCCGGACAGGGAGCGTATGACCGTGTCAGTTACGAGCATGCCGGAGGCCGCGGCCCGGCGCTCCGCCGCGACGTGGGCGGAGGCCCGGTCCCTCGCTCGGGGCTGTGCCGTACGGCCGCTGCCGGCCGTCGTCCGCGAGCTCGCCGAAGCGCTCGGCCACGCCCTCGCCGAACCGCTGACGGCGCTCACCGATCTGCCGTCGTTCGACACCTCCGCGATGGACGGCTGGGCCGTGGCCGGGCCGGGCCCGTGGCGGCTGCGCGGCGGCGGGGTGCTGGCCGGCGCGCGGCCCGAGCCGCTGGACGCCGGTACGGCCGTGCCCATCGCCACCGGCGCCCCGGTACCGAGGGGAGCGAGCGCCGTACTGCGCCGGGAGCACGGGGAGGCCGACGAACACGGCCTGCTGTTCGCCCGTTGCGCCGGTTCCGGCCTCCCCGAATCCGGCCCCGGACCGGCGGCCCCAGGCCGCGACATCCGGCCCCGCGGCCAGGAGTGCCGGGCGGGCGAACCGCTGCTCCCCTCCGGTACGACCGTGACCCCGGCCGTACAGGGGCTGGCCGCGGCGTCCGGCTACGACCGGCTGGCCGTGCACCGCCGCCCTACCGTGGAACTGCTGGTACTCGGCGACGAGTTGCTGGAATCCGGCCTGCCGCACAGCGGCCGGGTCCGCGACGCGCTCGGCCCCCTCCTGCCGCCGTGGCTGCGCGGCTGCGGCGCGCTGGTGACCGAACGCCGCCGCGTCTCGGACGACTTCGGACTGCTGCGGGAGGCGCTGCGCGACTCCGCCGCCGACGTCGTGGTCACCACCGGCAGTACCGCCGCCGGGCCGGTGGACTTCCTGCACGGCGCGCTCGCCGAGACGGGCGCCCGGCTGCTGGTCGACTCCGTCGCCGTACGGCCCGGCCACCCCATGCTGCTCGCCGAACTGTCACCGGCCGCCGACGGCCGCCCCCGCCGGCTGGTCGGCCTCCCCGGAAACCCGCTGGCCGCCGTGGCCGGCGCGGCGACCCTGGCCGTACCGCTGCTGCGCCGCCTCGGCGGACACCCGGACGCGGAGCCGCCGCGGATGACCGCGGCCGCCGCGCTGCCCGGCCACCCCCGGGACACCCGGCTGCTGCCGGTGCGCCGCGTGGGGCGCGAGGTGCTGCCGCTGCCGTTCGACGGCCCGGCGATGCTGCGCGGGCTGGCGCTCGCCGACGGCCTCGCGGCGGTCCCGCCCGGCGGCGCGGACGCGGGCGCCGAGGTGGAGATCCTGGACGTACCCGGACGCTGAGAGGTTCTTTTCTTCCGGACGAAGATGGTCTCGGGGAGGTGTGGTCAAGGGTTATGAGGGCTCCGTGAGTTGTCGGGTGGGTTCATGAACGGCGGGTGGCGATGCGGTCCGGGGTGGGCCAGCGCACGTCCCGTACCCAGCCGAGGCGTTCGAGGAGGCGGATGACGACGGCGGAAGGGTCGATCTGGCCGCGGTCCACGCCGTGGCGGGCACTGGTGGGGTCGGCGTGGTGGAGGTTGTGCCAGCTCTCCCCGAACGAGAGCAGGGCCAGGGGCCACAGGTTGGTAGCCCGGTCATGGCGCCGGGTGCGGAAGGGGCGCCGGCCGATCACATGGCACAGCGAGTTGACGCTCCAGGTCACATGGTGGAGCAGCGCGATGCGGACGAGGCCCGCCCACAGCAGTGCGGTGACGGCGTGGAGCCAGGTTCCGCCGATCGCCCAGCCGAGTGCGAAGGGGAGGGCGAGGGTGAGGGCGCACAGGGCCGGGAAGGCCCGGGAGACGGCGCGGATGTCGCGGTCGGCGAGCAGGTCGGGGGCGTAGCGCTCGGCGGGGGTGGGGTCGTTGCGGAACAGCCAGCCGACGTGGGCGTGGGCCAGGCCGCGAAGCTGACCCCGCAGGTGCGTGCCGTAGCGGTAGGGCGAGTGCGGGTCGCCGGGCCGGTCGGTGAAGGCGTGGTGGCGGCGGTGCGTGGCGACCCAGCCGATGACGTCGCCCTGGAAACTCATCGACCCGGCCACCGCCAGGGCGATCCGCACGGGCCGGGCGGCCCGGTACCCGCCGTGGGTCAGGCCGCGATGGAAGCCGACCGTGATCCCGAGCCCCGTGACGACGTAGAGGACGAGGGCGAGCAGGGCGTCGGCGGGCCGTATGAGGGTTCCCCACAGCAGCCAGGCGGCCAGGCCGAGCGCGAGGAACGGCAGGACGACGATCGTCGCCGTCACCGTGACGTACAGCCGCTCACCGCCGCTGCGCGCAGGCGCCGGGCGGTCGTCGGCGGGAAAGGGCGCCGTCCCGTCGTATATCTGAGATGCCGTGCTGTCGTGCGGCGGTGCGAGAGCTTGGGAGAGGGGGGAACTGGGCAGCATACAAGGCTCCTTGTCCTCGGCCTGGAAGAGACGGCCGGGGTCCGGGGCCAGGGAATCGGTGGTGGGCGGGCGGCCCGGTCAGTGCGGCGCGCCGATGTGGGCGGCCATGGCGCCGCCCTCCGCCTCCCACGCCTCCGCCGGTGTCCGGCCCGCCGGGTCTTCCTCGGCCGGGGCCGCGGGGCGACGGGCCAGTTCGTCGGCGATGAGAGCGCTGCCCGTACGGGCCGTCAGGGGGTCGCAGGCGGCGGCCATGAGCCGTGCGGCGGCTGCCGCCCCCGTCTCCGGGGGGATGATCAGCAGGTCCCAGCGCCCGACGCGGGCGGAAAGCAGCAGGAGTTGGTGAGGGTCCTGCTCGGCGCGGAACCAGCCCACTTTGACCACATGGCCGTTGACGGGGACCTTGCGGGGTATGACCGGCCAGTAGGTCGGGTTGACCGTGACGCGTGCGATGCGCCCCCATAGGGGGTCCAACAGATCTGTCAGAGATGGGAGTTCACGAGCGAGGTCCCGGGAGTGCGGCCACCAGGCGCCGTCGAGCAGCCCGGATTGCGGGCCCGGGGGCTTGAGGGACAGCCGCAGCGGCGGGCAGCCGGAAAGCTCGGTGAGCGGCGAGGCTGGCGGAGTGCGTGCGGTGAGCACCGTCATGGTGTCGACCCGTCCCCGGACCTGTCGTGCCCGATCCGGTACTGATGACCCGAGAGGAATGCCGGCCTGGAAGCCGGTCAGGGAATGCTCTCGGTACTGGCGAGCCTACTCCTGCGTCAGCCTTGACCACGACTGCCCGACCGGTTCCCTTCCGATCAGGCCGTGCGCACCTGAGGTTCCTCGCGCGGGGTCGGCGCCCGCGTACCGGGCGGGAGGGCTCAGGCCGCCGGTTCGATGGTGACCTCGACGTGCTTCATGATCGGCTGGTCGCTCTGGGTGCTGTGGTCGACGAGCGCGCACAGCACGTTCATCTCGGGCATATAGCCGGCCGCGCAGCCGCGCGGGATGTCGTACGGAACGGCGAGATAGCCGTGGACGCTCCGCCGGCTGCCGTCCCGCGCCGTGCTCGTGATGTCCACGGGGCCGAGGTCGCCGATGCCGCGGTCGCGCATGTCGGCGCGGTTCATGAAGACCAGCGTGCGCAGGTTCTTGATGCCGCGGTAGCGGTCGTTGTCGGAGTAGATCGTGGTGTTCCACTGGTCGTGGGAGCGCATGGTGCCGAGCGCCAGGGTGCCGGGGGCGGGGACGACGTCCGGGAGCGCGGCGGTGGAGAACTCGGCGCGGCCGGACGGGGTGAGGAAGACCAGTTCGCGGGCGGGCTGCTTGATGCGGAAGCCGAGGGGCAGGCGCACGCGGCGGTTGAAGTCCTCGAAGCCGGGGAGGACGCGGGCCATGGTGTCGCGGATACGGTCGTAGTCCTCCACGTACCACTCCCAGCGCGTGGCGCTGTCGGGCAGCGCGGCGCGGGCGATGCCGGCGATGATGGCGGGCTCGGACAGCAGGTGCGGCGAGGCGGGCCGCTTCATGCCGATCGACAGGTGGACCATGCTCATCGAGTCCTCGACGGACGTGCTCTGGACGCCCTCGCGCTGATGGTCCTTCTCCGTGCGGCCGAGGCACGGAAGGATGACGGCCCGGCGGCCGTGGACGAGATGGCTGCGGTTCAGCTTGGTGCTCACCTGCACGGTGAGGTCGCAGTTGCGCAGCGCGGCGCAGGTGGCCTCGGTGTCGGGCGCGGCGAGAGCGAAGTTGCCGCCCATGCCGACGAACACCTTCACCGCGCCGCCGCGCATCGCCTCGATGGTGCCGACGGTGTCCAGGCCGTGTTCGCGGGGCGGTTCGATGCCGCAGACCTCGGCGAGCCGGTCGAGGAAGGCGCCGGCGGGGCGGTGGTCGATGCCGCAGGTGCGGTTGCCCTGCACATTGCTGTGGCCGCGTACGGGGGACGGGCCCGCGCCCTCGCGCCCCAGATTGCCGCGGAGCAGCAGCAGGTTGACGATCTCCCGCACGGTGTCGACGCCGTGCTCGTGCTGGCTCACCCCCAGGCACCAGCTGATGATGGAGCGGTCGGCCTCGCCGTAGACGCGGGCCGCCTTGAGGACGGCGGCGCGGCTGAGCCCGGACTGGGTCTCGATCTCCTCCCACGGCGTGACCTCGCACAGCGCGCGGTACTCCTCGAAGCCGGCGGTGTGGCGGTCGATGAACTCGCGGTCCAGGGCCTTGGGGTCGGTCGCCGACTGCTCCAGGACCGCCTTGGCCATGCCGCGCAGCAGGGCCATGTCGCCGCCGATGCGCACCTGGAGGTTGAGGGAGCTGGTCGGCGTCGACTTGAAGAGGGCCATGTCCGTGAAGTCGTGCGGCACGATGGTGCGGGTGGCCGCCGCCTCGACGAGCGGATTGATGTGGACGATCCGGGCCCCGCGGCTGTGGGCCTCGGCGAGCGCGGTGAGCATCCGGGGCGCGTTGGAGGCGGCGTTGACGCCCAGGATGAACAGCGCGTCGGCGCTCTCCCAGTCCGTCAGGTCGACGGTCCCCTTGCCGGTTCCCAGGGACGCCTGGAGGGCGCGGCCGCTGGCCTCGTGGCACATGTTGGAGCAGTCCGGCAGGTTGTTCGTGCCCAGTTCACGGGCCATCAGCTGGTAGAGGAACGTGGCCTCGTTGCCGAGCCGCCCCGAGGTGTAGAACGACGCCTGGTCCGGGCTGTCCAGGCCGCGCAGCGCACCGCCGATCAGCTCGAACGCGTCCTTCCAGCCGATCGGGACGTAGTGGTCCGTATCGGGGTCGTAGACCATCGGCTCGGTCAGCCGGCCCTGGTTCTCCAGGCCGTGGTCGCTCCAGCCGGACAGCTCGGTCACCGAGTGGGCGGCGAAGAACTCGCGCCCGACCCGCTTGCGGGTCATCTCCCAGGTGACGTGCTTGATCCCGTTCTCGCAGATGTCGAGGTGCAGGCCCTTGGTGTCGTCCGGCCACGCGCATCCGGGGCAGTCGAACCCGCCGTTCTCGTGGTTCATCCGCATGATCGCCCGCGGCCCGTCCACCAGCGCGCCCTCGCGCAGCAGGAAGCGGCTGACGCTCTTGGCGGCGCCCCAGCCCGCGGCGGGATGGCGGTACGGGCGGAACTCGGGGCCCTCCTTGGCGGCGGGCCCCGCTCCGGCTCCTGTTCCGGCCTGTGCTCCGGCCCCCGCTCCGGACTCGCTGGGCTTCTGCTCGTCGGTGTCGGCGCTCAAGACCCTCGACCTTCCCCTGTCCACCAAGCGGATATACAGCACGAAAAGGCGCTTTCGGGCAGGCTATGCCGCTTGATTCACGCACGCCATTCGAGGGCCGCGGCCGGGGCCGGCCGGATCACCGGTGCGCCGTCAGGCGGTCGGCGCCGTGCGCACCGGCTCCTCCTGGGCGACCCGCACCGCAGGCTCCGGCTCCGTCGTGCGCGGGCGCGCCCAGAAGTAGTACACGGGAGCCGTGACCACCAGACCGACCAGCCACGAGAGGTCCGCGCCGCCCAGCGGGGCGACCAAGGGGCCCGTGAAGAGGTCGGTGGAGACGAAGGGAAGCTGGACGACGATGCCGAGGGCGTACGACGAGAGCGCCGTGCGGTTGAAGCGGCCGTAGCGGCCGCCGTCGGCGGCGAAGAAGTCCGTCATCGCGTACCGGCCCCGGTGCACGAGGTAGAAGTCGATCAGGTTGATCGCGGTCCAGGGGATCAGCACGATCAGCAGGACGCTCACCAGGTTCACGAACCGCGAGACGAAGTCGTCGGACACGCCGACCGCGACGAGCAGCGCCGCCACGAGCACGGTCCCCGAGACCACGCCGCGCGCCGTCCGGCGCGGGGTCCAGTGGGCGCGGAAGGTCTGGCCGATCGTGATGAGGGACAGCACGGCGCCGTACAGGTTGAGGGCGTTGTGGTTGATGACGCTGAAGAGGAAGAGGACCAGCACGACGGGCCCGAACGAGCCCGCCGCGCTGTCGAAGCCCGCGACGGTGTCGTCGGCGCCCGGCGCGGCGAGCGCGATCACCGTGCCCGCCAGGAAGGACAGCGTCGAGCCGAGACACGAGCCGCCGTACGTCGCCCAGAACGTCGCGGGGGTGCGGACCGTACGCGGCAGATAGCGCGAGTAGTCCGATACGTACGGGGCGAAGGCGAGCTGCCACAGCGCGCTGAGCGACACCGTCGCCAGCCAGCCGGCGAAGGTGAAGCCGCCCCGGGTGAAGAAGTCGTCCGGCAGGCCGCGGAAGGCCACGACCGCGATGCCGACGGCGATGCCGAGCCCCAGCACCCAGGTCGCGATCTTGTTGAGGGTGTGGATCAGGCGGTACCCGACCCAGCAGATCACCGCCGAGCCCAGCGCGCCCAGCACGATGCCCCCGTTGACGGGGACGGCGGGCGCGAGGCCGTGCAGGGACTTCCCGGCCAGCACGATGTTCGACGCGAAGAAGCCGACGTACATGGCCGCCGCGACGACCACGATCACCAGCGCCCCGATCACCCCGAACTGCGCCCGGCTCTGGATCATCTGCGGCACGCCGAGCTGCGGGCCCTGCGCCGAGTGCAGCGCCATGAAGACGCCGCCGACGAGCTGGCCGACGAGGATCGCCAGCACGCCCGACCAGAACGACTGGTGGAAGACCTGCACCCCCATGGCACCTGTGACCAGCGGCAACGGGGCGATGTTCGTCCCGAACCACATGGTGAACAGGTCCCTGACCCGCCCGTGGCGCTCGTCGTCGGGGATGTGGTCGATCGTGTGCTGCTCCACCGTGGCGGGCGCGTCCGGCACGGCGGACGCCTCGGCCGCGGCGGGGGTGTCGGGTGCGGATCCTCCGGGACCGGACATGCGGACTCCCTAGAACGTGAGGGGCGAAGAGCGGTGCGGCACCGCGGGGGAGAGAGAAAGGGCGGCGCGGACAGGTCGGGTGGTTGGGAAGTCTCGAAGATTCCAAATCCCCGGTCAAACATTGTTTTCACGGGGGCTGCATCGGTTTTCCAGATGTAAAAATCCCGGCATGCCCCACGACACCAACTTCACCCTCGTGCAGCTGCGCTACTTCCTCGCCGCCGCCGAGCTCGGATCCATGACCGCCGCGGCCCAGCGCATCAACGTCTCGCAGTCCGCCGTCTCCACCGCCGTGACCCACCTGGAACGCGAACTCGGCGTCCAGCTCCTCATCCGCAGACACGCCAAGGGGCTGGAGCTGACGGCGGCCGGCGAGCGCTTCCAGCACGAGCTGCGCGGCTTCCTCACCCACGCCGACGAACTGGCCGAATCGGCGCGCAGCCTCGGCTCGGAGCTCGTCGGCGACCTGGCCGTCGGCTGCTTCCAGACCTTCGCCCCCTTCTACCTGCCGCGCCTGCTGCGAGGGTTCGCCGAGCGCCACCCCGCCGTCCGCGTCGACGTGCACGAGGGCGACACCCCCGCCGTCCAGAGCCTGCTGCGCACCGGGCAGTGCGAGCTGGGGCTGCTGTACGACCTCGAACTCGACGCCGACATCGAGCACGAGGTCCTGGCCATGGCGCCCCCGTACGCGCTCGTCCACGAGGGGCACCGGCTCGCCGGCAGCCGCCGGGTCCGGCTCGCCGACCTCGGCGGCGAGCCCATGGTCCTGCTCGACCTGCCGGTCAGCCGCGACTACTTCCAGTCCGCGGCGGCCAAGGCCGGGGTGCGTCCCAAGATCAGCCACCGCACCACCAACTACGAGACCGTGCGCTCCATGGTCGCCGCCGGATACGGCTGGTCCCTGCTCAACCAGCGGCCCGCGCACGACAGCACGTACGGCGGCTCCCGCGTCGTCTGTCTGCCCCTCGCCGACCAGCTGCCGGCCCTGCCCGTCGTCCTCGCCAAGCTGCGCGGCGTACGGCTGACGGGGCGCGCGCAGGCGTTCGCCGCGACCTGCCGGGAGACGCTGCGCGCGTAGGCCCCGGGGCCGCGAGCTCGTTGCATCTGTTCAACAGATGCAGTTGAGCGAAAACATCTGCTTTACGGAAGTACCCGGTCCACCCATAGTGGTCGTCAGCCGAGCCCGCTCCACCGCATCGAGCTCGCCCCACCGCACCGAGGGAGGCCGACCATGAGCATCGCCCCGGACCAACTCACCACCCCACGGCAGGACTTCATCGCGGCCATGGGCAACGCCGCGACCGGCGTCACCGTGGTCGCCACCGACGGGCCCGCCGGCCGCTTCGCCCAGACCGTGAGCGCCATGTGCTCCGTCACCGCGGACCCGCCGTCGCTCCTCGTCTGCGTCAACGAACGCAGCCCGCTCGCCGAGGCCGCCGCCCGCAACGGCCACTTCGCCGTCAGCGTCCTGAGCGCCGAACAGGCCCATGTCTCCGACGTCTTCGCGGGCCGGCCCGCTGCCGGCCCGCCGTACGACTTCGGCTGCGCCGACTGGGAGACCCTCGCCACCGGCTCGCCGCTGCTGCGCGGCGCCGCCGCCGTCTTCGACTGCCGGCTCGGCGACGCCGTCGTCTCCGGTACACACCGGGTCCTCTTCGGCGCCGTCACCGCCGCCGCCGTCTCCCCGGGCGCCCACCCCTTGGTGCACCACGCCCGCACGTACGGCACCCACCGCCCGCTCTGACCCGCCTGACCCGCTGAAGACAGTCCCCCCGGCAGCCGCCGCCCCCTCTGAGAGCCCAGGACAAGGAGTACGGACATGATCCGCACCGGAGAGCAGTACCGGGAGTCGATTCGCGACGGCCGCGAGGTCTGGATGAACGGCGAGAAGATCGAGGACGTGCCCACGCACCCCGCCTTCCAGCCGCTCGTCGACATCCGGGCCCGCATCTACGACATGGCGCACGACCCGGCCACCAGCGGCGTCATGACCTACCAGGACGAGGAGAGCGGCGAACTCAACGCCGTGCAGCAGAAGCCGCCCCGAACCCGCCAGGACTGGGAGGACAAGCGGGCCGCCACCGACGCGGTGCTCACCGACGCCGGCGGCGTCGTCACCCGCGTCGGCGACGAGACCATCGGCGAGGTGTGGTCCCTCATCGACGGCCAGGACGTCCTCAACCAGATCAACCCGGCCTACGCCGAGAACGTCAAGCGCCACATCGACCTGGCCTGCTTCGGCGACCCCTTCCACGTCTCCGCCAACACGGACCCCAAGGGCGACCGCTCCAAGCGCCCCCAGGACCAGGACCCCGACATGCTGCTGCACGCCGTCCGCGAGACGGACCGCGGCATCGTCGTGCGGGGCGCCAAGTACGAGACGGCCGCCGCCTACTCCAACCAGGCGTTCGCCAAACCGACCATCGCCAACTGGGGCGACTCCGAACTCTCCGACTACGCCCTCGGGTTCATGCTCGACATGGGCGCGCCCGGACTCAAGTACATCTGCCGCACCGGCTTCGCCGGCGGCGCCAAGCCCGTCGACGACTACCCCGTCTCCAACCGCTTCGACGAGGTCGACACCCTGGTCGTCTTCGACGACGTCGAGATCCCCTGGGAGAACATCCTCTTCTACCGCGACACCAAGGCCGCCACCTTCATCCGCGCCACCCTGCACCGCTACAGCGCCTACGCCTTTACCCAGCGCAACCTGCGCCTCGCCGACCTGATGATCGGCGCCGCGCTGTGGAACGTGAAGCAGACCGGCCTGGAGAAGCAGCAGGCCGTACAGGAGAAGCTGGCGACCCTCGCCTGCTACCGCGAGGGCATCAACGCGCACCTCACCGCCGCCATAGCCATGGCGGAGCCCAGCCCCGGCGGGCTGCTGATGCCCAACCAGTCGCTCCTGTACACCGGCCGCGTGCTGGCCTGCTCGCAGCTCCACGAGATGATGCACATCGCCCGCGAACTCTGCGGCGGCCAGATCTGCATCACCCCGGACAAGGCGTCCTTCGAGGACCCCGAGACCGGGCCGTGGCTGGAGAAGTTCTACTCGGTCAACGAGCACTGGGTCGCCGAGGACCGCCGCAAGCTCCTCGCGTACGCCCGCGACCTGCTGAACTCCGACTACGCGGGCCACCGGCTCACCTTCCAGCTCTTCGCGCAGTCGCCGCCGTTCGCCCACCTCGGCGCTGTCTACCGCAACTTCGGCTGGGACGGCCCGCTCGACCTGGTCAAGGACGCGGCCGGACTCTCCGACAACGTGCTCGGCTCCCTGAACAGGAAGGCCGCCAAGTGACCGCCCACGACCGCATCCGCCCCTTCAACACCGCCGCCACCTATCCCGAACAGGACCTCTCCAACGACCTCGCGCAGGCCGTCGTCGCCGAGGGCACCGTCTATCTGCGGGGCCAGATCGGCCAGGATCTCGACACCCGCGAGAACGTCGGCGTCGGCGACGTGGCCGCCCAGGCCGAGCGGGCGATGGCCAACATCGCGATGCTGCTGGGGGAGTGCGGCAGCCGCCTCGACGAGATCGTGAAGATCACCGTCTATCTGACGGACATCCGGTTCCGCGAGCCCGTCTACCGCGTCATGGGCCACTGGCTCGAAGGCGTCCACTACGTCTCCACCGGCCTCGTCGTCTCCGCCCTCGCCCGGCCCGAATGGCTCGTCGAGATCGACGCCACCGCCGTGATCCCGGCCGAACGCCGCGCCGAAGCGGCCGCCGTCCGCGCCGCGGCCGTACGGGAAGGGGAAGCGGCATGACCTTCTCGATCGCCGCGCGCTGCGCACGCACCGGACAGTTCGGGGTCGCCGTCACCTCGTCGTCCCCCGCCGTCGCCGCCCGCTGCGCGTACGTCCGGGCGGGCGTGGGCGCGGCCTGCTCGCAGAACATCACCGACCCGCGGCTCGGCGCCCACCTCCTCGGCCTCATGGCGGGCGGCGCGTCCGCCGCCTCCGCGATCCGCGAGACCGCGCACGCCGAGGCGCACCTTGCGCACATCCCGTACCGGCAGCTGACCGCCGTCGGCGTCGACGGGCCGGGCGCCGCGTACTCCGGGGCGCACACCCTGGGCCGGCACGCCGAAGCCGTCGGACCCGACGCGGTCGCCGCCGGAAACCTCCTCGCCGACCCCGGCGTGCCGCAAGCCATGCTCGACGCCTTCGCCGCCGACCCCGCCGCCCCGCTCGCCCGCCGCCTCGTCGACGCGCTCACCGCGGGCGCGGTGGCGGGCGGCGAGGAGGGCCCGGTGCGCTCGGCGGGGCTGCTCGTCGCCGGCGACGTGCCGTGGCCGGTCACGGACCTCCGCGTCGACTGGACCGACGGAGACCCGATCGCCGAACTGGCCGCGCTGTGGAAGATCTGGGAGCCGCAGGAGCTGCCGTACGTCCAGCGCGCGCTCGCTCCCGGCGAGGCGCCGTCCTTCGGCGTGCCGGGGGACGCGTGACGACGGCGGGCGCCGGGGCGCGTACGAGCGGCATCCGGCGGGCCGTCGCGGCGGCGGCCGACGACCTGCTGGCCCTCAGCCACCGCATCCACGCCAACCCGGAAGTGGCCTGGGAGGAGGAGAAGGCGGCCCGCTGGACGGCCGGGGCGCTGGACGGCCTCGGCTACACCGTGCGCACCGGGACCGCCGGGCTGCCCACCGCCTTCACCGCGACCACCGGAACCGGGCCGCTGCACCTCGGGATCTGCGCCGAGTACGACGCGCTGCCCGGTCTCGGCCACGCCTGCGGCCACAACATCATCGCCGCGGCGGCGGTCGGCGCGGCGGCGGGGCTCGCCCCCTTCGCGGACGAACTGGGCCTGACGGTCACGGTCTTCGGCACCCCGGCGGAGGAGGGCGGCGGCGGGAAGATCCTGATGCTGGAGCGGGGCGCCTTCGACGGGGTGCACGCGGCGATGATGGTCCACCCCGGACCCGTCGACGTCGCGGAGGCGGACCCGTTCGCCGTCGCCCATCTCAAGGTCCGCTACCACGGTAAGGCCGCGCACGCCGCCGCCTACCCGGAGCAGGGCCGCAACGCGGCCGACGCGTTCACCCTCGCCCAGGTCGCGATCGGCCTGCTGCGCCAGCAACTGCCGGGCGGCACACGGGTGCACGGCATGATGACGCGCGGCGGCGAGGCGCCCAACGCCATCCCGGAGCTGACGGAGGGCCGCTGGTACATCCGCGCGGGGACCCTGGAGCACCTCGACGAACTGCGTCCGCGCGTCGAGCGCTGCTTCGAGGCGGGCGCGCTGGCGACGGGATGCGACCTGGAGATCGAGCCGGAGAGCCGCCCGTACTCGGAGTTCCGCAACGACGCGGGGCTGCTCGCCGTCTACCGGCGTACGGCCGCGGAACTGGGCCGCCGCTTCGATCCGGGCACCCCCGCGGCCCGGATGAACCGCGCCTCGACCGACATGGGCAATGTGTCGCGCGTACTGCCCGCCATCCACCCCTATCTCGGCATCGGTTCGCTGCCCGCTGTCAACCATCAGAAGGAGTTCGCCGCGCACTGCGTCGGCGGCGAGGCGGACCGCGCCGTCATCGACGGGGCCGCGGCGATGGCGCTGACGGCCGCGGCGGCGGCCTCCGACGCGGGGGAGCGGGAGCGGCTCATCGGCTGAGGGGCCGAGACCGGCCGGCCGGCTTTACGGTGGTCCCACCGTTGAGCGGGGAACGGCCGGTGTCGCCCCCGCACAGAGCCGCCGGGAGGCCCCCTTTGAGTGAGCTGTATCCGCCGCTGGAACCGTACGAGACGGGGATGCTCGACGTCGGCGACGGCAACTCCGTGTACTGGGAGGTCTGCGGCAACCCGGCCGGCAAGCCCGCGCTCGTCGTGCACGGAGGGCCCGGCTCGGGGTGCGGCACCGGCGTGCGCCGGTTCTTCGACCCGGACCGGTACCGCGTGGTCCTGTTCGATCAGCGCGGCTGCGGCCGCAGCACCCCGCACGCCGCCGACCCCGCGACCGACATGCGGCACAACACCACCTGGCACCTGATCGCCGACATGGAACGGCTGCGGGAGCACCTGGGCATCGACCGCTGGCTGCTGCACGGCGGCTCCTGGGGCTCCACCCTCCTCCTGGCCTACGCGGAGCAGCACCCCCGGCGCGTCTCGGAGATCGTCATCGCGAGCGTCACCACCACCCGACGATCCGAGACCGACTGGCTCTACCGCGGAGTGGGCCGCTTCTTCCCCGAGCAGTGGGAACGCTTCCTCGCCGGGGCGCCCGGCACCCCGCGCGACGGCGACATCGTCGGCGCGTACGCGCGCCTGATGGAGCACCCCGACGCCGCGGTGCGGCACAAGGCCACGGCCGACTGGTGCGCCTGGGAGGACGCGGTCCTCTCGGGCGAGACGAACGGCGCCTCCAACCCGTACGGCGACCGCCCCTCCGCCGCCCGCCTCGCCCTGGTCCGTATCTGCTCCCACTACTTCTCCCACGGCGTGTGGCTGGAGGAGGGCGCGCTGCTGCGCGACGCGGGCCGGCTGGCCGGGATTCCGGGCGTCCTGATCCACGGCCGCTTCGACATGGGCGGACCGCTCCAGACGGCGTGGGAACTCGCCCGCGCGTGGCCGGACGCGAAGCTCATCACTGTCGAGGGCGCGGGACATCTGGGCACGGAGGCGACGCGCGCGCATGTGCTGGAGGCGCTCGACGCGTTCGGCGCGTCAGACGCGGGCTGACCAGGCCGATCAGACGGCCGATCAGACGGCGGTCCCGGTCCCGGCCGCGGCTGAGGGGTGGCTCGCGGCGACCGCCGCCGCCACGAACGAGGCGACGAGGGGCCGCCGGTCGAGCTCGGGCCAGGCGACGGCGAGCCGGCTGTCGCCCGCGTCGGTCACCGGAACGCACACGAGCCCCGCGGGAACGGGCTCGACGAGCGAGCGCGGCAGCACCGCGATCATCCGCCCGACGGTGATCAGATGCGTCATCTGCGCCACGTCCACGACCTCCGGCCCCGACCCGCCGTCGTCGACGCCCTTCCAGCGCGGCATCGTCTCGCCGTCGAGATCCGCCATCCGCAGTTCGCCGCGCGAGGCCAGCCGGTGACCGGCGGGGAGAATCGCGACGCGCCCTTCCACGTACAGCGTCTCGTGCGCCAGCCCCTCGACGTCGTCGAACGGCACATACAGCAGCGCCACGTCCGCCCGCCCGTCCCGCAGTTGGTCGACCCGGTCGGTGCCGCCGCTGAACAGGATGTCCACCCGGCGCGCGTCGGGCCGCCGCGCGTACTCGGCGAGGATCCCGGACAGCAGACCGGCATCGCCACCCGGCTTGATCACCAGCCGCAGACGCGCCTCCGCCTCGGCGGCCCGCCGCGCACTGCGCACCGCCGCGCTCACGGCGTTCACGGCATGCCGGCCGTGTTCGAGCAGCGCCTCCCCGGCCGGCGTGAGCGAGACATGGCGGCTCGACCGTACGAGCAGCCGCACCCCGAGCCGCGTCTCCACCCGCCGGATCGCCTTCGACAACGCCGGCTGCGCGATCGCCAGCCGCACCGCGGCCCGCCCGAAGTGCAGCTCCTCGGCGACCGCGATGAAGTACTCAAGCTCCCGGGTCTCCAGTTCAACCATGCTCCAAGGCTATCGCCGATGACTGAGCTGGTCCCGAGGAGCCGAGGTCCAGCGGCAGTTCGGAATCGGTCCCATTCCGCTGCGGCATCGGTTGAGAAACGGGGCCGACGCAGCCTTGTGTCCGACCGGCCTCCGCCGCGGACCGGCCCTGCGCGACACCGACACCGCCCGTCGGCTGTGGGAGATCTCCGAGAAGCTCACCGGCGGCAGCTTCCTCCCGGAGTGCGACGGCGGGACTTCCATTCGCCGATGACCTTCGCGACCTCATATGTGTACGGTGTACGAAAACTTCGGCATGCCGACCGGCCGACCTTCCACACCGAGAGGAACCGCGATGTCCGCCCTACCGATCGATATGTTCGCCCGTGCGATCCACATCCACAGCAGCGGCACGGTCACCGACGCCGAGCCCCGGACGGCCGGAGAGCCCGACAGCTGGCAGCTGGCGACCTTCCACGCCGAGACCGACCGGGAGGTGCACTCCGATCACTGGGAGATGCACCCGGCGGCCGAGGAAGTGGTCTGCTGTCTCTCCGGCAGCATGCGCCTCTACCTGCGGCCCGAACGCCCCGGCGACGTCGAGGAGATGACGCGCCTGGCCGCCCGCACATGCTTCATCGTGCCGCGCGGACGCTGGCACCGCATCGAGCTGGACGAGCCGACCGACCTGATGTCACTGACCCTGCGCCACGGCTCCCAGGTGCGGCCCCGTACCGCCTGACGGCCGGGCTCCGGCGGTGCGTGCGGCCTGGGGCCTCACGCGCCGCCGGGCGGTCGGCTCAGCTCACCGCCTGCTTCACGAGGGCGCTGATGCGCGCCTCCACCTCGTCCGTCACCTCGGTCAGGGCGAAGGCGTTCGCCCACATCGTGCCCTCGTCCAGTTTCGCGAGGTCGCTGAAGCCGAGCGTCGCGTAGCGGGCCTTGAACTTCGCCGCGCTCTGGAAGAAACAGAGGATCTTGTCGTCGAGCGCGTAGGCCGGCATGCCGTACCAGAGCTTCGGGGCGAGCTCCGGGGCGCTGGCGGTGACGACGGCGTGGACGCGCTCGGCCATGATCCGGTCCGAGTCCTCCATCTCGGCGATCTTCGCCAGCACGTCCCGCTTCGCCTCGGCGGCCTTCTCGGCACGCGAGACGCGGCGGGACGCCTTCTTCAGCTCCTTGGCGTGGTCCTTCATCGCGGCCCGCTCCTCGGCGCTGAAACCCTCGTGCGTGCTGTCGTCGGTGCTGCTCATAGCAGGTCTCCCCTTGAGGATCAGGAATGCTCGATCGTGGACGCGGACGCGTGGGCGGCATGGCTCCGCCACCCCCGCCGTCGGCTCGTGCCATACCGACGGCGACTGAGAGATGAGCGTAATGCGGGGCACTGACAACGGCTCGTCGCGAGCCCGGAGGGGGAGCCGGGCGGCGGGAGCCGTAGCCGATCTTCGTGCCGCCCGTTAGCCTCGGCCTTTCCCGAGGAGGGCGCACTCCTCGGGCGAACAAGAGAAGAGCATCGAGCCGTACCCGCGTGTCCGCAATGACGGCGGTGGCCGCGGGGCCGTACGCGGGCCGGGTCGAGGCGTGGTCGGGCGCGGTCCGCGAGGCCGTACGCGACCGGGCCGTATCCGCCGCGCACGCCCCGCGGCGGAAGCCGCCGGCTGCCCAAGGAGTCCGTACGTTGCTTCCGTTTCTCGGCGTGCAGGGGAATACCGAAACCGTCTACCGGGCCATGCTCCGGCACCAGGAGCTGTCCGTCGAAGAACTCGCCGCCCGTCTCTCGCTGTCCACCGACGACATCCGCGCCGCTCTGGACGTGCTCTTCGACTGCAGACTGCTCAGGGAGTCCTACGAGAACCCCGGCCAGCTCTTCGCCGTCGATCCCATAGTGGGCCTTCAGGAACTGCTGGCCCGAGAGCGGCAGGAACTGCTGGAGCGGCAGCAGCGGATCGCCGACAGCCAGCAGCTGATCACCCGCATGCTGGCCGAGAACGGACGGCGGACCGTACGCGACGGGACCGTGCGCGCCCCGGCCGGCGACGAGAGCGGCGCCGAACGGCTCGACGGCCTCACGGCCGTGCGCCGGCGGATCGAACAGCTCGTGTGCAACGCCTCCCGCACGGTGGCGACCTTCATGCAGGGCGGCGCCCAGCCGCCGTCGTCGCTGGCGGCCGCGCGGCGCAACGACGAATCGGTGCTCCGGCGCGGAGCGGCCGTCCGCACCATCGGCCTGGACGCCATCCGCCGGGACCCGGCCACCCTCGACTACGCCCGCTGGCTCACCGCTCGCGGCGGCGAGTTCCGTACGACGGCGAGCCTGCCGCCCGGCATGGTCCTCGTGGACAGTTCGACGGCTCTCCTGCCCATCGACCCCGCCGACACCGGAAAGGGCGCGCTCTGCCTCACCAGACCGGGCGTGGTCGCGTCGCTGGTCGCGCTCTTCGAGTGCGTCTGGGACGTCGCCACCCCGCTGGGCGCGGACCGCGAGGCCGGCCGGGCGGGGCTGTCCGAGCCGGAGCGCGAACTCCTCCTGCTCATCGCACGGGGGCACACCGATGAGTCCGCGGCCGCCCAGCTCTTCATCTCGCCCCGCACCACCCGCCGCATGATGGCTTCGCTCATGGAGCGGCTGGGCGCGCGCAGCCGCTTCGAAGCAGGCGTCAAGGCCGCACAGCACGGCTGGCTCTGACGCCCGCCCCCTGCTCCCCGTGCGCCCGCGACGTGCCGTCCCTCGCACGTCGCGGACGCACGGATCCGTAGCGGTACCGGCCGTCAGATCCGCTCGGTGATCAGCTTGGCCAGCCGGTCGAGCCCCGTCTCGATCTGCTCCGTCGACAGATAGCTGCACGACAGCCGCATCTGACGCGCCGCCACGTCACTGTCGTGGAAATGGCGCATCGGCGTGAACAGCACTCCGTGCCGGTTCGCCGCGATGTCGAGCAGCTCGTCGGTGACCGGGAACGGCACCGTCACCCCGACGAAGAAGCCGCCGGCCGGGGTGTTCCAGCCGACCCCCTCCAGCCCGTCGAGGCGTCGGCTCAGCCCGCGCAGCAGGCAGTCGAGGTTGCGCCGGTAGATGCCGATCTGGCGCTGGTTGGCCCGCAGCAGACTGCCCCCGTGCTCCAGCAGCATCCCGCCGACCAGGGCCTGGCTCACCGGCGGGGTGTTGACCGTGAGCATGCTCTTGGCCTTCGACAGCTCGTCGGCCAGCAGCCCGCCGTCCGGCCCCGCGATCCGCTGGTCCGCCACGGCGAAGCCCACCCGCGCGCCGGGAAAACAGGTCTTCGCCAGTGAACCGAGATAGACCACGTGCTGCCCCGTGTCGAGTGCCTTCAGGGTCGGCGGGCGCTCGCCCTCCACCGCCTGGAAGAACCCGTACGGATTGTCCTCCAGCAGGAGCAGATCCTGCTCGGCGGCGATCTCCAGCAGCTGCCGGCGGCTGCTCACGGTCATGCTCAGGCCGCTCGGATTGGAGAAGTCGGGCACGAGGTAGAGCGCCCGGGGCCGCAGCCCCTCGGCGCGGGCGGCCGCGATCCGGGCGAGCAGATCGTCCAGGTCCACGCCGTCCGGGCCCTCGCCGACCGGATGGACGGGGAAGTCCAGCAGCCGCGCGGCGCCCGTCAGCCCGACGTACGTCGGCGCCACGGCCAGCACCACATCGCGGTCCGAGGCCCGCAGCGCACGCAGCACCAGCCACAGCGCCTCCTGCGCGCCGACGGTGACCAGGACGGCCTCCGGGTCCACGGTGATGCCCTCGTCCACGGCGAGCTGCCGCGCGATGAGTTCGTGGACGATGCCCTTGGTGCGCCCGTACTGGAACAGCTCCCGGTGGACCCGCGTCCGGTCGTACCCCTTCGTACCGGTCAGGTAGTCGGCGTAGGCGTCGAGGTAGCGGTGCAGGTCGGCGAGGTCGAAGGTGTCCTCGCAGGGGCGGCCGGGCGCGAAGGAGATCGCGTCCGGGAACCGGTTCGCCACCTCGTTGAGGAAGTTCATCGACAGCAGCGCCGGGTCGCGCAGCGAGGCGTGCAGATCCGCCGGGTCGAGCCGGACGGACGCGGCGGGTTCGACCGTCGTCATCGGATGCCTCCTACGGGCGTACGGCCGGCCGGCACCCGCGCCGACAGCAGCCGGACGGCGGCGAGGTCGGCGCAGCCGGCGAGTTCCAGGGCGGAGCGCAGCTCGGCGGCGAGCAGGTCGAGGACCCGGCGCACGCCCGCCTCGCCCCCGGCGGCCAGCCCCCACAGCGCGGGCCGGCCGAGCAGCACGCCGCTCGCGCCCAGCGCCAGGGCCTTGAGTACGTCCGTACCGCCGCGGATTCCGCTGTCCAGCAGGACCCGGCAGCGGTCCGGGACCGCCTCGCGCACCGCCGGCAGCATCTCCACGCTGGCCACGGCGGAGTCGAGCTGCCGGCCGCCGTGGTTGGAGACCACCACGGCGTCCGCGCCGAGGTCGGCGGCGAGCACGGCGTCCCGCGGGTCCATGACCCCCTTCACGATCAGCGGCAGCCGGGTCCGCTCCCGCAGCAGGGTGAGGTCGTCCCAGCTCAGCCCGGCCGCGAAGGCCCTGGCCGTGTGCTCGGCCACGGCGGAGACGCCGGGCCGCCGGTCGTGGGTCTCCTCGACGCTCGCCGGGTCCAGATTGGCGGCGGCCACGTCGGTCGGCAGGGCGAAGCCGTTGCGCAGGTCCCGCAGCCGCCGCCCCATCCGGGGTACGTCCACGGTGACGACGAGCGCCGAGCAGCCCGCTTCCTCGGCCCGCAGCACCAGCTCCGCCGTGGCCCCGCGGTCGCGCAGGCAATACAGCTGGAACCAGGTGATACCGCCGAGCGCGGTGACGGACTCGATCGGGCGGCTGCTCAGCATGGACAGGGCGAACGGCACCCCGGCCGCGGCCGCCGCCCGCGCGGTCGCCAACTCGCCCTCCTCGTGCGCCAGTTGCTGATACGCCATCGGTGCGACGGCGACCGGCAGGGCGGCGGTCGGGGCGCCGGGCAGCTCGGCCTCGGTGTCGCAGCCGGAGGCGCCCGACAGCACTCGCGGCACGAGCCCGACCTGGTCCAGGGCCGACCGGTTGGCGGCGAGGGTCAGCTCGTCGCCGCTGCCGCCCGCGATGAAGTCCCAGACCTCGGCGGGCAGTACGCGCTCGGCGACGGCCGCGAAGTCGGCCACGGACACCGGGGCCGAAGCGACCGCGGCGGTCTGCGTCGCGTCGCTCACCGGGCCCCTCCTTCCGTTTCCCCCTCCGACGCCAGCCGCTCGGCCTCGACCGCCTCGTACAGGGCCTTGATGTTGCCGCTGCCGAACGTGCGGGCGCCGAAGCGCTCGATCACCTCGTAGAACAGCGTGTTGCTCGGGTGGGTGGAGCGCGTGAAGATCTGGAACAGCTGGCCGTCGTGGTCCTCGTCCACCAGGACGTTCCGCTCGCGCAACCGCTCCGTGGTGTGCCGGGCCAGGTCGAGCCGGCCCGGCAGCATGGCGTAGTAGGAGTCGGGCACGGACAGGAACCCGACGCCGCGCCCGCCCAGCGTGCCGACCGTCTCGACGATGTCCCCGGTGGAGAAGGCGAGATGCTGCACGCCGGCGCCTCCGTGATCCTTGACGAAGCGGTTGATCTGGCCCGGTGCGGCGGTGGCGACCGGCTGTATCAGGGTGAAGGTGATCTCGCCGGAGGGGCTCTGGACCACCTTCGACTCCATCGCCTGCGCCCCCACCGCGATGTCCTCGGTGAAGGTCATCCGGAAGCCCAGCACGCGGGTGTAGAACTCCACCGCGCCGTCCAGGTCGCCGGACTCCAGACATACCGCGAAGTGGTCGATGTCTGCCAGGAGTTCGTCCGGCGGCGCCGTACCGGTGTCCGGGAGCGCGGTGAAGCCCGGCGGCACGGCGGGCCGCCCGGCCTCGGTCAGGGTGTGCACCACGTCCCCGAAGCCCGCGATCACCGCGGTGGTACGGCCGTCCGCGCGCGGGGCCGGCGGCGCGAGGGGAACCGCCCCGCGCTCCACGGCGCCGGCGAACGCCTGGGCCACGTCGGGCACGGTGAACGCGATGTCCGCCACGGCGTCTCCGTGGGCCCGGACGTAGTCGGCCGCCGGGTGGCTCTCGGTACGGGCCTGGGTGAGGACGAGGGTGATCCGGCCCTGCTGGAGGGCGAGGGAGGCGCTGTCCGGTGAGTCGGTTCGGGCCACCGGGCGGAAGCCGTAGAGGTCGGTCATCTCGGCCGAGGCCGCCGCCAGGTCGGCGACGCGGAATTCCACATGGCCAAGGCCGAAATCGGGCGCGTAAGTCATGACAGAACCATTCGTCGGGCAATGGGGATGAGGGGCAGGGCGAGCGCCGGAACGCGCGCGGGGAGGGGGAACGCCCTCCGGGCGCGATGGGGCGTCGTACCGGAACTCGGCGGTGGGGAAGGGCGCACAGCGCGGGCCCCGGCCGTCGCGGATCGTGGAGGGCAGGCGCGTATCGCGTAGGACGGATCGGCGTGACGGGCGGATCGGCGTGACGGCGGGCGGGCCGGGGAATGCCGGGCGAGGGGGCGGCGCACGTACGGTCGGGTGGTCAGGGATCCAGGTGCTCGGGCGCGTGTCTGAGCGCGGCCACCTCCCAGCCGCGCAGCACGGGCGACGACGCCAGGGCCCTGCGGCAGATCGCCGTGGTCGCCGCGGCCGCCGCCGCGCTGTCGAGCCGGCTGTAGAACCCGAGGTGGATGAAGCGGTCGCCGGACCGGATGCTCACGTGCTCCAACTGGGCCTCCGGAGTGGCGAAAACCCACATCACGTCCGAGATCTCGGCGGCCGGCGGCTCGTTCGCCGGTTGCCGGTCGCGCGGGGCGAGCGTGACCATGATGAGACGCATGACGAAGTCCGGCCGAATCGGATGGCCGGGCTACGCCGCGGGTGTGAGGGGCCCGCGGTCCCGGGCCGGGGCCGGGCCGGTTCCGTCGCTCGTGCCGGCCGTGATGAGAGGTGTCGGCATGGAAATTCCCCAGGTAATAGTCGGGAATAGTCGGGTCGTTCGGCCTTTGGGGGGAAGCGCCGGCGGCCGGTTATCCGATCGCCGTTCCCCTTGATCGATAATCACCCGGCGCCGAGAGTTCCGGGAAGACAAAACGGACGGCCGGAACCGTCCAGGCCGCTTTGGGCCACGCGGCCGGGTACGCGCCGCCGGACCCTAGCCCGCCCATTTCCGCAGCAGTGCCTCGCGCTCCGGGCCCCGTGGTGAGCGGCCCTCCCAGGAGCGGCCCCAGTCCGACATCGCCGCGAGGGTGGTGGCCATGGTCGCCCCGCCCTCCGTGAGACGGGACAGCAGGGTGCGGGAGAGCTCGATCTCCGCCGGGGGATAGCCCGCGGCGGCGGCCACGAAAGCGGACAGTTCGCGGGCGCCCGCGGTCGTCTCCACGTGCACCGTCATCAGCGGCGGGGCCTTGTCCACGAACCCCGGACCGTTCGGCAGCGCCAGGTTCAGCACCGTCTCCAGGGCCACGTCCTTGACCGCGCGGGCCTTCCGCACCAGGGATCTGACGGGGACGTCCGCCACCGTCAGGGCGCGTACGTCCTCCCACGGGAAGAGGCCGGACTGGCCGTCGCCCAGGGCCACCACGCCCTCGGGCGCCAGCCGGACTCCGGGCGCCGGACCGGACGGCTTCGCGCCCACGTACACGTCGCCGCCGGCGATCCAGAACAGCCCTGCCATGGCCATGCGTTGCTCACTTCCCCCGACGACAGCCCTGCCGCCGCGGCGCACATCAATTGATCAGGACGTCCCCCTCGCAATACGCGAAGGAGCCGGAAGATCCCGGCTCCCGGGTCCGGTCCGTTCCGCTCAGTGTACCGTCAGCGGTAATCCGGCCGGGAAAGAGCGCGGAATTGTTGAGCGGCCATCCCGCTGCTCGTAACCTGTTGAACGAAAAGAACGGTGCTCCCGGCCGCGGCCGGGCACGTGTTCCGCCCGGATTCCTTTCGTCCGCCCCGGACCGGACGGCGAAGACGCACGGATTTCCCCGTACAGCGCGCCGAATGACTTTCATCCGCTCCCAGGGCCCTTTGCGGTCCGGGAGCCTCAGCGACGGAAGGAACCTCTCATGGTGGTGGTGATGGCCCCGGAGGCCACACAGGAGGAAATCGACGCCATTGTCGACCTGGTGCGTTCGGCGGGCGGTGACGCCTTCGTCAGCCGTGGGGTGACGCGCACGATCGTCGGACTGGTCGGGGACGTGGACGCCTTCGAGGCGCTGAATCTGCGCAGCCGGTCCGGGGTGCTGGACGCGGTGCGGATCTCGGTGCCGTACAAGCTGATCAGCCGCGAGCACCATGCGGCCCGTTCGGTGATCAGGGTCGGCGGCGTGCCGATCGGCCCGGACACCCTGACGGTCATCGCGGGACCGTGCGCGGTGGAGTCGCCGGAGCAGACGCTGGCCGCGGCGCGGATGGCCCAGGCGGCCGGGGCGTCGCTGCTGCGCGGCGGGGCGTTCAAGCCGCGCACCTCCCCGTACGCCTACCAGGGGCTCGGCGAGGCCGGGCTGCGCGTCCTCGCGGACGTACGGGCCGAGACCGGGCTCCCGGTGGTCACCGAGGTGATCGACGCGGCCGGCGTCGATCTGGTCGCCTCCTACGCGGACATGCTCCAGGTCGGCACCCGCAACATGCACAATTTCGCGCTGCTGCAGGCGGTGGGGGCGGCGGGCCGGCCGGTGCTGCTCAAGCGGGGGTTCGGCGCGACGATCGAGGAGTGGCTGATGGCGGCGGAGTACATCGCGCAGCGCGGCAACCTGGACATCGTGCTGTGCGAGCGGGGCATCCGCACCTTCGAGACGGCGACCCGCAACACCCTGGACATCAGCGCGGTGCCGCTGGCCCAGCGGCTGTCCCATCTGCCGGTGATCGTCGATCCGTCGCACTCCGGGGGACGGCGGGAGCTGGTGCTGCCGCTGACCCGGGCGGCGCTCGCGGTCGGCGCGGACGGGGTGATGATCGATGTGCATCCCGAGCCGAAGAGGGCGCTGTGCGACGGCGACCAGGCCCTGGTGGACGCCGACATCGAGGACATCGCGAGCGCCGTCCGGGTGCTCGCGCCGCTGATGGGCCGTACTCTCGCCCGGCCCGTGGCACGGGGCGGAATAGGCGCGGTCGCCCCGTAGCGGCCGGTGTTCCGCCTGCTCGCAGACTGCTGACGGGGCGTCGACGGCCGGCCCGATAGGGGCCCGCCGGGCGCGGCGCCCGGTCCGCCGTCGTCCCGGAGCTCCTGGTGAGCCCGTCCGGCCCCGTGCCGGTCCGGCGCCCGCCAGGAGCTTTCCGCGTTCCCGTGACCGTACGCGCGGGTCGCGCCGCGCAGGCCCCGTCGCGGGCCCGGTCCGGGCCCGCGATCGACCGGCCGGTGCGTCGGCGGACCGCCCGTAGGGGTGTGGGGAGCGGTTCCGGGGCCTTTCGGGGGTGTCGGCTGCCTCGGACACCGCCTTCTTGGACACGGCGGACCGTGCCCCCATGGCATGTGCCTGTACCGACCCCCTATGGACGCTCTATGGACGCCTCATGGGCGGCGCGCCGTCGCGGGCGGCCGCGGCGGGAATCGGGTCCGTGTTCCGCCGGTCGGGACAAAGCCGTGGTGCACGGCCGGATGGGGTGACATGTGCATGGGGGATATGCGGGAGGCCCTCCGCCATGCGGGCGGGGACGCGGGAAGGACGGTTACCGCGTCCCGCCCACAGTGTCGCCCCGACCCGTCAGCCGCGCCTTACGCACGATGCAGTACGGACCCGTACCCAGCGGCAGTTGCCCTCGATAAGCGAGTGGGCGCACCGCGATTTCACCCGCCGGGGACAGGGGTGCCCGGTCGGTAAAGACGCTGTTAGAGTCGGAGCCCGAATAAGGGAAATTCGTCCGTCGAGCCATGACGGAACAACGGGGGCAGGATTCGGGGCATCGGAGAATCTCCACGGGGATGCGTGCTTTCCCGGTCTCCGCATCGCGGCCCAGCCGACCATCGAATCCGACCACCGAATCCGATGACCGAGTTCAGTCATCGGGTTGGTCCGACCATCGAGTGCGTGGGGAATGCCGGGACCGGTAAAACACCGGAGCGGCTTCCCAATAGCGTCCGAACAGCGTCCAAGTGCGAAAGACGCCCGGATGGACGGCGGGGGCGCCGGCGCCGGGAACACCATGCGAGTCCAGCAGGCGCACGTGCGCCGGAGCCGTGGTCTGCCACGTTCCAAAAAGGGGGTAGTGGTATGGACATTCGTGCGATCGATCATATCGAGCTCTATGTCGAGGACGCCGACCAGGCGGCCGCCTACCTGTGCGACTCCTTCGGGTTCGCCCCGCACGGCAGCGGCGGCCCCGATACCGGCCTCGGCGAATGCCGGACGCTGCTGCTGCGTCACCGGGGCATCACCGTCCTCGTGACGGCGGCGCTGCCCGGCGCCCATCCGGCCGGCGAGTACGTGGACCGGCACGGCGACGGGGTCGCGGTCATCGGGCTCGAAGTCGACGACGCGGAGGCCGCGTTCTCCGAGGCGGTCGAGCGCGGCGCCGTGCCGACCGTCCCGCCGATGGCGCTCGGCGCCGCGGGCAACCGCGTCACCTTCGCGTCGGTCCTCGGATTCGGGGACGTGGAGCACCGCTTCACCTCCCGCGAGGCGAGCGGCGCGCTGTTCGCGCCCGGACTGATCCGGGAGAGCGCCCCGGCGCCGGCCGACGCGGGCCTGTTCGAGACCGTGGACCACATAGCGGTCTGCCTGCCCGCGGGCGAACTCGACGCGGCCGTACGCCACTACCAGGAGGTCTTCGGGTTCGCCCAGACCTTCGAGGAGCGGATCGTGGTGGGGCTCCAGGCCATGGACTCGAAGGTGGTGCAGAGCGCGTCGCGGCAGGTGACGTTCACCCTCATCGAGCCCGACACCACCCGCGAACTGGGGCAGATCGACGCCTTCCTGTCCGCGCACGGCGGCGCGGGCGTCCAGCACGTGGCCTTCCTCACCCGGGACATCACACACGCCGTGCGCACCGCCTCCGACCGCGGCGCGCGCTTCCTGTCCACCCCGGCCGCGTACTACGACACCCTCACCGACCGGGTGGGCGACGTGGGCGCACCGGTGCCGACGCTGCGCGAACTCAACATCCTCGCCGACCGCGACAGTTCGGGCGCGATGCTCCAGATCTTCACGGAGTCCCGCCACCCCCGGCGGACCCTGTTCTACGAGCTCATCGACCGCCGCGGGGCGCGCACGTTCGGCAGCAACAACATCAAGGCGCTGTACGAGGCGGTGGAACGCCAGCGCGCGCTCTCCGACGCGCCGGGCGGGGCGTCGACGGCATGACCGCGGGGCCGGGACCGAGCACGTAGCACAGCCGTCCGGCCGGGGCGCACGCACCGCGCCCCGACCGGACCACCCGCCGCGCCGCTCGCGCGCAGAGAACGCGAGAAGAGAGAGGGACAAGGATGAACGGCCAGGAGAACATCGCTCTGCCCCTGTCCGCATGCCAGAGTGAGCTGTGGGCGGCCCGGCGCACGGAGAACCCGCGCGGACCGGACAGCACCGGGCAGTACACGGAGATCCTCGGCCCCATCGACGCGGCCGTCCTCGAACTCGCGCTGCGCCAGGCCGTCGACGAGACGGAAGCGCTCCACGCGCGGTTCGCGGAAGCCGACGGCGAGCCCTTCCAGGTGCTCGGGGAAGCTCCGCGATGGCGCCTGGAGACCATCGACGTCAGCGCCGAGAGCGACCCGCGCGAAGCCGCCGAGGCGTGGATGCGCACCGATATGCGGCAGGCCGCCGGACCTCTCGCCTACGCCCTGTTCGAGCTGGCGGCCGACCGGTACCTCTGGTACCAGCGCTACAGC
This sequence comes from Streptomyces sp. NPDC050617, assembly GCF_040654795.1. Classification (NCBI taxonomy): domain Bacteria; kingdom Bacillati; phylum Actinomycetota; class Actinomycetes; order Kitasatosporales; family Streptomycetaceae; genus Streptomyces; species Streptomyces sp. NPDC050617. The sequence goes on along the minus strand of NZ_JBFAIS010000008.1, from coordinate 233,681 downwards.
CGCCTCCTGATGGACGGCTTCGGGAGCTCCTCGCTGGCGCGCCGCGTCGCGGAGCTCTACGGGGCGGCGCTGCGCGAGGAGCCCTACGAGCCGCCCGGCCACACCCCCCTCCACGACCTGCTGGACCACGAGTCCGTCTACCGGGAGTCGGATCGGTACGAACGCGACCGGCGGTACTGGCACGAGCACTTCGCGGTTCGCCCCGACCCGCCGGCCGTCCCCGGCCGGCGGTCCGCCAACGGCTCCGTCCCGCGCGTCACCGGCGCACTGCCGCCCGCCGCCGTGGCCGCTCTGCGGGCGGCCGGGCTCCGTACCGGATCGAGCCGTGGCACGCTCGTCGTCGCGGCGGTGGCCGCCTTCCTGTGCCGCACGACCGGCGCGGACGAGGCCGTACTGACCCTCCCGGCCGCCGGGCGCATGGGCGGCCAGGCGCTGCGGACCCCCGGCGCGCTGGCGAACGTCCTGCCGTTTCGGCTGCCCGTACGCGCCGGACTGAGCCTCGCGGACCTCGCCCACCGGGCGGGGCGGGAGATCAACGGACTCCTCGGCCACCAGGGGTACCGGGGGGAGCGGCTGCACGAGGAACTCGACTGGCCCGGCGACGACCGCCGCTGCTTCGGACCGTTCGTGAGCGTCACCCCGTCCGGCCCCGACCTGCGGTTCGGGGAGCACCGGGGCATTACGCGCCACCTGCCGAGCCGACGGGTCGAGGAGTTCGACGTGCTGATGAGCGGCGCGTCGGACGACGGCGGACTGAGGGTCGACCTCGACGTCAACCCCGCGCTGTACGACGAGGACTGGGCCCGGTCCCACCACCGCGCGTTCCTCGGCTTCCTGGAACGGGCGGCGGCGGAGCCCGCGGCGCCGGTGGGGCGGATCGGCGCGGTGAGCGGTACGGGCCGCGGGCTGGTGGTGGAGCGGTGGAACCGGACGGCCGTACCGGTGGACGCGGCCCCGCTGCCGGAGCTGTTCCGGCGTCAGGCGGACGCCTCCCCGAACGCGGTGGCGGTCATCGAAGACGAACACCGCCTTTCCTACCGGGAGTTGTTGGATGCATCGGACCGGCTGGCGCGGCGTCTGATCGGCGCGGGGGTGGGGCCGGAGTGCCGGGTCGCGGTGGCGGTGGAACGTTCGGCGCTGATGGTGACCGCCGTGCTGGGCGTCTCGATGGCGGGCGGGGCGTTCGTGCCCGTCGATCCGGACTACCCCGCGGAGCGCGTCGGGCTGATCTTCGCGGACGCGGCCCCGGCGGTGGCGCTGTGCACGCGGAGCACGCGGCACGTGGTCCCGGACGGCTTCGAGGGCCGGGTGCTGGTGCTGGACGACCCTTCCTCCGCACGGGAGCCGGGGAGCGGCCCCGTTCGCGGCGAGGAGGCGCCGAGCCCGCTGAACGCTCGCAACGCGGCCTATGTGATCTATACGTCCGGCTCCACCGGCGCCCCGAAGGGCGTCGTGGTCTCGCACGCGGGACTGGGGAACCTGGCGCGGGCGCAGATCGAGCGGTTCGCGGTCGGGCCCGGCTCGCGGGTCCTCCAACTGGCGTCGCTGAGCTTCGACGCGGCGGTATCGGAGCTGCTGATGGCGCTGCTGTCGGGCGGCTCGGTGGTCATGGCCGGGCCGGACGGGCTGCCGCCGCGCGTCGCGCTCGCGGAGTCGGTGCGCCGGTACGGGATCACCCACGTGACCGTGCCGCCGAGCGTGCTCACGGCGGAGGAGGAGCTGCCGGAGAGCCTGGAGACGCTGGTGGTGGCGGGGGAGACCTGCTCCGCCGACCTGGCGGCGCGGTGGTCGTCCGGACGGCGGATGATCAACGCGTACGGGCCGACGGAGACCACGGTCTGCGCGGCGATGAGCGCGCCCCTGCCGCCGCGCGCGGACCCGGTGCCCATCGGCCGCCCCATCGCCAACGTACGGACCTTCGTCCTCGACGCCTTCCTGCAGCCCGTACCGCCCGGCGTCACCGGCGAGCTGTACGCGGCCGGCGCGGGCCTGGCGCGCGGCTACCTCGACCGCCCGGCCCTGACCGGGGAGCGGTTCGTGGCGTGCCCGTTCGCGGCGGGCGAGCGGATGTACCGGACCGGCGACCTGGCCCGCTGGACCGGCGACGGCGAACTGGTCTTCGCCGGCCGCGCCGACGCCCAGGTCAAGGTGCGCGGCTTCCGGGTCGAGCTGGGCGAGGTGGAGGCGGCGCTGACCGCGCACGAGGCGGTGGCGCGGGCCGTCGTGGTGGCCCGCGAGGACCGTCCGGGCGAGCGCCGTCTCGTCGGCTACGTGGTGCCGGACGGCGACGAGCCGGACGGCCGGGCCCTGCGCGACCACCTCGCGACGGTCCTGCCGGAGTACATGGTGCCGGCGTCGGTCGTCGTACTCGACGCGCTGCCGGTGACCGCGAACGGCAAGACGGACCGCGCCCGCCTCCCCGCGCCCGACCTCACGGAGCACGTCACGGACCGCGCGCCGCGAGGCGAGGTGGAGACGGCCCTGTGCGCGCTCTTCGCCGAGGTGCTGGGGCTGGAGCGGGTGGGCGCCGAGGACAGCTTCTTCGAGCTGGGCGGCGACTCCATCATGGCGATGCAGCTCGTCGCGCGGGCGCGGCGGGAGGGTCTGCTCTTCGACACCCAGGACATGTTCGAGCGGGAGTACCCGGCGAGCCTGGCGACGGCCGTACGGACCGCCGGGCCCGTCGAGGGCGAGGAGCCGGACTCGGGCGTGGGCGAGGTGCCCTGGACGCCGGTGATGCGGGTGCTCGGCGACCGGGTCGTGGGGCCCGGCTTCGCGCAGTGGATGGTGGTGGGGGCCCCGGCCGGGCTCGGCCTGGACGTGCTGGCGGCCGGGCTGGCGGCCGTACTGGACACGCACGCCATGCTGCGGGCCCGCGTGGCGCCGTCGCCGTCCGGCGACGGCGGCCGGCCGGTGCTGATGGTCGGCGAGCCCGGTGCGGTGGACGCGGCCGGGCTGGTGACGCGGATGGACGCGGCGGACGCGGACGCCGCCGACGTGGAGGCGATGGCCGCCGCGGCGGTGGCGGACGCCAGGGCCCGGCTGGATCCGGCCGCGGGCGTGATGGTCCGGCTGGTGTGGGTGGACGCGGGCCCCGCGCGGCCGGGACGGCTGGTGCTCGTGGCACACCACCTGGTGGTCGACGGCGTGTCGTGGCGGATCCTCGTGCCCGACCTGGCCGCCGCCTGCGAGGCCGTGACGGCCGGGCGGAAGCCGGAACTCGACCCGGCGGGGACCTCCTTCCGCCGCTGGGCGGAGCTGCTGGCAGCCCAGGCGACGGACGCGGCGCGGGTCGCCGAACTCGACGAGTGGGTCGCGCTGCTGGGCGGCGTCAAGGAGGACCCGCCGCTCGGCGAGCGGCCCCTCGACCCCGCGCGGGACACCGCCGCGACCGTACGGCGCCAGGCGTGGGCCGTCCCCGAGCGGCAGGCGGCGACGCTGGTGGCCAAGACGCCCTCGACGTTCCACTGCAGCGTCCACGAGGTGCTGCTCGCCACGCTGGCGGCGGCGGTCGCCTCCTGGCGGCCGGACCCCGACCCCACCGTCCTCGTGAACATCGAGGGCCACGGACGCGACCCCGTCGCGGGCGCGCACCTGACGCGCACGGTCGGCTGGTTCACCAGCGTGCACCCGGTCCGGCTGCGGCTGGACGGCATCGACGTCGCCGGGGCCCGATCCGGCGGCCCGGCGATCGGCGACGTGCTCAAAGCCGTGAAGGAGCAGGGGCGTTCGGTGCCCGGCGACGGCCTCGGGTACGCGCTCCTGCGCCACCTCAATCCCGCTGCCGCACCGGTGCTGGCGGCCCTGCCGTCCCCGCAGATCGGGTTCAACTACCTCGGCCGGTTCGCCGCCGCCGATGCCGACAGCGGCGTCGCGGAGGCATGGCAGGCGGCCGCCGGAACGGCCATCGGCTCCTCCGCCGACCCGACGATGCCCGCCGTGCACGCCCTGGAGGCGGGCGCGTTCATCCGCGACACCCCGGACGGGCCCGGCCTCACCCTCACGCTGCGCTGGCCCGCCGGCCTCCTGGACGCGGACGCGGTGGAGCGGCTCGCGCGGGCCTGGCTCGACATGCTCTCCGCGCTGGCCGCGCACACCGCCGACCCCGCGGCGGGCGGCCACACCCCCTCGGACTTCCCCCTCCTCGACCTGGCCCAGGACGAGGTCGAGCAGTTCGAGGCGATCGCCGCCGAGTCCGACGGAGGGCGGTAGCCGTGAAGCCTTCGACCGTCGGCAGGGGCTCCGCGCTGGAGGAGGTGTGGCCGCTGTCGCCGCTACAGGAAGGCATCCTCTTCCACGCCGAATCCGACGAGGAGGGACCCGACGTCTACACCATCCAGCAGACGCTCGCCGTGCACGGACCGGTGGACGCGGGACGGCTGCGGGCCGCGTGGGAGGCGCTGGTGGCACGGCACGCCACCCTGCGGGCCGCCTTCCACCGGCGGCCGAGCGGCGAGGCCGTACAGCTGATCATCCGTCATGTCGCGCTGCCCTGGCGGCAGGCCGACCTGTCGGGGCTGTCCGAGGCCGCCGCGTCGGCCGAGGCGGACCGGCTCGCCGAACGGGACCGCGCGCGGCGGTTCGACCTGTCCGCGGCGCCGCTGCTGCGCGTCCTGCTGATCAGGCTCGGCGGGGACCGGCACCGCATGGTGATGACCAGTCACCACATCCTGCTGGACGGCTGGTCCATGCCGGTCATCCTCGGCGAGCTGTCCGCGGCGTACGCGGCGGGCGGGGACGGCCCCCCGCCGCGGCGGACGGGCTCCTACCGGGACTACCTGGCCTGGCTGGAGCGGCAGGACCGCGCGGCCGCCGCGGCGGCGTGGCGCGCGGAGCTGGCCGGGGCCGACGAACCGACGCTGGTGGCCCCCGCCGACCTGGGCGGCAGGGTCCCGGTGCCCCCGCGCCGCTGCCCCGTCCCGCTCCCGGAGGCGCTGCCGCACGCGCTGGGGGAGCTGGCCCGTACGCACGGCCTGACCGTGAACACCATCGTGCGGGGCGCGTGGGCGCTGGTGCTGTCCCGCCTCTCCGGACACAGGGACGTCGTCTTCGGCGCCACCGTGGCCGGCCGCCCGCCCGAACTCCCCGGCGTGGAGAGCATGGTGGGGCTGTTCATCAACACGCTGCCGGTACGGGTCCGGCTCGACGGCGCGCACACCGTGCTGCGGATGCTCACCGACCTCCAGGAGCACCAGACGCGGCTGCTCCCGCACCAGCACCTGGCCCTGCCCGAGGTGCAGCGGCTGGGCGGGCCGGGCGCGGTCTTCGACACGCTCCTGGTCTACGAGAACTACCCGGACCCGACCGCCGCCGGGGCCCCGACGGACGGCGCGCTCTCGTTCACGGCGCTCGACACGCGCGAGGCGACGCACTACCCGCTGGTCCTGGGCATCGTCTCCGGCGACCGGCTCCAGGCCCATGTCACCTACCGCCCGGACCTGTTCGACGAGTCCACCGCGGCCTCCGTCATCGGCCGGCTGGTGCGCGTACTGGAGCGGATCGCGGCGGACCCCGCGGTCCTCGTGGGCCAGGTGGGCGTGCTCGGCGCGCGTGAACACGGGCTCGTGGTACGGGCGTGGAACGAGACGGCCGCCACCGTCCCGGGCCATTCGGTGCCGGAGCTGATCCACCGCCAGGTGGAGCGAGCGCCCGGAGCGGTGGCGCTCATGGAAGGCGAACGCTCCCTCACCTACGGGGAGTTGGCGGCCGAGTCGGATCGGCTGGCCGCGTATCTGTCGACTCTGGGCGTGCGGCGCGGGGACCGGGTAGCCGTGGTGATGGAGCGTTCGGCGGAGCTGGTGACGGCGCTGCTGGGGGTGTGGAAGGCGGGCGCCGCGTACGTGCCGGTGGACGCGGGCTATCCGGCGGAACGGATCGCGTTCCTGCTCGCCGACTCCGCCCCGTCGGCGGTGGTCTGCACCGGCCGGACACGGCACGCCGTGCCGCCCGGCGTCGCCGCGGCGCCGACAGTACTGCTGGACGGCCCGCGGGCGCCGGACGGGCCCGCCGAGGGCGGCGCGCCGGTCGCCGTGGGCGCGGAGGACCTGGCGTATGTGATGTACACCTCCGGGTCCACCGGCGTGCCCAAGGGCGTGGCCGTGTCGCACGGCGCGGTCGCCGGGCTGGCGGGCGAACGCGGCTGGTCTGTCGGAGTGGACGACACGGTGCTCATGCACGCGCCGCACGTCTTCGACGCCTCGCTGTTCGAGGTATGGGTGCCGCTGGCCGCCGGCGGCCGGGTCGCGATCGCCGCTCCGGGGCCCGTGGACGCCCACCGGCTGCGCCAGGAGATCGCCGGCGGCGCGACCGCGGTGCACATGACCGCCGGCTCCTTCCGGGCGGTCGCCGAGGACTCCCCGGAGAGCTTCGCGGGCCTCCGGGAGGCGCTGACCGGCGGCGACACCGTCCCGGCCAAGGCCGTGGCGCGGGTCCGGCAGGCGTGCCCCGGCCTCGCGGTGCGGCACATGTACGGGCCCACGGAGAGCACGCTGTGCGCCACCTGGCACCTGCTCGAACCGGACGCCGAGGCGGGGACGGTGCTGCCGATCGGCCGCCCGCTGGCCAACCGGCAGACGTTCGTACTCGACGCCTTCCTCCACCCGGTGCCGCCCGGCGTCACGGGCGAGCTGTACCTCGCGGGCACCGGCCTGGCCCGCGGCTACCTGGGGCAGCCGGCGCTGACCGCGGAACGGTTCGTGGCCTGCCCCTTCGCCCCCGGCGAGCGCATGTACCGGACCGGGGACCTGGCGCGCTGGAACGACGACGCCGAGCTGATGTTCGTCGGCCGGGCCGACGCCCAGGTCAAGGTCCGCGGCTACCGGATCGAGCCGGGCGAGGTCGAGACGGCGCTCGCGGGGTGCGTCGGCGTCGGCCAGGCCGTGGTCATGGCCCGCGAGGACCGGCCGGGCGAGCGCCGCCTGGTCGGCTACGTGGTGCCCGACGGAGGCGCGCTGGACGAGCGCGTGGTCCGCGAACACGCCGCGCGGCTCCTGCCCGACTACATGGTGCCCGCCGCCGTGGTCGTCCTGGACGCGCTGCCGGTCACCGGCAACGGCAAGGTCGACCGCAAGGCGCTGCCCGCCCCCGACTTCGCCGCGCGGACGACGGACCGCGCGCCGCGGACCGCCGCCGAGGAGACCCTGTGCGCCCTGTTCGCCGAGGTCCTCGGGCTGGAGCGGGTGGGCGCCGAGGACGGGTTCTTCGCGCTGGGCGGCGACTCCATCACCTCCATGCAGCTCGTGGCGCGGGCGCGGCGCGCGGGCCTCGTGTTCAGCACGCAGAACGTCTTCGCGCACGGGTCGCCCGCGGGACTGGCGGCTCTGGCCGCGAGGGGCGAGGCACGGGCGCGCGACACGGATACGGGCGTGGGGACGGTCGCCTGGACGCCGGTGATGCGGGCCCTGGGCGAGCACGCGCTCGGCGCCGCCTTCGCGCAGTGGACGACGGTCACCGCACCCGCCGACGTGCGGCGGGACGTACTGGTGGCCGGGCTGCGGGCCGTACTCGACACGCACGGCATGCTGCGGGCCCGGACCGAGGTGCGGGACGGGCGGCCGGGGCTCGTGGTCGGCGAGCGCGCCTGGGCGGACGCCGCCGGCCTGGTCACACGGGTGGCCGCGACCGACGGCGGCCTGGATGAGGCGGCCGACCGGGCGGCGCTGGACGCGGTCGGACGGCTGGATCCGGGCGCCGGGACGATGGTCCAGCTGGTGTGGCTGGACGCGGGCCCCGCGCGGCCCGGCCGGCTGGTGTTCGTAGCGCACCACCTCGTCGTCGACGGCGTGTCGTGGCGCGTCCTGCTGCCCGACCTGACCGCCGCCTGCGACGCCGCGAGGGCGGGGCGTAAACCGGCCCTCGATCCCGTGGGCACGTCCTTCCGCCGGTGGACGCAGCTGCTGGCCGCCCAGGCGACGGACGCGGCGCGGCTCGCGGAACTCGACGAGTGGACCGCCCTGCTGGACCTCGAAGTCAGGGAACCGCTGCTGGGCGAGCGGCCCCTCGACCCCGTACGGGACACGGCGGCGAGCGTACGCCGCCAGGCGTGGACCGTACCGGCGCGGCAGGCGGCGACGCTCGCGGGCAGCGCCCCGGCGGCCTTCCACTGCGGGGTCCACGAGGTGCTGCTCGCGGCGCTGGCGGCAGCCGTCGCGCAGCAGCGGCAGAACACGCACGCCCCGCTCCTGGTGGACATCGAGGGCCACGGCCGCGAGCCGGTCGCCGACGACATGGACCTCTCCCGCACGGTGGGCTGGTTCACCAGCGTGCACCCGGTCCGGCTCCGGCTGGACGGCATCGACCTGACCGGCGCCCGGTCCGGCGGCCCGGCCGCCGGAGAACTGCTGAAGACGGTCAAGGAACAGGCACGCTCGGCCCCCGGCGACGGGCTCGGATACGGGCTCCTGCGCCACCTCAACCCCGACACCGGGCCGGTGCTGGCGGCCCTGCCCACCCCGCAGATCGGCTTCAACTACCTCGGCCGGTTCGCGGGCGGCGCCGCCCCGACGGGCCCGTGGCAGCCGGCCGGGCCATCGGCCGTCGGAGCCTCGACCGACCCGGCCGCGCCCGTGACCCACGCGCTGGAAGCGGGGGCGGTCGTCCGCGACACACCGCGGGGCCCCGAACTCTCCGTCTCGCTGAGCTGGCCGGCGGGGGTGCTGGGCGAGGACGCGGCGGAACGGCTCGGCGACGCCTGGCTGGAGACGCTCCTCGGCCTCGCCGCCCACACCGCCGGCCCGTCGGCGGGCGGCCACACCCCCTCCGACTTCCCCCTCCTGGACCTCGACCAGGACGACGTCGAGGACCTCGAAGCCCAGTTGGCCGACGGCACGCCGTGACGAGACCCGATCAGCCGTGATGAGGAGACAACGATGACCCGAACCCTTGTCGAGGACGTGTGGCCCCTGTCGCCGTTGCAGGAAGGGCTGCTCTTCCACGCCTCCTACGACGAGGAAGGGCCCGACGTCTACACGGGCCAGCGGATGCTGGACCTGACCGGACCGGTGGACGCCGCCCGGCTGCGGGCCTCCTGGCAGGCGCTGCTGGCCCGGCACGCCGCGCTGCGCGCGAGCTTCCGGCGCCGGAGGACAGGGGCCCCGGTGCAGGTCATCGCGCGGGACGTGGTGCTGCCCTGGCGCGAGGCGGACGTCCGCGAACTGCCCGACGCCGAAGCTCTCGCACGCGTGGAGGAACTGGCGGCGACGGAGCGGGCGGAGCGGTTCGACCCGGCCGTGGCGCCGCTGCTGCGCGTCCTGCTGATCAGGCTCGGCGGGAACCGCCATCGGATGGTGCTCACCAGCCACCACGTCGTCATGGACGGCTGGTCGATGCCGATCCTGCTCGGGGAGCTGACCGAGGTGTACGCGGCCGGCGGCGACGCACGCGGGCTGCGGCACACGACGTCGTACCGCGAGTACCTGGCCTGGCTGAACCGCCAGGACAAGGAGGCGGCCCGCAGCGCCTGGCGCGGGGAACTGGCGGGGGCCGACGAACCGACACTGGTCGCCCCGGCCGACCCGGCGCGGACCCCCGCGGTGCCCGAGAGCGTCCTCACCCACTTCCCGGACGGCCTCAACCGACGAGTGGCGGAGCTGGCCCGTATGCGCGGTCTGACGGTGAACACGGTCGTGCAGGGCGCGTGGGCGCTCCTGCTGGCCCGGATGACCGGCCGTACGGACGTCGTCTTCGGCGCCACGGTCGCGGGCCGTCCGCCCGAACTGCCGGGCGTGGAAGGCATGGTGGGGCTGTTCATCAACACCCTGCCGGTACGGGTCCGGCTCGACGGCGCGCAGCCGGTCGCCCGCATGCTCGCCGTACTCCAGGAACGGCAGTCCGCGCTGATCGGCCATCAGCACCTGGGGCTGCCGGACGTGCAGCGGCTGGGCGGGCCCGGCGCGGTCTTCGACACGCTGCTGGTCTTCGAGAACTATCCGCAGCCACCGGACGGGCCGGCGTCCCCCGACGCCTTCGCCGTCCGCGAGATCGACGGCCGGGAGACCGCCCACTACCCGCTCACCCTCGTCGTGGTCCCCGGCGACCGCATGCACATCAAGCTCGACTACCGGCCGGACCTCTTCGACCGCGCCGGGGCCGAAGCGGTCATCCGGCGGCTGGAGCGGGTCCTGGAGCAGATGGCGGCGGACGCTTCGGTCCCGGTGGGCCGGATCGATGTGCTGGACGGGCCGGGTCGCGGGCTCGTGGTGGAGGAGTGGAACGCGACGGCGGGCCCTCTGCCCGATGGAGCCTCGGTGCCGGAGCTGTTCGCCGTGCAGGCGGCCCGGTCGCCGGACGCGGTTGCCGTGACCGAACGTCAAATACCTTGGACTTACGGGCGATTGGCGGCCGAGTCGGATCGGCTGGCCGCGTATCTGTCGACTCTGGGCGTGCGACGCGGGGACCGGGTCGCCGTGGTGATGGAGCGTTCGGCGGAGCTGGTGGCGGCGCTGCTGGGGGTGTGGAAGGCGGGCGCCGCGTACGTGCCGGTGGACGCGGACCATCCGGCGGGCCGGATCGCGTTCCTGCTGGCCGACTCGGCGCCGACGGCCGTGATCTGCACCGCTCGGACCAGGGACGCGGTGCCGCCGGGTGTCGCGTCGGCGTCGGTGATGGTGCTCGACGAACCGCAGGTGAGGGCGGCGCCCGCCGTGGATGCTTCGCCGGTGGCGGTGGGTGCGCAGGATCTGGCGTATGTGATGTACACGTCCGGTTCCACGGGGGTGCCGAAGGGCGTTGCGGTGTCGCACGGCGCGGTGGCCGGGCTGGTGGCCGAGCGCGGCTGGTCGGTGAGTGCGGATGACGCCGTGCTGATGCACGCCCCGCACGCCTTTGATGTGTCGTTGTTCGAGGTGTGGGTGCCGTTGGTGTCGGGTGCTCGGGTGGTGGTCGCGGAGCCGGGCGCGGTGGACGCGGACGGGCTACGTCGGGCGATCTCCAACGACGGCGTGACGGCGGTGCACATGACCGCTGGTTCGTTCCGCGTGGTGGCGGAGGAGTCGCCGGGGAGCTTCGCCGGGCTGCGGGAGGTGCTGACCGGCGGGGACGTGGTGCCGGCCGGGTCTGTGGCGCGGGTGCGTGAGGCGTGCCCGGAGGTCGCGGTGCGTCATCTGTACGGGCCGACCGAGGTGACCTTGTGCGCCACCTGGCAGCTCCTGGAGCCGGGGGCCGAGGCGGGGCCGGTGCTCCCGATCGGACGCCCCCTGCCCAACCGCCGGACCTTCGTCCTCGACGCGTTCCTGCGACCCGTGCCGCCCGGCATGACCGGCGAGCTGTACGTAGCGGGCGCGGGGTTGGCACGCGGCTATCCGGGCCGTCCGGGGCCGACCTCCGAACGGTTCGTGGCCTGCCCGTTCGTCCCCGGCGGGCGCATGTACCGGACCGGGGACCTGGCCCGCTGGACCGACGACGGTGAGTTGGTGTTCGTCGGCCGGGCGGACGCCCAGGTGAAGATCCGGGGCTTCCGGGTCGAGCTGGGCGAGGTGGAGACGGTCCTGTCCGCGCATCCGGCGGTGGCCCAGGCCGTGGTCATGGCGCGCGAGGACCGTCCGGGCGAGCGCCGCCTGGTGGGCTATGCCGTGCCCGACGGCCAGGTGCTGGAGGAGCGCGCGGTACGCGAGCACTTGGCGAAGCTGCTGCCGGACTACATGGTCCCGGCGGTGGTCGTGCTGGACGCGCTGCCGGTGACCGGGAACGGCAAGGTGGACCGCAAGGCGCTGCCCGCCCCCGACTTCGCCGCGCGGACGACGGAGCGTGAGCCCCGCACCGCCGCCGAGGAAACGCTGTGCGGGCTCTTCGCCGACGTCCTCGGCCTCGACCGGGCCGGGGTCGATGACAACTTCTTCGAGCTGGGCGGCGACAGCATCATGTCGATGCAGCTGGTGGCCCGCGCCCGTCGCGAGGGTGTGGTGTTCAGCGCCCAGGACGTCTTCAAGCACCCCTCGCCGGCCCGGCTGGCCTCGGCGGCCCGCGGCGGGGAGGCCGCCGCGCGGGAAGAGCCTTCGCGCGCTCTCCTGACCGACCTGGCCCCGGACGAGATCGAGGAGCTGCGGGCGGCGGTGCCGTCCCTCGCCGAGGTGTGGCCCCTCTCGCCCTTGCAGGAAGGGCTGCTGTTCCACGCCGCCTATGAGGACCAGGGGCCGGACGTCTACGCGGGCCAGCGGATGCTGGACCTGGACGGCCGGCTGGACGTGAACCGGCTGCGCAGGTCGTGGGGGACGCTGCTGGCCCGGCACGCCGCACTGCGGGCGAGCTTCCACCGGCGGAAGTCGGGCACGGCGGTACAGGTCATCGCGCGGGACGTGGCGCTGCCCTGGCGCGAGGCCGACCTCTCCGGGGCGCCGGAGGCCGAGGCGGCGGAACGGATCGGGCAACTCGCCCGCGAGGAAAGGGCGGAGCGCCTCGACCTGACGTCGGCGCCCCTGCTGCGGCTGCTGGTGATCCGACTGGGCGAGGACCGGCACCGGATGGTCCTCACGAGCCATCACATCCTCATGGACGGCTGGTCGATACCGGTTCTGATCGGCGAACTCTCCGCCGTGTACGAGGCGGGCGGCGACGCGCGGAAGCTGCCGGCGGCCAACTCCTACCGGGAGTACCTGGCATGGCTGGACCGGCAGGACAAGGAAGCCGCACGGACCGCCTGGCAGACGGAGCTCGCCGGAGCGGACGAACCGAGCCTGGTGGCGCCCGGCGACCGGATCGGGTCGTCCGTCGTACCGGGCAAGGTGCACGTCGAGCTGGCGGAGGAACCGACGCGGAAGCTGGTGGAGCTGGCCCGCACCCACGGACTGACCGTGAACACCGTGGTCCAAGGCGTGTGGGCGCTGGTGCTGGCGCGGCTGTCCGGCCGTACGGACGTGGTGTTCGGCGCCACGGTGTCCGGGCGCTCCGCGGAACTGCCCGGCGTCGAGTCGATGATCGGCCTGTTCATCAACACCGTGCCGGTGCGCGTACGCCTGGACCCCGCCCAGCCGGTCGTCCGCATGCTCGCCGAACTGCAAGAGCGGCAATCCGCCCTGATAGCCCATCAGCATCTGGGGCTGGGCGAGATCCAACGGGTCGTCGGTCCCGGCGCGGTCTTCGACACGCTCGCCGTGTACGAGAACTACCCGAGCCCGGCCGCCCTGTCCGCGGGCCCCGGCTCACTGATCCTGCGCCCGGTCGGCGACCCGGAGGACACGGCCCACTACCGGATGGGACTCGTGGTGTCCCCCGGGGAGCGGCTGCACATGAAGCTCGACTACCTGCCGGACGTATTCGAGCGCGCCCGGGTCGAGGCGGTCGGGGCATCGGTGCTGCGGGTCCTGGAACAGGTGGGGACAGACGCGTCGGTGCCGGTGGGGCGGGTCGGTGTGGCAGGCGACGCGGAACGCGGGCTGGTGGTGGAGCGGTGGAACCGGACGGCCGTACCGATCGGGCCCGCTCCGTTGCCGGACCTGTTCCGCCGTCAGGCAGCCGCGAGCCCTGATGCGGTGGCGGTCCTGGATGACCAACGCACGCTGTCTTATGGGGAGTTGCTGTTTGAATCGAGCCGGTTGGCGCGGCGTCTGATCGGTGCGGGGGTGGGGCCGGAGTGCCGGGTCGCGGTGGCGGTGGAGCGTTCGGCGCTGATGGTGACCGCCGTCCTCGGCGTCTCGATGGCGGGCGGGGCGTTCGTACCGGTCGATCCGGGCTATCCGGCGGAGCGCGTCGGGTTCGTGTTCGCGGACGCGGCCCCGGCGGTGGCGGTGTGCACGCGGAGCACGCGGCACGTGGTCCCGGAGGGTTTCGAGGGCCGGGTGCTGGTGCTCGACGACGACCCTGCCCCTACGGGGGAGTCGGCGAGCGGCTCCGTTCCCGACGGGAGGCCGCCGGGCCCGCTGAGCGTGCGCAACGCGGCCTATGTGATCTATACGTCCGGGTCGACGGGCGCCCCGAAGGGCGTCGTGGTCTCGCACGCGGGGCTGGGCGATCTGGCGCGGGCGCAGATCGAGCGGTTCGCGGTGGGATCGGGCTCGCGGGTCCTTCAGCTGGCGTCGCTGAGCTTCGACGCGGCGGTGTCGGAGCTGCTGATGGCGCTGTTGTCGGGCGGCTCGGTGGTCGTGGCGGGACCGGACGCGCTCCCTCCCCGCGTTTCGCTGGCGGAGTCGGTGCGCCGGTACGGGATCACCCACGTGACCGTGCCGCCGAGCGTACTGACGGCGGAAGCGGAGGAAGACCTGCCGAGCGGCCTGGAGACGCTGGTGGTGGCGGGCGAAGCATGTCCGGCGGGGCTGGCGGCGCGGTGGTCGGCCGGGCGGCGGATGATCAACGCGTACGGGCCGACGGAGACCACGGTCTGCGCGGCGATGAGCGCGCCGCTGTCGCCCCATGCCGACGTGGCCCCCATCGGCCGCCCGAACGCCAACGTACGGACCTTCGTCCTCGACGCGTTCTTGCAGCCGGTGCCGCCCGGTTTCACGGGTGAGCTGTACGTAGCCGGTGCGGGCCTGGCGCGCGGCTACCTGGGACGCCCGGCCCTGACGGGGGAGCGCTTCATCGCGTGCCCGTTCGTCGTGGGGGAGCGGATGTACCGGACCGGGGATCTGGTCCGCTGGACGGACGACGGTGAGTTGGTGTTCGTCGGCCGGGTGGACGCCCAGGTGAAGATCCGTGGGTTCCGGGTGGAGTTGGGCGAGGTGGAAGCGGCGCTGTCCGCGCATGAGGCGGTGGCCCAGGCCGTCGTGGCGGCCCGCGAGGACCGGCCGGGCGAGCGCCGCCTCGTCGGCTACGTGCTGCCCGACGGCGAGTCGGTGGACGGGGCGGCGGTGCGGGAGCACGTGGCCCGGCTGCTGCCGGAGTACATGGTTCCGGCGGTCGTCGTGGCGCTGGACGCGCTGCCTCTGACGGTCAACGGCAAGGTGGACCGCCATGCGCTGCCCGCCCCCGACTTCGCCGCGCGGACATCGGAGCAGGAGCCCCGCACCGCCGCCGAAGAAACGTTGTGCGGGCTTTTCGCCGAGGTGCTCGGTCTCGACCGGGTGGGGGTGGACGACAGCTTCTTCGAGCTGGGCGGCGACTCGATCATGTCCATGCAGCTCGTCGCGCGGGCGCGGCGCGCGGGGCTGGTCTTCACCGCCTGGGACGTGTTCGAGCTGGTGTCCCCCGGCGCTCTCGCCGCTGTGGCGGAGGTCGCTGCCCCGGTCGGCGGCGTGGCGGACTCGGGCACGGGCGAAGTGCCCTGGACGCCGGTCATGCGGGCCATGGGGGCGCACGCCCTCGGCGGCCGGTTCGCGCAGTGGGCGGTCGTCACGGCCCCGGCCGGGCTGGGCCCGGACGTTCTGACAGCGGGACTGACGGCCGTACTGGACACACACGACATGCTGCGGGCCCGTGCCGTGCACGACACGGCGCGGCCGAGGCTGCTGGTGGGCCAACGCGGCTCGGTGGACGCATCGGGCCTGGTCACACGGGTGGCCGCGCCCGGCGGCGGCCTTGACGAGGCGGCCGAGCGGGCGGCGCTGGAGGCGGTCGGTCGGCTGGATCCGGGCGCGGGGACGATGGTCCAGCTGGTGTGGGTGGACGCGGGCCCCGACCGGCTGGGCCGACTGGTGTTCGTAGCGCATCACCTGGTGGTCGACGGTGTCTCGTGGCGGATCCTCATGCCGGATCTGGCCGCCGCCTGCGAGGCCGCAGCAGCCGGACGGACACCGGCGCTCGATCCGACGGGCACGTCCTTCCGCCGCTGGGCGGAGATCTTGACGGCCCAGGCGACGGACGGGAACCGCGTCTCGGAACTCGACGGATGGGCCGCCCTGCTCGGCGAGGGCGGGGCCGAGGGGCCGCTCGGCGCGCGGCCCCTCGACCCCGCGCAGGACACCGCCGCGACCCTGTCCCACCACTCGTGGCCGGTCCCGGCCCGGCAGGCGGCGACGCTCGTCGGCCGGACGCCCGTGGCGTTCCACTGCGGTGTGCATGAAGTGCTGCTGTCCACGCTGGCCGCGGCGGTCGAGCACTGGCGCAAGGAGAATCGGCGCGACGCGAACGTGGGCAGCGAGGGCGGCAGCCAGGGCCGAGAGGGGGAATCGGGCGTCCTGGTGGATATCGAGGGCCACGGCCGTGAGGCGGTCACGCAAGGCGTGGACCTCTCCCGCACGGTGGGCTGGTTCACCAGCGTGCACCCGGTGCGGCTCCGGCTGGACGGCATCGAGCTGTCGCAGGCGCTCGCGGGCGGCCCGGCGGCCGGCGCGGCGCTGAAGGCGGTCAAGGAGCAGTCGCGGGCGATCCCCGGAAGCGGAAGCGGAGGCGGAGGCGGAATCGGAGGCGGAATCGGAGGTGAAGGCGGAAGCGGAGAAGGGAACGGTGACGGGCTCGGTTACGAGCTGCTGCGCCACCTCAACCCCCACACCGCGCGAACCCTGGCCGCGCTCCCGGCCCCGCAGATCGCGTTCAACTACCTAGGCCGGTTCGCAGCCGGCCCGCGGATCGGCCCGGCAGGGCCCTGGCAACTGGTCGGGGACTCGGCCGTGGGCGGTTCGGCCGACCCCGGCATGCCCGTCATACACGTCGTGGAGGCGGGCGCGGTCGTCCGCGACACCGCCGACGGGCCCGAACTGACCATCCAGCTGATGTGGCCCGCCAAGGTCCTGACCGAGGCCGCCGCGCACCGGTTGGGGCGCGCCTGGCTGGACATGCTCGCCGGTCTGGCCGCCCACACCGCCGATCCCGCGGCGGGCGGGCACACACCGGCGGACTTCCCGCTCATCGACCTGACGCAGAGTCAAATAAGCGCCTTGGAGGCGGGGTTCGCCGACGGCGCTGCCCAGCCGATCCCGGACATCACAACCGGTCGCTACAACCAGCCGTCGTGACCAGCCGCCGTAACCGGCCGTCACAAAGGGCCGCCATAACCGGCTGTCACAACCGGTCATCGCAAGACGAGTAGAGGAGCGAACAGTGACCCGTTCAGTAGTCGAGGATGTCTGGCCTCTCTCCCCGTTGCAGGAGGGCCTGCTCTTCCACGCCTCTTTTGATGACCAGGGGCCCGACGTCTACACCGTCCAGACCGTGCTGGCCGTCACCGGGCCGTTGGACGCGGCGCGCTTACGGGCGTCGTGGGAGGCGCTGGTGGCCCGGCACGCGGCGCTGCGCGCGTGCTTCCGCCAGGTGGACGGCGCGCGGACCGTACAGGTCATCGCGCGGGACGTCGAACTGCCATGGCGTGAAACGGATATCCGCGACCTGTCGGAGGCCGACGCGTCCGACCGGGTGGAGGAGCTGATCGCACAGGAGCGGGCGGAGCGGTTCGACCCGGCGGTGCCGCCGCTGCTGCGATTCCTGCTGATCGAGCTCGCCGACGGCGAGCACCGGCTGGTGATCACCAGCCACCACATCCTGATGGACGGCTGGTCGATGCCGGTCCTGATGGGCGAGCTGGCCGCCGTGTACGAGGCGGGCGGCGACGCGCGCGGGCTGACGCGCACGGTGTCCTACCGGGAGTACCTGGCCTGGCTGAACCGCCAGGACAAGGACGCCGCCCGCGACGCCTGGCGGGCGGAGCTGGCGGGGGCCGAGGAGCCGACGCTCGCGGCGCCGGCCGACCCCGGGCGGATACCCGTCGTGCCCCGGAGCGTCGGCGTCGAGCTGCCCGAGCCGCTCACACGCGGGCTGGGCGAGCTGGCCCGCACGCACGGCCTGACGGTGAACACGGTGGTGCAGGGCGCGTGGGCGCTGATGCTGGCGCGGCTGTCCGGCCGTACGGACGTGGTGTTCGGCGTCACCGTCGCGGGCCGGCCGCCCGAACTGCCGGGCATGGAGAGCATGGTGGGGCTGCTGATCAACACGCTCCCGGTGCGGGTGCGGATCGACGGCGGTCAGCCCGTGCTGCGGATGCTCGCGGCGCTTCAGGAGCGCCAGTCCGCGCTGATGGCCCATCAGCACCTCGGCCTGCCGGAGATCCAGCGGCTCGGCGGACCGGGCGCGGTCTTCGACACGATCGTGGTGTACGAGAGCTATCCGCTCCCGCCCGGCGGCCCCCCGGCCCCCGACGCCCTCACCATCGAGCCCTACGGCCCCCCGCGCGAGGCCGCGCACTACCCGCTGATGCTGGGCGTCGTACCCGGCGAACCCATGCGCCTCCGGCTCTCCTACCAGCCCGACCTGTTCGACCGCGCCGCCGTCGAGTCGGTCGTCGCCGGTCTGCAACGGGTCCTGGAGCAGGTGGTGGCCGATGCCTCGGCCCCGGTGGGCCGGATCGATGTGCTGGACGGGCCGGGTCGCGGGCTCGTGGTGGAGGAGTGGAACGCGACGGCTGCGCCGCGACCCGACGGGGTCTCGGTGCCGGAACTGTTCGCCGCTCAAGCGGTCCGGTCGCCAGACGCGGTTGTCGTGTCGGCCGGTCAAGAAGCCTTCACCTACGGTGAGTTGCGCGAAGAATCCGACCGCCTGGCGGCCTGCCTGTCCCGTCTGGGCGTGCGGCGCGGGGACCGTGTCGCCGTGGTGATGGAGCGTTCGGCGGAGCTGGTGGCGGCGCTGCTGGGGGTGTGGAAGGCGGGGGCCGCGTACGTACCGGTGGATACGGACCATCCGGCGGAACGGATCGCGTCCCTGCTCGCCGACTCCGCCCCGTCGGCGGTGCTGTGCACGGACCGCACTCGGGAGATCCTGCCCGCCGACGGCGCGTACCGAGTGGTGTCGCTGGACGACCCGGCGGTGCGGGCGGCGTCCCCTGCGGACGGCCTGCCGGTCGTGGTGGGTGCGGAGGATCTGGCGTATGTGATGTACACGTCCGGTTCCACGGGGGTGCCGAAGGGCGTTGCGGTGTCGCACGGCGCGGTGGCGGCGCTCACCGGCGAGCGCGGCTGGTCCGTCGGCCCGCACGACGCCGTCCTGATGCACGCTCCGCACGCCTTCGACGCCTCGCTGTACGAGGTGTGGGTGCCGTTGGTGTCGGGTGCTCGGGTGGTGGTCGCGGAGCCGGGCGCGGTGGACGCGGACGGGCTGCGTCGGGCGGTCTCCGAGGGCGGTGTGACGGCGGTGCACATGACCGCTGGTTCGTTCCGCGTGGTGGCGGAGGAGTCGCCGGAGAGCTTCGCCGGGCTGCGCGAGGTCCTGACCGGCGGGGACGTGGTGCCTGCGTCATCTGTGGCACGAGTGCGTGAGGCGTGCCCGGAGGTCGCGGTGCGTCATCTGTACGGGCCGACCGAGGTGACCTTGTGCGCCACCTGGCAGCTCCTGGAGCCCGGGGCCGAGGCGGGGCCGGTGCTCCCGATCGGGCGTCCCCTGCCCAACCGCCGGACCTTCGTCCTCGACGTGTTCCTGCGACCTGTACCGCCCGGCATGACCGGCGAGCTGTACGTAGCCGGTGCGGGCCTGGCGCGCGGCTACCTCGGACGCCCCGACCTCACGGCGGAGCGCTTCATCGCGTGCCCGTTCGTTCCGGGGGAGCGCATGTACCGGACCGGGGACCTGGCCCGCTGGACCGACGACGGTGAGCTGGTGTTCGTCGGCCGGGCGGACGCGCAGGTGAAGATCCGTGGCTTCCGGGTCGAGCTGGGCGAGGTGGAAGCGGTCCTGTCCGCGCACGAGGCGGTGGCCCAGGCCATCGTGATGGCCCGCGAGGACCGTCCGGGCGAGCGCCGCCTCGTCGGCTACGTGCTGCCCGACGGCGGTCGGCCGGACGGCCGGGCGCTGCGCGAACACGTGGCCAAGGCGCTCCCGGACTACATGGTTCCGGCGGCGATCATGGTCCTCGACGCGCTGCCGGTGACGGTCAACGGCAAGGTGGACCGCAAGGCGCTGCCCGCCCCCGACTTCGCCGCGCGGGCATCGGCCCGCAGGCCCCGGACCGCCGCCGAGGAGACCCTGTGCGGGCTCTTCGCCGACGTGCTCGGCCTCGACCGGGTGGGGGTGGACGACAGCTTCTTCGAGCTGGGCGGCGACTCCGTCATGTCCATGCAGCTCGCGGCCCGGTCCCGCCTCGCCGGCATGGCGCTGACGCCCCGACAGGTCTTCGAGCACAAGACCCCCGAGCGGCTGGCGGCGCTGGAGGAAGCGGCCAAGGACGCCGAGCCCGAGCGCGGCGCCGACGCGACGGGTGCGGGCGAGGTGCCGTGGACGCCGGCCATGCGCACGCTGGCGAGCCGCGGGGCGTCCGCGCAGTCGATGGTGGTCGGGGCCCCGGCCGGGCTGGGCCTGGACGTGCTGACGGCCGGGCTGGCCGCCGTACTGGACACCCACGACATGCTGCGGGCCCGCGTGGTGCGCCCGCCGCACTCCGGCGGCGCCGCCGATCAGCCGGTCCTGCTGGTCGGCGGGCGCGGTTCGGTGGACGCGCGCCGGCTGATCTCGCGGCTGGACGCCATCGGTGGCGACGCCGCTCAGGTGGAGGCGGTGGCGGCCGCGGCGGTGGCTGACGCCGGGCAGCGGCTGGACCCGGACGCCGGTGCGCTGCTCCAGCTGGTGTGGGTGGACGCGGGCCCCGACCGGCTGGGCCGGCTGGTGCTCGTAGCGGACCGCCTGATCATGGACGAGACCTCGTGGCGAATCGTGCTCGCGGACCTGGCAGCGGCCTGCGGTTCCATAACCGCCGCCCAGGAACCGCGACTTGAGGCCGTCCCCGCGTCCTTCCGCCGGTGGGCGACGCAGGTGGCGGGCGCCGACCGTACGGCCGAGCTCGACGCCTGGGCCGCCGCGATCGGCGAGACCGCCGACCCGCTGCTGGGACGGCGCGCGCTGGACCCCGCGCTGGACACCGGGGCCACGGTGCGCCGGCGCACCTGGGTCCTTCCGGCCGCGGACGCGGCCACGCTCGTGGACAAGGCTCCGGCGGCCTTCCACTGCGGCGTGCGCGAGGTGCTCCTGACGGCCCTCGCCGGAGCCGTCGAGGAGTGGCGACAGCCGGAAGGCTCCGGCGTCCTGGTCGACGTGGACATCGACGTCCGGGACGAGGCCGCCCCGAGGCACACCTCCGTACCGCCCGCCCCGAGGCACACCTCCGTACCGCCCGCCCTGAGCCGCACCTCCGTACCGCCCGCCCCCGACGCGGATCTCTCCCGCACTGTGGGCCGGTTCACCGGCACGTACCCCGTACGGCTCGACCTCACCGGCATCGACCTCGTCGAGGCCCGGTCCGGTGGGCCCGCCGCCGGTGCGGCGCTGAAGGCGGTCAAGGAGCAGGTGCGGTCGGTCCCCGGCGACGGGCTCGGCTACGGGCTCCCGCGCCGCCTCGGCCCGGGAGCCGGCCCGGCCCCGGCCGCCCTGCCCTCCCCGCAGATCGCGTTCGCCTACCGCGGGCGGTTCGCCGCCTCCGGCGACGGGACCGGCCCGGCGGAGGAGTGGCAGCCGACCACGGCGGCGGTCATAGCCGACTCCACCGCCCCCCACACGCCCGCCGCCCACCTCCTGGAAGCGGCCGCCGTCGTCCGCGACACCCCCGACGGCCCGGCCCTGGCCCTCTCGCTGAGCTGGCCCGCCGGGGCCCTGGGCGGATCCGGTGCGGAACGGCTCGGGCAGGCGTGGCTCGACATGCTCACCGGACTCGCCGCGCACGCGGGCGACCCCGCCGCGGGCGGGCACACCCCCTCCGACTTCGCCCTCCTCGATCTGACGCCGGAGGACGTGGCGGGGCTGGAGGCCGCGGTGCCGAAGCTCGCGGACGTGTGGCCGCTGTCGCCGTTGCAGGTGGGGCTGATGTTCCACACCGCGTTCGACGCCGAGGGGCCCGACGTCTATCAGGGCCAGTGGGTGCTGGACCTCGTCGGTTCGGTGGACGCGGCCCGGCTGCGGGCGACATGGGAGGCGCTGGTGGCGCGCCACGCCACGCTGCGCGCGAGCTTCCACCGGCGGGCGTCGGGCGACGTCGTGCAGGCCGTCGCGGGCGAGGTGACGATCCCGTGGCAGGAGGCCGACGTCTCGGCGCTCTCGGAGTACGCGGCGCTCTCGGAGATCGAGGAGCTGGTCTCGCGGGAGCGCGCGGAGCGGTTCGACCTGGAGCGGGCGCCGCTGCTGCGGCTGCTGCTCATCCGTCTCGGCGAGGACCGCTGCCGACTGGTCCTGACCAGCCATCACATCCTGCTGGACGGCTGGTCGATGCCGGTCCTGCTGGGCGAGCTGGCCACGGCGTACGCCGCCGGCGGCGTGCACGGGCTGCCCCCGGCCACCTCGTACGAGGAGTACCTGGCGTGGCTGGAGCGGCAGGACAAGGAGGCGGCGGGCGCCGCCTGGCGGGCCGAGCTGGCCGGAGCCGACGAACCCACGCTCGTGGCGCCGGCCGACCCGGCGCGCGAGCCCGCCGTTCCGGGCGGTGTGCGCATCGACCTCTCCGAAGAGCTCACCGCCGCCCTGACGCGCCTGGCCCGTACGCACGACCTGACGGTGAACACGGTGGTGCAGGGCGCGTGGGCGCTGATGCTGGCGCGGCTGTCCGGCCGTACGGACGTGGTGTTCGGCGCCACCGCCGCGGGCCGGCCGCCCGAACTCCCCGGCGTGGAGAGCATGGTGGGCCTGCTGATCAACACGCTCCCGGTGCGGGTGCGGATCGACGGCGGTCAGCCGGTGCTGCGGATGCTCGCCGAGTTGCAGGAGCGCCAGTCCCAGCTGATGGCCCATCAGCACCTCGGCCTGTCCGAGGTGCAGCGGCCGGCCGGGCCGGGCGGGATCTTCGACACGCTGGTGGTGTACGAGAACCCGCCGCGCCTCCCCGAGGAGCCGCCGTCCCCCGACGCCTTCGCCATCCGCCCCGTCGCCGGACACGTCTCCGCCCACTACCCGCTCACCCTCGTCGCGGCACCCGGTGACCGAATGCACTTCAAGCTCGAATACCGCACCGACCTGTTCGAACGCGAAGCCGTCGAGTCCGTCGTCGCCGGACTGGAGCGGATCCTGGAGCAGATCACGGCGGATCCCTCGACCCCGGCGGGCCGGGTCGACGCCCTGGACGCGGAGGCGCGCGGGCTCGCGGTGCACACGTGGAACGCCACGCGTGCGCCCGTACCCGGCGTCTCGGTGCCGCGGCTGTTCGCGGACCGCGCGGAGCTCCGGCCGGACGCGGTCGCGGTGACGGATGATCAGCAACAGCTGACCTACGCCGAGTTGGACGAACGCTCGGACCGGCTGGCCGCGTACCTGTCGGAGCTGGGCATAGGGCGCGGGGACCGGGTCGCCGTCGTGATGGAGCGCTCGGCGGGCCTGGTGGCGGCGCTGCTGGGGGTGTGGAAGGCGGGGGCCGCGTACGTACCGGTGGACGCGGGCTACCCCGCGGAGCGGATCGCGTTCCTGCTCCGCGACTCGGCCCCGGCCGCGGCCCTGTGCACCGCGCGCACCCGCGACGCGGTGGCGATCCACGACCCGGACCGCCTCGTCGACCTCGACGACCCGGACGTACGGGCGGCCGTGGCCGCGCACCCGGCCGGCGGCCCGCGGGCCGCGGTGGGCGCGGACGACCTGGCGTATGTGATGTACACGTCCGGGTCCACCGGCGTGCCCAAGGGCGTGGCCGTGCCGCACGGCGCGGTGGCGGCGCTCACCGGCGAGCGCGGCTGGTCCGTCGGCGCGCACGACGCCGTCCTGATGCACGCCCCGCACGCCTTCGACGCCTCGCTGTACGAGGTGTGGGTGCCGTTGGTGTCGGGCGCCCGGGTGGTGATCGCGGAGCCCGGCGCGGTGAGCGCGCGGGAGGTCCGCGCGGCCGTGGCGGGCGGCGTGACCTCGGTCCATATGACGGCGGGCTCCTTCCGCGTGGTCGCCGAGGAGTCGCCGGAGAGTTTCGCCAGGCTGCGCGAGGTCCTGACCGGCGGGGACGTCGTGCCCATGGCCTCCGTGGCGCGGGTGCGGGAAGCGTGCCCGGAGGTCGCGGTGCGCCATCTGTACGGGCCGACGGAAGTCACCCTGTGCGCCACCTGGCACCTTCTGGAATCCGGGGACCGGATGGGCGCGGCCCTGCCCATCGGGCGTCCGCTCGGCAACCGGCGGGTGTACGTCCTCGACGCGTTCCTGCAACCGGTGCCGCCCGGAGTGACCGGTGAGCTGTACATAGCCGGCACGGGCCTCGCACGCGGCTACCTGAGGCGTCCGGGGCCGACCGCCGAACGGTTCACGGCCTGCCCGTTCGCCTCCGGCGAGCGGATGTACCGGACCGGGGACCTGGTGCGCTGGACCGGCCGCGGCGAGCTGGTCTTCGTCGGCCGGGCCGACGAACAGGTCAAGATCCGCGGGTTCCGCGTCGAACTCGGCGAGATCGAGACCGCGCTGGCCGCGCACCCCGCCGTGGCGCAGGCCGTCGTGCTGGCCCGGGAGGACCGTCCCGGGGACCGCCGTCTCGTCGGCTATGTGGTCGCCGACGGCGAGGAGCTGGAGGAGCGCGCGGTACGCGAACACGTGGCGAAGGTGCTGCCCGAGTACATGGTCCCGGCGGTCGTCATCGTCCTCGGCGCGCTGCCCGTGACCGAGAACGGCAAGGTGGACCGCAGGGCCCTGCCCGCGCCCGACTTCGCCGAACGGGTCGCCGGCCGCGTCGCCGGGCGCGCCCCCGCGAGCGAGACCGAGGCGGCGATGTGCGCCCTGTTCGCCGAGGTCCTCGGCCTCGACGGCGTGGGCGTCGACGACAGCTTCTTCGAACTGGGCGGCGACTCGGGCCTGGCGATGCGGCTCGTCACCCGGATCCAGAACCAGCTCGGTACGGACCTCAGCATCCGCCGCCTCTTCGCCACGCCGACCCCGGCCGGGGTGAGCCAGGCGCTGGTCGCCAAGGTACGGCCCGTACTGGAGGCGGTCGAACGGCCCGAGGAGATCCCGCTCTCGGCCGCCCAGCGGCGCGCCTGGTTGGCGAACCGGCGGGACGGCGCCACCGGCGCCCACCAGACGTCGGTCGTGCTGCGATTCGCCGAGGGGCTCGACCGGGCCGCCCTGGAAGCGGCCCTGGGAGATGTCGCGGAGCGGCACGAGATCCTGCGCACGACGTTCCCCGGCGCCCGGCGCGACGACGCGCGCCAGCACATCCTCGACGCCGGGTCCGCGCGGCCGCGGCTCACGGTGACCCCGGCGGCCGAGGAGGCGCTGCCGGACCTGCTGACCGCGCGGGCCCGCCGCCCGTTCGACCTCACCCGGGAGACGCCCTGGTCGGCGGAGCTGTTCACGCTCTCCGCCACCGCGTGCGTACTGCTGATCACCGTGCACCGGATCGCCGCCGACGACGCGTCGCTGGACGTCCTCGTACGCGACCTGACCGCGGCGTACGGGGCGCGGCGCGAGGGCCGGACGCCCGAGCGGGCGCCGCTGCCCCTGCACGTCGCCGACTACGCGCTGTGGGAGGCGGAGCTGCTGCGGGGCGAGACGGACCCGGACAGCCTGATCAGCGAGCAGCTCGGCTACTGGCGCCAGGCCCTGGCGGGCGCCGACGCCGAACTGGTGCTGCCCGCCGACCGGCCGCGACCGCGGGCCGCGTCCCACCGGGCCGGTTCCGTACCCCTGCGGATCGACGCCGACACCCACGCCCGGTTGACGGCGGCCGCCGAACCCGGCCGCGGCACCGCCTTCACGGTGCTGCACGCCGCGCTCGCGCTGCTGCTCACCCGGCTCGGCGCGGGGGAGGACATCGTCATCGGCACCGTGCCCGCGCAGCGCGACGACGCGACCTTGGACGCCCTGGTGGGACCGTTCGCCGGGCCGCTGGCCCTGCGCATCGACACCTCGGGCGACCCCGGCTTCCTCGAACTGCTGGGCCGGGCGCGGGCGGTGAGCCGGGAGGCGGACAAGTACCAGGAGCTGCCCTTCGCACGGCTGGCGGAAGCGCTCGGCCTCTCCCCGGACGTGAAGCCGAAGGGGGCGGAGCCGAAGGGGACGACGGCGGGGGCGAAGGCAGCGGCGGAGCCGGAGCCGGGGCCGGAGCGTCACCCGGTGTTCCAGGTCATGCTCGAAGTCCACGAGGACACCGACGAGACCTGGAGCCTGCCCGGCGTGCGCACCACCCGGCTGGACCCGGCGGAGCGGACCACCGAACTCGACCTGTCGGTCGGCCTCACCGAGCGGCTCCGCGCCGACGGCAGCCCGGCCGGCCTCGACGGATCGGTCCGCTACGCCGCCGACCTGTTCGACCACGCCACCGTCACGGCCCTCGCGGACCGGCTCGTACGGGTCCTGGGAGCGGTGGCGGCCGATCCGGAACTGCGGCTCAGCCAGGTGGACCTGGCCGAGCCCGCGGAGTACCGGCAGGTCGTGGAGGAGTGGAACGACACGGCGGCCGCCGTGCCCGACCGGACCGCCGTCGAGCTGCTGGCCGGCCGGGCGGCCCGTACCCCGGACGCCGTGGCCGTCACGGACCGGCGCACCCGCCTCACGTACGGAGCGCTCGACGCCGCGGCCGGCCGGCTCGCCCGGCGGCTGACCGGACGGGGGATCGGCCCGGAGGACGTCGTCGTGGTGACGCTGCCGCCCACCGTCGACCTCGTGGTCGCGCTGAGCGGAGTGCTGAAGGCCGGCGCCGCCTGCCGTGTCGTCGGACCGGACCGCCCCGCGGAGGCGACCATCGCCGCGCTGCGCGGCGTACGGCCGGCGGCGGTGGTCTGCACGGCGGACACCGCTCCGGCGGTGCCGGCGGACATCGCGGTCCCGCTCGTTCTGCTTGATGACACGTCAGATGACCACGGTGACAAGGCTGTTGAAGGACACGGGACCGGCTGTCTCCCGCTCCCCGGACATCCGGCGCTGGTGCTCGACGCCTCCGCGCCCGGCGTCGCCATGGGCGCGGTGATCGAGCATCGCGCCCTGTCCCACCACATCGCGTCCTGCGCGCGGGCCCACCCGGCGCTCGCGGGCGTGACGCTGCTGGACGCCCGCGCGCCCTTCCGGTCCCTGGCGGTTCCGCTGCTCGCGGCGCTGAGTTCGGGAGGGGAGGTGCGTATCGCCGCGCCGGACGGGCCGCTGTGGCCGGCCCGGCGGCCGGGCGATCAGGACGCGCCGCCGATCGCCGTGACCACCCGCGCCCTCCTCCCGTCGCTGCCCGGCCCGGCCGGGGAGGTCCTGGTGGCGGAGACCGGCGAACCGGTCGCCGCCGACGGCGTACGGCAGTGGTGCGACCAGCACCCCGAGGCCGCGCTGGTGAGCCGCTGCGGGGCGGCGGAGTCGGCGGACGCCTGGCTGGACCACCGGATCGCGTCGGCCGCCGACGTGCCCGCGCGGCTCCCCGCCGGCCGGCCGGTCGCCAACACGCGCGCCTACGTGCTCGACGGCTTCCTCCGCCCGGTCCCGCCGGGCGGCGTGGGCGACCTGTACGTGGCGGGCCCCACCCTGGCCCGCGGCTATCTGGGCCAACCGGCCCCGACCGGCGAGAAGTTCGTCGCGTGCCCCTTCGGCCGGGGCGGGGAGCGGATGCTGCGTACGGACGTACGGGCGACGTGGACCCGCGAGGGCCTGCTCACGGTCCTCGACAGCGGGCAGGGGAAGAAGGGTCCCGCGCGGGCGCGCGGCGCCGGCACGTGGAACGCGGATCTGGAAGTCCTGCTGCCGCTGCGGGTGGCGGGCAGCCGGCCCCCGCTGTTCTGCGTGCACTGGGGGACCGGACTGAGCTGGGGCTACGCGGCGCTGCTCCAGCACCTGCCGGCCGACCAGCCGCTGTACGGGGTGCAGGCGCGCGGACTGGCGTGGTCGGAGCCGCTGCCGCAGAGCATCGAGGAGATGGCGGACGACTACGTCGAGCAGATCCGCACCGTCCAGCCCTCGGGCCCGTACCACCTGATCGGCTGGTCCTTCGGCGGCATGGTCGCCCACGCGATCGCCACCCGGCTCCAGGACGGCGGCGAGGAGGTCGCGCTGCTGAGCGTGATGGACGCGACCCCCGGCAGCGGCGCGGTCATCAAGGGGTGGGACGGCCGGGAGGCGCCCAGCAGGCGCGACCTGGACGACATCACCAGGGAGTCCTTCGGCGAGGACGGGCACATGGACCTGAGCGACCAGTTGCTGGCCAATATCCAGGAGGTGCGCTTCAACACCTCCCGCATCGGACAGGATTACGCGCCCGCTGTCTTCCGCGGCGATCTGCTGCTCTTCCTGGCGACGGTCGACCGGACCCACTCGCTGGCGGACGGCGTGCGGGGCTGGCGGCAATTCATCGACGGGGAAGTCCGGCTGCGCGAGGTGGCCAGCGATCACATCGGAATGCTGCAACCCGTTCCCGCGTCGTATATCGGACGCACGCTCGCCGAGGAAATCCGGACGGCGACCGAAAAGGAAAAGGGCTGACCCGGGCGGGAAGTCCCGCCGGGAGATGAGACGGCGGGAAGGGGCGGAAGACACGGCGACGGGCCGGCCACCCGGCCCGTCGCCGGGGCCCGGGGGGAACAGGCGCCGACAAAAGAGAAACAAATACAACGGCCGGAGTGCGCCTGAACGAATATTGTCCACCCCCGGAGTATTTTTGCTTGACACTTTCTCAGGGGAAATTCATAATCCAATGAAGGTGGACTCCAGGAATGAGCGAAATGATTCATTCCGCCGGAGCGGATGGGGGAGACGGCCTTGACGAATTCTGAGCACTTCGACGCCGTGGTGGTCGGCGGCGGGCCCGCGGGATCGACGCTGGCCGCACTCCTGGCGCTGCGCGGCCATCGGGTTCTGGTCCTGGAGAAGGAGTTCTTCCCCCGCCACCAGATAGGCGAATCGCTGCTGCCGTCCACCGTCCACGGCGTCTGCCGCCTCACGGGCGTCGCGGACGAACTCGCCAAGGCGGGCTTTCCCCGGAAGCGCGGCGGCACGTTCCGCTGGGGGGCCACGCCGGAGCCGTGGACGTTCTCCTTCTCGGTCTCGCCGCGCATGGCGGGCCCCACCTCCTTCGCGTACCAGGTCGAGCGGTCGAAGTTCGACCACATCCTGCTCAACCACGCCCGTCACACGGGCGCCGAGGTCCGCGAGGGGTGCGCCGTCGCCGATGTCATCGCCGACGACGAGCGCGTCCGCGGCGTCCGGTACACCGACGCCGACGGCGCGGAACGGGAGGCGTTCGCCACGTTCGTGGTCGACGCGTCCGGCAACAGGAGCCGGCTGCACCGGCGGATGGGCGGCTCACGGAGCTACTCGGAGTTCTTCCGCAGCCTCGCGCTCTTCGGCTATTTCGAGAACGGCAAACGGCTCCCGGAGCCGAACTCGGGCAACATCCTGTCCGTGGCATTCGACAGCGGCTGGTTCTGGTACATCCCGCTGAGTTCCACGCTGACCAGCGTCGGGGCGGTCGTGCGGCGGGAGCTGGCCGAGAAGATCCAGGGCGACCCCGAGAAGGCGCTGCTGGCCCTCATCGCGGAATGCCCCCTGATCGCCGAGTACCTCTCGGACGCCCGGCGGGTCACCACCGGCCAGTACGGCGAGATCAGGGTCCGCAAGGACTACTCGTACCACCACACGACGTTCTCCCGCCCCGGCATGATGCTGATCGGCGACGCCGCGTGCTTCGTCGACCCGGTCTTCTCGTCGGGCGTCCATCTCGCCACCTACAGCGCGCTGCTGGCGGCCCGCAGCATCAACAGCACGCTGGCCGGCCTCGTGGGCGAGGAGGCGGCCATGAAGGAGTTCGAGAACAGGTACCGGCGCGAGTACGGCGTCTTCTACGAATTCCTGGTCTCGTTCTACGACATGCACCGCAGCGAGTCCTCGTACTTCTGGCAGGCCAAGAAGGTCACCCAGCACAACCGCTCCGAACTGGAGGCGTTCGTGGACCTCGTGGGCGGGGTCTCCTCCGGCGAGGCCGCCCTCACCGAGGCCGACGCCGTCATGGAGGGCCGCCGCGCGGGCTACGACGAGTTCGCCACCGCCGTGGACCGGCTGGCCCACAGCGACGACGGGAACATGGTGCCGCTGATCAAGTCCTCGGTGGTCCGGGCGGCCATGAGCGAGAGCTCCCAGGTGCAGATGCACGCGCTGCTCGGCCAGGACGCGGCGCCCGAGACCCCGATGTTCCCCGGCGGCCTGGTGTCGTCGGCGGACAGCATGTACTGGCTGCCGTTCACCGGTTCCTGAAGCCCGGCTCCGGGGCCCCGGAACCGGGGCCCCGACACGCAGCGCCGACAAGGAGGTTGCTCCGCCCATGACGCAGCAAGGAGAGATCCCCGTACACACGCGCCGCGACCGGTACGACCCCGTGCCCGAACTCGCCCGGCTGCGTGCCGAGCGGCCGCTCGCGGAGCGGGCGAACGTCAGCCGCGGTACCGCCGGCCGGCTGGAGGGTTGGCTCGCCACCGGGTTCGACGAGGTGCGGGAGGTGCTCGGCGGCTCGGAGCGGTTCAGCACGCTCCCGCCCGCCGACAGCAAGGCGGAGTCCCTGGAACTGGTCCAGGCCGGAAACCTGCTGCGCTACGACCCACCCGAGCACACGCGGCTGCGCTCGATGCTGACGCCCGAGTTCACGGTCCGCCGGATGCGCAGGATGGCGCCGCACATCGAGGCCATCACCGACGACTGCCTGGACACCCTTGAAGAGGCCGGGCCGCCGGCCGACCTCATGCGGCACTTCGCCTGGTCCGTACCGGCGATGGTCACCTGCGAACTGCTCGGCATCCCCCGCGACGACCGGGCCGAACTCGCCCGCCGACTCGACGAGCTGAACCGCCACACCGGCACCCACCACGGCCACTCGGCCTCGAACGTGCTGTTCCGCCACATGATCCACTTCGCGGCGCTGCAACGGAAGAACCCCGGCGAGGAACTGATCGGCATGCTCGTGCGCGAACACGGCGACGACATCGGCAACCAGGAACTGGCCGGCATCAGCCTGTCCCTGATGGCGGCCGGGATCGAGAACATCGCCTGCATGCTGGGACCGGGCATCCAGGTGCTGCTGGAACACCCCGACCAGCTCGCCCTGCTCCGCGAACGCCCGGAGCTGATCGACCAAGCCGTGGAAGAACTGCTGCGCTACGTCTCGGTCATCCCCACCGCCTCACCCCGCACCGCCCTGGAGGACATCGAGGTCGCCGGCCATGTCGTCAAGGCCGGCGAGCGGGTCGTCTGCTCGCTGTTCGCCGCCAACCGGCTACAGGACCCCGACGGGCCGCGCGACGACTTCGACATCACCCGCACCCCGGTCTCCCACGTCGCCTTCGGGCACGGCATCCACCACTGCGTGGGCGCGCCGCTCGCCCGGATGGTGCTGCGGACCGCCTACCCGGCGCTGCTGCGCCGCTTCCCCGGCCTGCGGCTCGCCATCCCGGCGCAGGAGATCTCCTTCCGGCCCGCGCAGTCGCTGATCTACGGCGTCAACGACCTGCCCGTCACCTGGTGAGGCCGCGATGTCACAGGAAACCCGGTCCGCGCGCCCGTACACGCGCAGGGACCGCTTCGCCCCCTCGCGTGAACTGCGCCGCCTGAGCGCGGAGGCGCCGCTCACCAAGATCGCTACGGATACGGGCACGGGTACGGGTACGGGCGTACGCGCGGATACGGGGGCGGCCGGAACCCGCTGGCTGGCCACCGGCTACGACGTGGTCCGCCGCATACTCGGCGACCCGGCCCGCTTCAGCAGCAGCGGCCCCGCCCGCACCGACGCAGGCTCCCGGCCGGACGGCTGGCTCGGCAGCCTGCTGGTCGATCACGACCCGCCCGAGCACACGCGGCTGCGCTCGATGCTGACGCCGGAGTTCACGGTCCGGCGGATACGGCGGCTGGAGCCCCGCGTCGAGGCCCTGGCGGCGGAGCGGCTCGACGCCATGGAGGCGGCCGGGCCGCCCGCCGACCTGGTGTCCGCGTTTACCTGGCGCGTCTCGGTCGGAACGCTCTGCGAACTGATCGGCGTCCCGCGCGACGACCGCGCCGACTTCGAACGCCGCAGCCGCGCCTTCGTGAGCGGCGGCCGCAGCACCCACGGCTCGTACCTCACCCGCTACTTCGCCGCGCTGCTGACCCGTCAGCGCAAGGACCCCGACGAGGGGTTCATCGGCATGCTCGTACGCGACCACGGCGACCGCCTCACCGACGAGGAGCTCCAGAGCGTCATCCTCGTCCTGCTGCTCGCTGGGATCGACAACGCCTCCAGCATGCTCAGCCTCGGCGCGCTGGTCCTCCTGGACCACCCCGGCCAACTGGCCGCACTGCGCGACGACCCGGCGCTCGCGGACCGCGCGGTCGAGGAACTGCTCCGGTATCTGTCCGTGGTGCACGCCCCGACCGCCCGGTTCGCCGTCGAGGACGTCACCATCGGCGATCAGCTGATCAAGGCGGGCGAGCAGGTGATCTGCTCCCTCGCGACGGCCAACCGCGACGAGGCCCTGGGCGAGGGAATGGACCGCTTCGACCTCACCCGCGAACCCGTCCCCCACCTGGCCCTCGGCCACGGCATCCACCACTGCCTCGGCGCGGCGCTGGCCAGGATGGAGATGCGCGTCGCCTGCCTGGCGCTGCTGCGCCGCTTCCCCGCACTGCGGCTGGCCGTACCCGGCGACGAGGTGCCCTTCCGCGAGGACGCGTCCGTATACGGCGTGGAACGACTGCCCGTCAGCTGGTGAACGACGCACTGACGGCGGGTGGGTGACGGGTTCTCATCGAGAAGAGGGTGATGGTGATGGACGTAAGAGTCGACCGCGACAAGTGCGCCGCCTCCGGGCTGTGCGTGCTGACGGCGCCGGCGGTCTTCGACCAGTCGGAGGAGGACGGCAAGGTGCTGCTCCTCGCCGCTTTCCCCGGTCCGGAGCTGAAGTCGGCCATGCGCGCGGCGGCGTCGCGGTGCCCCTCCGGCGCGATCGCACTGGTCACGCGGCCGGAAGACGAGGCGGCCGGGGTGGCGGGGACAGCAGGTACAGCGGGGACAGCAGGTACAGCAGGGACGGAGTAGCCCGGCCGTCGCGGGGCGGCGGCCGGGAGCCGGTGATCGAAGGTCCGAAGGGGGCGGAGCCATGGCCGGGCGGGAACGCGGCGGACGGGAACCGCCCCCGTGTCTGGGAGGTGACCCACATGTTCCATGTCATGGGGCAGGAGAATCCGGAACGAGTCGACCTGTACCAGAAGGCGCAGCTGCTGCTGCCCTTCGCCATCCGGGGCCTGGCGACGCTGGGCGTCGCCGATGCGCTGGCCGCCGGGCCGAAGCCCGTCGAGGAGATCGCCGAGGAAGTCGGCGCGGATAAGGACGCCTTGTACCGGACGCTGCGGTACGCGGCTCGGAAAGGGGTCTTCGAGGAGCTGCCGGGACGGGAGTTCGCGATGACGCCGAACGCGGAGTGCCTGCGCAGCGACGCCCCCGGCAGCATGCGGCGGATGCTGATGATGGGCGACGACTCGGACACGCAGTTCGGCGCGTTCACCCGGGTCGTCCAGGTGCTGCGCACCGGTGAGGCCGAGCGGCTCGGGCCGCTCCGGAGGATCGTCGTCACCGAGGGCGGCGGCCCGGCGGCGGACGGACAGCCACCGGCGGAGTCGGAAGGGCGACAGTCTCAGGAGCGGCCGAAGGAGCAGCAGGGGGAACAGCAGAGGGAGCAGCAGAGAGAACGGCCGAAGGGGCGGTTCTGCCGGTTGCAGGACCCCCGGCAGTTCGACGCCGTCCTCGACGCCGTCGACTTCACCTCCGACGGTGTGGTGGCCGACATCGGAGGCGCGAACGGAGCCATGCTCGGCGCGATCCTCGTCCGCCACCCGCGAGTGAAAGGCATCCTGTTCGACCGCCCCCAGGTGGTCGAGGACGCCCCCGCGCTTCTGGACGCCCTCTCGGTCGCGGACCGCTGCCAGGTCATCGGCGGCGACATGCTGGAGGAGGTCCCGAGCGGCGCGGACACCTACCTCATGAGCAACGTGCTGCACAGCCAGCCCGACGAACGGGCGCTGGCGACGCTGGCCAACGTACGGTCGGTCATGGCCGAGGGCGCCCGACTGCTGATCATGGAGGCGGTCGTCAACGACCTCGGGGACGAGGACGCCTCCGCCGTCGAAATGGACTTCATGCTGATGCTCCAAGGACCCAACCGGGAACGCACCGCCGCCGAACACGCGGCCCTGCTCGCCCGCGCCGGGCTCCGTTTGGCGGGCGTCACCCTGCTGGCCTCCGGCTTCTCCGTGTTGGAGGCGCGGCCGCGCTGAGCCGGCGCTGCGGCCGTGCCGGTCGACACAGATACGCGAGGCCCGGAGCCGGTCGCGGGGCGGCTCGACTCCGGGTGACGCGGCGTCACCTCGTACGATTGCGGTCGCGGTCGCCGTCGCGGCCGTGGCCCGTACGGACGGACAACTCCGCTGCCGCGGCGACGTCCTGACACCCTGCCTGCCCCAACGCGTCCCGCAGCTCTTCGGCCAGCAGGTCGAGCACCCGCCGGACGCCGCGCTCCCCGTCGGCGGCCAGCCCCCACACCGGCGGGCGGCCCACCAGGACGCCGACCGCGCCGAGCGCCAGCGCCTTGAGCACGTCCGTACCGCCGCGAACCCCGCCGTCCAGCAGGACCTCGCAGCGGTCGCCGACGGCTTCCACGACATCCGCGAGCGCGTCGAGGCCGGCGAGCGCGCCGTCCAACTGCCTGCCTCCGTGGTTGGACACCACGACGGCGTCCACACCCAACTCCACTGCCCGTAGCGCGTCTTCGGGGTCCAGGATGCCCTTGATGACGAGCGGCAGGCGGGTACGGGCGCGCAGCTCGGCCACGTGGGACCAGGTGAGGGCGGGGGAGAACGCGCGCCCGGTGTGGGCGGCCAGCGCCGAGCCCTGAGCCGCGTTCCGGTGCGCCGCCGAGACGGCCCCGGCGTCCAGATGAGCGGCGCGCACATGGTCCGGCAGCGCGAACCCGTTGCGCTCGTCCCGCAGCCGGCGGCCCATCCACGGCACGTCGACGGTGAGCATCAGCGCCTCGCACCCGGCGTCCTCGGCCCGGCGCGCCAGATCCAGCGACCGCCCGTCCTCGCGCAGCCAGTAGAGCTGGAACCATACGGACCCGCCGACGGCGGTCAGCTCCTCGACCGGCACGCTGCTCAGCGTGCTCACGGTGAACGGCACGCCCGCCGCCCGCGCCGCGCGGGCCGTCGCCGCCTCGCCCTCGGGGTGCACCAGCCGCTGGTACGCCACGGGGGCGACGGCCACCGGCATCCGCACCGGCCGCCCCAGCAGCGTGGCGTCCGTCGCGCACCCCGACACGTCCCGCAGCACCCGCGGCCGCACGAAGACCCGGTCGAAGGCCTCGCGGTTGGCGGCGAGCGTCCGCTCCCGGCCGCTGCCGCCCGCCACGAAGTCCCATACGTCCGGCGGCAGCACAGCGGCCGCGGCCCGCTCCACCTCGTCCAGGCAGCGCGGCGCCGCGGGCTCCGGCACGCGCCAGTCCTCCGGGTCGACCGCCAGGCCGCGAACGGAACCCGGCTGCGCCGGTGAGTCGGTCATGGGGCTCCTAGCGTGCGGGGGAGTGTGCGCGTGCGGGGGAGCGTGGGAGTGAACGCCTGTGAACACCATGCCGCTCAGGGCTCGATGCTACGTCTGCCCTCACGCATGCGCACCCGTCGGGAATCACACAGCGGACATTGTCGCGACGGTACGCCGGGTTCCGTAGATTCCGCTTTCTCGGGCCCGCTGTCCATGCCTGTCCGGGGCGAACGGCCATTGCTGCGGGCCCGGTTCCGAGTGATGATATTGGTACGGCGCGCCGTGCCGCGCCGCGCCTTGTCGCCAGTGTGCCGCCACCCGTGAGCCGTCGTACGCGAGAAGGAATCCGTCCATGGAAAATACGCGACCGGAAAACGCACGCGCCGAGTTGAACGCGGCCACGCTCCACGCATCGCTGGGCGACGCGTCGATGGAGTCCATGAATCTGCTGAATGAGATCGCGGGCGCCTATCCGGACGCCGTCTCCTTCGCGGCCGGACGCCCCTACGAGGGGTTCTACGAGGTGGCCCAGGTGCACGAATACCTTCGGGTCTTCTGCGACCATCTCAGGACCGAACGTGGAATGACGGACGCCCAAGTGGCCCGCACGCTCTACCAGTACGGCGACACCAAGGGAATCATCACCGACCTCGTCGCGCGCAGCCTCGCCGTGGACGAGGGAATCGACATCGACCCGCGGTCCGTGGTGGTCACGGTCGGCTGCCAGGAAGCGATGTTCCTGCTGCTGCGCGCGCTGCGCGCCGACGACCGGGACGTCCTGCTCGCCCCGAGCCCCACCTACGTCGGGCTCACCGGCGCGGCGCTCCTCGCCGACCTGCCCGTACGGACGGTGCTGACCGGCGAGTCCGGAATCGACCTGGACGATCTGCTGGTCCGGTTGCGCGCCGCGCGGGCGGAGGGAAAGCGGGTCCGCGCCTGCTATGTGACACCCGATTTCGCCAATCCGGCGGGCGTCAGCATGGAAACCATCGACCGGCGCCGACTGCTGGAAATCGCCGAGAACGAGGACATTCTCCTGCTGGAGGACAACGCGTACGGGTTGTTCCACAGCGGGCCCGACCGGCCGCCCACCCTCAAAGCGCTGGACCGCCGACGGCGCGTCGTATATCTGGGTTCGTTCGCCAAGACCGGTGTGCCGGGCGCGCGGGTGGGATATGTCGTCGCCGACCAGTGCGTGACCGATGGAGACGGCGATGGCGGAGAAAGCCGGCTGTTCGCCGACGAACTGTCGAAAATCAAGAGCATGCTCACCGTGAACACCTCGCCCATCGGGCAGGCGGTGATCGGCGGAAAGCTGCTCAGCAACGGGTGCAGCATGATCGCCGCCAATCAGCGCGAGGCGGCCGTGTACCGGGACAATCTCGATCAGGTGCTGCACGGGCTGGCCAAGCGGCTCGGCGACCGCCCCGGCGTCTCGTGGAACGCGCCGACGGGCGGATTCTTCGTCGTGGTCACCGTCCCGTTCACCGTGGACGACGCGTTACTGAAATACGCGGCCGACCGCTACGGCGTGCTGTTCACGCCGATGCACCACTTCTACGGCACCACGGCGGGTTTCCGGCAACTGCGCCTGTCGATCAGCACGCTCACCCCGGACCGCATCGACCAGGGCCTGGACCGGCTGGCCGAGCTGATCGACGAACGGACGCGCACGGACTGACACCGCCATCGTGAGCCCTGAGAGCTGTTCGCCGAACGCCGCGTTCCACTGGAGACGCGGCTACGGGCGTACGGGCGCGTACGGGCGTACGCGCCGCAGCTCTCCGCCCCGCGCGGCCTATCCGCAGCGCCCCGCCGGCCGTACCCGCGTGACCAGGCGCGAAGTACCGGTCGTGCTGTCGATCCAGACGACCTGGCGGCCGCCGGGGGCCGCCGCCCACATCTGTTCGCCGCGGTCGCAGGACACCCGGTCCTTCCGCCTGCCGTCCGCCGAGAACTGCCAGAGCTTCCCCGTCGCCTCGTTGCCGCGGTCGGCCGCGGTCGTCGGGGTGGTGACGGTGACCGCGTCGTCCGTGGCCGTCAGGTCGCCGATCCGCAGCGCGCCGGGACCGTCGCCGGGGCTGAGGTCCACCACGTGCGTACCGTCCAGGTCCGCGCGGCGCAGCGCCGTGAGCCCGCTGTCGGGGTCCTCGTGCACGAGCCAGTACACGTACGAGCCGTTGATCGCAGTGCGCCCGGCGTCCAAGGGCGCGCCGAGCCGGCCGGTCGCCGTGCGCCGCCCCGTCGCCACGTCGAAGACCTCGGCGCCGAAGGCGCTGCGGCCGGTGTCGGGGTCGAACCGGCGCGTGGTGTAGGCGATCCGCCCGCCGCTGACGGACGGGAAGAAGCCCTGGACGCCGCTGTCCTCGTCGATGACCCGGTGGGCGGCGGGGTCGCTCAGCCGCAGATACTGCGGGGTCCGCCCGCCCGGTATGGATCCGGCCTCGAAGACCACCAGGTCGCCGTCCACCCGCAGTTCGACCGCCGCCCGCCGGCCGCTCCACAGCGTCCGGACCGGTCCGCCCGCGACCGGCCGCGCCAGGATGTCCACGGACCGCCGGTTGTACGCCAGCCATACCACCGTCTTCCCATCGGTGGCCGGGTCGACGTGCGGGCGGCCGTCGTCGGGGCTGATCCGCCGCGGCGCGCCGGCGCCGTCGGCCCGCCCGGCCCACACCGCGGAGTCCGCGGTGCTCGCCGCCCACCAGCCGCCGCCCGCGCCGATCCTCGTCCCGGCCGGGGCGACGCGGGCGAGAAGGACGTCGGAGTCCACGCCCAGCGCCAGTTCCCAGCCCGGCACGATGCCGTGCGCGCCGAACGCCCGCTCGGCGGCCCCGCGCTGCGCCCCGGTGGCCCCCAGGTCCCGCGCCGCGGCGAGCACGGCGGCCCGGCCCTCGGTGAAGCCGTCCAGCGGGGTCAGATACTCGGTCAGCGCCTTGTACACGATGCGGTCGGCGAGCGTGCGGCCGACGTCCTGGCGCAGGTCCCACAGGGCGCCCGAGAAGATCGTGGAGTTGAGGTGGACGCCGCCGCTGTCGGTGGCGAGGGAGACGCCGACGAAGGACTTCGAGGTGGTCCGCCCGTCGTTCAGGTCGCGGGTCGCGCAGTCGCGCGGCGCCTTGGTGCGGCACAGCGACTCGCCCAGCAGTCCGGAGTCCGGGCTGTCCAGGGGAGTGCCGGAGGCGTCCGTCTCGACGGCGTTGCCGAAGTAGTCGGCGATCGCCTCGCTCAGCGCGCCGGCCTGGCCCGCGTAGACGAGTCCGGCCGAGTGGTCCACGACGCCGTGGGTCAGCTCGTGCCCGACGACGTCGAGCCCGGCGGAGAGCGTGCGGTGCTCGGCGTCGCCCGCGCCGTAGACGGCCTTGGCGCCGTCCCAGAAGGCGTTGACGTACGGGTGGCCGTACTGCGTCACGCCCACCAGCGAGTCGAGGGCCATGCCCCGGCCGTCCAGGCTGTCCCGGCCGTGCTGCTGCCGGTAGTAGTCGTAGACCTTCCCCGCCGCCCACTGCGCGTTCACCGCGCCCGCCTCGGTGGCCTCCGGGCCGAAGGCGGGCGCCGGCGAGCCGAACTCCTTCAGGTCGGACGGCCACTTCCCGGACACGTCACTGGCGTACCGCTCACGCGCGTCCCAGGTGGTCAGGGCGTTCTTGCTGGTGCCCGCCATCCGGTCGCCGTCCCGCAGCAGGTACTCCTCGCGCGGTTCGTCATAGGTCACGGACAGATCGACGGCCCGCCCGTCGTACGTGGCCCCGGACCCGTCCGCGTGCAGGCCGGGCGACCCGCGGAGCCCACGGGAAGCCTTCTCGCCGACTGTCGCATCGCCGGCCGTCGTGTCGTCGGCGGGCGCGCGGAAGGTCTTCAGCCCGCTGTACTGGAGCAGCGGGTAGCCGTTCTCCGCGTCGACGTAGACCTCTTGGAGCACCGGCTCGCCGGTGACCGGGTGGCGGCCCCGTACGGTCACGTGCCGGGTGAGGACGCCCGCGCCCCGCGGCAGGACGACGAGGCCGCGCGCAGTACCGGTCAGCGGCGGCGCGCCGTCCCTCGGCGCCCGCGCCCCCACGAGCTGGTCCGTGGCGGCGTCGACCGCGCGCTCGACCGCCAGGGCCTCGTCCACGGCGGGCGAGGTGCCGGTCGTCAGGCCGGTGAAGTACTTCCCGGACGTCCCGGTGACGGTCCGCTCGCTTCCCTCGCGCTCCATCCGCACCACGTACTGCCCGCCGAGGACGTCCACTCCCCGGTGCCGCTGCTGAAACCGCACGGTCTCGGCCTTGCCCCGGACCAGGGTCGCCAGGGGCCGCAGATCACGCGAGGCATCGCCGACGTGAGGACGCTCCGCGCCCGCCGCCAAGTACCCCCGTGCCGCGTCCACCGCGCTGCCCGATCCCTGGCCCGAGCCCTGGACCGCAAGCCGCCCGGAGCCCACGGGGCCGGGCCGCGGCACCGCCTCCACGCCGGCCGCCGACACGACGAGCGCGGCGGCGCCGATCAGCGCCACCACACCCGACCGGCGCGCACGGCTCGCCCCGCCCGGTCTCGCTCTCCCGCCACGCGCTCCGCGCTCACGCACGAGAACCCCCTCCGCCAGGCGCCCCTCAGGCGTCACATGTTGTCCAAGCGGAGTCATGCAAACCTGGGACCGCCGACACAGCAATGACGCAGGGGACAGGAGCGTCGATAACCATCCTGACGTACGCCAGGTGACGGAACGAGTCGTCAGGCGAAGGGAGTTGAGCGCGTACGACCGGCATGTACGGCCGACACGCGTACAACCGAAACGCGTACAGCCGACACGCCCGCGGCTCAGTGCAGGCGGGCGAGAGCCTCGGGCCCCACAGGTTGCGCGGCCCCGTGCCCGTCGAGGAGCCGGAGCACCTCGTCGGCCGCGCTCGCCCCCAGCCGGAGGCGGCACTCGACCGTGCCCGCCGCCTGATGCGGGGTCAGGAGCACGTTGGGCAGGGCCCGGAAGGGGTGGTCCACCGGCAGCGGCTCCGCGTCGAAGACGTCGATGGCCGCGTCCAGACGGCCGTCGCGCACCTCGGCGAGCAGCGCCTCCTCGTCTACGAGCCAGGAGCGCGCGGTGTTCACCAGGCCCGCGCCGTCCGGCATCGAGGCCAGCCGTCGCCCGTCCAGCAGGCGTCTGGTCTCCTCGGTGGCGGGGGCGTGGACCGCTACGACCCGGCTGCCGCGCAGCAGCCGGTCGAGCGGTACGCGGCGTACCCCCAGGCGGTCGGCCTCCTCGGCGCCGAGGAAGGGGTCGCTGACCGAGACCCGCGCGCCCAGCGCGCGGGCCAGGGCGATGTAGGCGCGGCCCGTGCGGGAGGCGCCGATCACCCCGATCTCGCTGCCGTGGATCTCGTGCCGAGGCGGTGCGGCGCTCGCCGTCTCCCAGTCCGCGCCGGAGCGCAGCGCGTGGTCGAAGCGGTGCATGCGGTGCAGCAGCGCGAGGGTGAAGGCGAGGGCGACCTCGGCGACCGGGCGGGCCATGGCGTCGCCGGCCTGCGTGACGCGGATGTTCCGCGCGAAGACCTCGGGAGCGACGTACGGCGCCACCGCGGACCCCGAGTGCGCCACGAGTTCCAGCCGGTCGGCGGCGGCCAGCAGCGAGCCCTCCAGCCGGGGCGTGCCCCACGAGGTGATCAGGGCCCGAGCCCCCGGCAGGGCCGCCGCCAGCACCTCGGCATCCGTATGGCCGTCCAGTACGGTCAGTTCGGCGGCGGACTCCAGGCCGTCCCACACCGCGGGCGCGAACAGCTCCGTGCGCAGACGCGGCGGTACGGACACCACGACGCGCGGCCGTTCCCGTACCGGGGGGCCGGGCGCGCGGTCAGGAGAGCCAGGCATCGCGGTGCTCCGCCACGAACGCGTCGTCGGTCAGCCAGGGATAGGCGGCGCACACCCGCGTCAGCTCCTCGGCCTGGCCGGGCGACAGCGTCTCCCGCGGGTCCAGGCAGCGAATGCCGTCCAGCAGCCCCTGGCGGCGCAGCACCTCGTGGACCCCGGCGACGCACCCCCGGAACCCGCCGCGCACATCGAACACCGCGCTGTTGGCGTCGGTCAGTTCGGTGCGCCGCGCGAGGCAGCGCGCCATCGCCTCCTGGTCGCCCTCGCGGGCCCGGCGCACGTCCTCGAAGAGCCGCACGGCGGCCTCGGTCCACACCGCCCACTGGCCGAGCAGCCCGCCCGCCACCCGGCGTCGCCGTCCGTCGGCGGTCGTGTACGAGGTGAGGAGGTCCCCGATGATGTCGTCGTCGTTGCCGGTGTAGAGGGTCACCGCGTCCGCCCGCTCGGATCGCGCGACGGCCTGGACGACGTCGGCGGTGCGGTAGCGGTCGAAGGGGGCGATCTTCACGGCGGCCGTCGAGGGGAGGTCCGCGAACGCCGACCAGAACTCCGGCGACAGATACCGGCCGCCCACCGCCTCCTGGAGGTAGAAGCCGATGACCGGCAGGACCTCGCCCACCGCGCGGGCCCGGTCCAGCAGCCCCTTCTCGTCGGCTCCCGGCACGGCCGGGCTCAGCAGGACCACGTCGTAGCCGAGCGACGCGGCGAGTTCGGCCTCGGCGACGGCCTGCGCGACATATCCGCACGCGCCCGCGACCTTCACGAACGGCCGCCCCGCCTCGGTGCGTACGGTCTCGGCGGCGAGCTCCAGGACCGGCGCGAGCAGCCCCACTTCGGGCTCCCGGATGGCGAACTGGGTGGTGTGCACGCCCACGGCGACCCCGCCGGCCCCCGAGGCCAGGTAGTAGCGGGTCAGGGCGCGCTGGCGGCGCTCGTCGAAGCCGCCCGCGGGCGTGAGGGCCAGCGGATGGGCGGGGATCACGGTGCCCCGCGCGAGCAGATCCAGTGCGGCGGCGCCGCCGGTCGACTGCGCAGGGGAGGGGGAGAGGGACATGACGCGGTTCAGAACCTTCCGTCGCGGGACTGGAACTTGGTGGCCTTGCCGGACAGCGGCAGCCCGCGGCGCAGCCAGTCGGCCTGCCGGCGGACGAGGGTGCGCAGCGGCACGTCCGGATAGCCGAACAGGGCGTGGCAGCGGCTCGCGTCGGACAGCAGCGCCGTCTCCGCCTCCGTCCCGGTCAGCACCGGCTCCCGGCCCAGCTCGGCGCCGAACCACCGCGCCATCCGCCGCACCGAGGCGGTCTCCGGGCCCGTCAGATTCAGGGTGAAGCCGTCTTCAGCCGTCGCGTGGAGCAGCGAGCGCAGGGCCGCCTCGTTGGCGTAGCCCTGCCACACGACGTTGGCGTGGCCCATGGTCAGGTCGACGGGCTCCCCGGCCCGTACCCGCTCGCCGATGTCCGCGAGCACCCCGTACCGCAGGTCGATCGCGTAGTTGAGGCGGATCAGGGCGACCCGCGTGCCGCGGGTGAGGGCC
Organism: Streptomyces sp. NPDC050617; assembly: GCF_040654795.1. Lineage (NCBI taxonomy): Bacteria > Bacillati > Actinomycetota > Actinomycetes > Kitasatosporales > Streptomycetaceae > Streptomyces > Streptomyces sp. NPDC050617. The sequence goes on along the minus strand of NZ_JBFAIS010000008.1, from coordinate 191,058 downwards.
GCGTGCTGGAAGATCCGTTCGCGTCCCAGGCACGACATCGCGTACTCGCCGACCGGCGCCACCGCGTCGTCCTCGGTGCTGCCGCCGGAGCCGACCGGTACGAGCGGATAGACGTTGCCCGTCGAGAAGACGGCGATCCGCGCCCCGGACCAGCGCCGCGCCACCCGGTCGGGCATCGCCGCGTTGACGGCCCACGCGTGCGCCGGCGCCCCGCTGGAGCCGAATTTGGCGCCGACCATGAAGACCACATTGCCCGCGTCGGGCAGTTCCGCCAGGTCGGCGTCCGGGTCCATCAGGTCGAAGGTCACGGTCCGTACGCCGTGTCCGGCGAGGTCCCGCGCGGCGGCCTGGTCGGACCAGCGCGACACGGCGTGCACCGTCACATCGTCGCGCCCGGCCGCGTCGAGCGCCCGCCGCGCCAGCCGGCACAGGCTCGGCCCCATCTTCCCGCCGGCGCCCAGCACCAGCAGGTCGCCCTCCAGCTCGCCCATGTCGCGGATCAGCGCGGGGGAGGGGGCGGTCAGCCGCTCCTCCAGGTCGGCCTCGCTCGTGAAACCGCCCTCCGCGCCCAGGAGTTCACGGGCCGGTGCGGGTGTCGCGGACGAAGGCATGGCTGTTGTCATTCGGTTCTCATCCCTTGATTCCGGACGCCGAGACGCCCTCGGTGAAGTAGCGCTGCCCGACGAGATAGGCGGCGAAGATCGGTACGAACGCGATGACGGAGCCGGACAGCACGACGTTCAGCGGCACGTTCTGCTGCTGGAGCGAGGCGATGCCCACCGTCAGGGTGCGCATGTCGGTGGACTGGCCGATGATCAGCGGCCACAGGAAGTCGTTCCAGTGCCACAGGAAGACGAAGACGCCGAGCGTCGCGAGGATCGGCTTGAGCAGCGGCAGCACGATCCGGTAGAAGACCTGCCACTCGCTGCACCCGTCCAGCCGGGCCGCCTCGAACAGCTCGTCGGGCAGCCCCCGCACGAACTGGCGCATCAGGAAGACCGCCTGGGCGTTGGCGAGCGTGGGGAGGATCAGCCCCCAGTAGGTGTCGACCCCGCCGAGCTTCGCGATCATGGCGAAGGTCGGGATCATCGTGACGTGGTACGGGACCATCACCATCGACAGGAACGACCAGAACATCGCCTCCCGGCCGGGGAACCGCTTCTTCGCGAAGGCGTAGCCGGCCAGCGCGGCCAGCAGCAGCACCCCGATCACCGAGACCACCGAGTACAGCAGGGTGTTGAGCAGCCAGCGCAGCACGCTCTGCGCGCCGAGCACCGTGTCGTACGCCTCGCCGCTCAGCGGCCAGGGCAGCAGGCTGCCGGGGAACTCGACGGCCGCGGACGGCTTCAGGGACAGCACGACCATCGCGTAGAACGGGAAGATCGTCGCGAGCGCGGCGACGGCCAGCAGCACGCCCCGGACGATCCGTCCGCCGCGCGTGCCGCGCATCGCGTGCGGCACGCCGTCCCGGTCGGCGGCCCGGCGCCGGGCGCGCTCGGCACGGCGCGCCGCGCGGTCCGGCCCCGGCGGTACGGGCGCGGGCGGTGCCTTCTCGATGGAGACGCTGGTCATGGTCACGTGTCCTTCCCGATGACGAGCCGCTGGAGCAGCGCGACCACGAGGGTCAGTACGAACAGCGCGACCCCGATGGTCGCGGCGTAGCCCAGGTCGAAGTACTTGAAGCCCGCGTCGTAGAGCTGGAAGACGAGCGTGTAGCTCGCGTTGGCGGGGCCGCCGCCGGTCATCGTGTAGATCGCGTCGAAGACCTGGAAGGAGGACGTGGTCTCGATGACGGCGAGGAAGAACATCGCGGGCCGCAGCTGCGGGAGCACGATGTGCCGGAACCGCTGCCAGGGCCCCGCGCCGTCGGTCAGCGCGGCCTCCTCCAGCTCGCGCGGTATGTCCTGCATGCGCGCGAGCAGGATGAGCATGCCGTAGCCGAAGCGCGACCAGACCCCGATGAGCGCGAGCGCCGGGAGCACGAGGACGTGGTCGCCGAGCCACGACGAGTCGGACAGGCCGAACCAGCTCATGAAGGTCGACCACGGACCGCCGGTCGAGAAGATCCACACGAAGACCGTCGCCGCGAGGACGAGCGAGGTGACGACCGGCAGGAAGAACACCGAGCGGAACACCTTGGAGCCCCGGAAGGCCCGGCGCGTCAGCAGCGCCAGCGCCGTCGAGGCGATCACCGTCCCCGGCACGGCCATGACCGTGTAGAGGACGGTCACCTTGAGGGACTTCCAGAACAGCGGGTCGTGCCACAGGCGGTTGAAGTTGTCGAGGCCGATGAAGCGCCCGCCGCCGGTGAGCGAGTAGTCCGTGAAGCTCATCAGCACGCCGGCGATGCCGGGGCCGAAGCGGAAGGCGAGGAAGAGCAGGAAGCAGGGGAGGACGAAGAGCAGGCCGATCCGGGCCTCGCGGCGCGCCTGCGGCCCGCTGCGGCGGCCCCGGCGCCCGGGTTCCGCGACGACTGCCACGGTGACTCCTTACGGGGTGGTACGAGGTGGGTGAGGGGACTGGCGAGGGGGCCGCGGGTCTGGATGGGGGGGGGGACGGCCGGGGGAAGGGCGGGGCGGCGGAGGGGCTGCCGACCGCAGGGGTGACGGGATGGGGCCTGCGCGGCGCGCGGGCGCACCGGGCCGGAGCCCCGGCCCGTCTCGCCGTCCGCGTCAGCCGGTACGGCGGGCGCCGGGGCCCGTTCCCCGTTCAAGGTGCGGGCGTTTCAGCGCCCGAGCATGGCGTCGGCGCCCTCGGCCGCCGTGCGCAGCGCCTTCTCGGGCGACTTGTCACCGAGCAGCGCCGCCTGGATCTCGGGCGCCAGCATCCCCATCACCTCGCGGGACCTGCGCTTGAGCGGACCGGCGTTCATGCTCGGCAGCGTCTTGGACACTGCGGTCTGGAGGGGGTCGCCCGGATACAGGTCCTTCGCGGAGCGGCGGGCCGGGAAGTACCCGGCCTCCTTCTCCAGGCCCGCCGCGTGCTCCGGCCGGGACACGAAGTCGATCCATTCGCCGGCCATCTTGGTGTTGCCGCCCTTGAGCAGGGACAGCGCGCCCACGGTCCCGTAACCGACCGAGGCGGCGTCCTTGAGCGGCGGCAGCACGGCCGTGTTCTTCCTGCCCCAGAAGGGCTCGACGTCGGCGGGGGTGTTCTGCCAGGTGCACGCGACCTTGCCGCGGGCGACGGGCGTCTGCTCCAGCTTCGGGGTGGTCGTCACGAGGTCGCGGTCGGTGTAGCCGCCGGCCACGAGCTCCTTCAGAAAGGTGAGGGCCTTGACGCCCGCCGGGCCCGCGAACGCCGTTTTCCTGCCGTCCTCGTTGAAGACGTCGCCGCCCGCCTGCCACAGCAGCGGATAGAACGTCAGGTTCAGGGTCTGCTGGGTGTCGCCGCTGTAGCTCGTCGCGTAGTAGCCCTTCTCCTTGAGCCGGGGCGCGAGCCGCGCGAGGTCCTCCCAGGTGTGCGGGTACCGCTTCTCGCCGATCGCCGCGAACACCCGCTTGTCGCAGATCAGCGGGTTCCCGCTGGTCAGTACGGGCGCCCCGAGCATCTTGCCGTCGGCGGCGACCGACTTGAGGGCGAAGTCCGTGTAGTCCGCGCGGGCCGCCGCGGACAGGTACTCCTCGGCGGGCACGATGTTCCGCCGGTACATCGGCAGTTGGTCGGGGACCAGATAGACGACGTCGGGGCCCTTGCCGGAGGCGATGGCGGTCGCGAGCGCGGTGTCGCGGTTGGCCCACGGGAAGGTCTCCACCTTCACCGTGATCCCGTCGTGCCGCTTCTCGAACTCCTTGACCAGCCCGTTCCAGTACGCCTTGTTCTTCGCCTCGTCGAAGATCACCGGGTAGGTCCACATCGTGATGGTGCGGCTGTCGCTCCCACGGCCCGAGCCGCAGCCGGTGAGCGCGGTGGCGGCCAGTGCGGCGGCGAGCGCCGCGGCGACGGCGGGGCGCCGTCTGCGGCGCCGGCCGGCCGGGGCCGGGGCTCGGGACGTGAGGGGCATGAGTGGTGCCTCCGAAGGAGCGATGGATATGGGTCGGCGCGCTACGGACTACGAGCGCGCGTGGGACTTACGGGCATGGGCCCCGGACTCAGCTGACGGGCACCTGCTGGACGGTGCGGGTGTGCCGGGCCCGCTCGGCGGCGAAGGCCGCGAGATGGCTGTTCAGGGACGCGTCCGTACCGGAGCGGATGGCCTCCGGGTCGCCGTTCGCGAGCGCCCGTACGAACGCGGCGACGAGCGCGGTGTCGCCGCCGCCGTGTCCGTCGGCCGCGTTCGAACCGCTCTCGCCGAGCTCATGGACCCGGCTCTCGCCGGTGCGGAAGTCCTGCACGGTGACCCGCTCGCCGTCGCCGCTGAGCCAGCCGTGCGAGCCGAAGATCCTGGTCTGCCGGTGCGTCTGCTCGGTGAAGGCCATCATCTGGAACGTCGCCGTCAGGGAGCCGGACAGCCGCATCGCGACGACCTGGTGGTCCACGACGTCGTTGTCGCCCGCGTACACGCACACGCCGTACGGGCCGGTGCGCAGCGCCTCCCGCAGCCCTTCCTCGTCCGTGGCCTCGGTGACGTGGGTGACCGGCCACACCGCGCCTTCCTCGCGCAGCGTCGGCATGTAGAGCTTGGGGGCGCTGTACGGGCAGTCGGCCTCGACGGGGCAGTCCAGACAGCGGTCCGCCGCCCCGGCCGGCTTGTTCTCCGGGCGGAAGTGCTTGAGGCCGCCGAAGCTCGCGACCTCCTCGATTCTGGCGCCGAGCACGTAGCTGATCCAGTCCAGGTCGTGGCAGGACTTGGCGAGGATCATCGGGGAGGATTCCTGCTCGCTGTGCCAGGGGCCGCGCACGAAGCTGTGCGCGTAGTGCCACCAGCCGACCGGCTCCAGGTGCTCCATCGAGACGAGTTCGCCCAGCACCCCGGAGTCCACGACGCTCTTCACCAGGTCGGTGTACTCCGTGTACCGCAGGACGTGGCACACGGCGAACAGCACGCCCGCCTCGCGCACCCCCTCGACGAGCTTCCTGGTCTCCTCCTCGGTGGGCGCCAGGGGCTTCTCGGCGAGGATCGCGTATCCGGCCCGCGCCAGGGCCAGGACCGGTTCGACGTGGTCGCGGTCCTGGGTGGCGACGATGACCGCGTCGGCTATGCGGTTCTCGGCGAGGGGCCGCCAGTCGTCGAACTCCAGGGGCGCGCCCGAGGCGGCGCGGGCGGACGGGCGCGGGTCGGCCACGGCGACCAGTTCGGCCTGCTCGGGGTGGGCCTTGATCCACTCGGCGTAGGTGAGGCCGCGCTGGCCGGCGCCGACGACGGCGACCCGGACGGGGCGGTCGGTGATCGAGGGGTGCAGTGTCACGAAAGTTCCCAGTGGTGTCTGAGGGGCGATTACGAGGGACAATTGTGCGCCTCACCAGGGGCGAGTCCAGGAGGAGGCGAGATCCTCAGAGGCTGAGGTTGCCCTTGCTGTGGGAGACGCGCGCGCTCTCCTTCGGCATCGCCGCGCGGGCCGTGCCGTCCTCGACGCACGCGGTGTGCAGCAGATGACCGTCCCCGCCGAAGCCGGACTGCCGCAGATCCAGGGCCCCTCCGGTGAAGGTGCAGCCGCTCGCGCGGTACCGGTTGGTCCCCTCCCCGATGCTCACGAGGGCGCGGCCGTCGGCGGCTCGCGCGTCGACGCCGGTGAGCTGCCAGGTCACCGTGCGGTCGCCGCCGCCGCGGGAGAGCAGCGCCGCGCCGCTGCCGCGCGCGCCGATCCGGACCCCGGACAGCCGCAGCAGCTGGTCCCCGGGGCCGGCCAACCGTACGGCCGCGTCGCGCAGTTCCCCGCCCTCGACGTGGACCTCGCCGTGCCGGTACGTCACCGGGTCGGCGCCCTCGGACGCGGTGAGGACGCAGTGGTCGAGCACCAGCGGCCCGGCGCCGTTGAAGCGCGCGCCGTCGACGCCCGTGAGCACCGTCCGCTCCAGTGTCAGCGGGGCGTCGACCGAATCCTGGGTGATCTCGGCGTCCTTCGTGAAGGCGAACGCCGAATCGGATACGGTGCTGGGCCGTTTGGACAGGGACGACGTCCGGGACACGATGAGCGGCCCGCTCGCGGTGCAGCCGCGCACCTGCACGCCGTCGGCGTTGACCCACAGCATCCCCGAGCCCTCCAGGGACTTCTTGCCGATGACGGTCATGTCCTCCAATGTCAGGTCGGTGATCCTGACGCGGGCCACGAACCACGAGCAGGAGTGGCGGCGCACCGTGATCCGCTTGGCCGCGCCGCCCCAGGCCGCGCCGGAGTTGGCGAAGGTCATCAGCCCGGAGTTGCCGGTGTAGACGAGATCGTGCTCGAACTGGCCGTGGGTGACGAAGGGCCCCTGGTCGTCGCCGTCGCCGTGGCAGTTGGTCACGTAGCAGTAGGCGGAGGCCGTGAAGTCGTTGAGGTGGCGGGCGTTGGAGGTGTGGCAGTCGGAGACATGGCCGTAGAGGCAGTAGATCTGCTGCGTGAGATAGCCGGCCCCGCCATAGGTGACCGACTGGGGATTGGCCAGCGAGCACTGCTCGGTGCGGTAGTGGGTGCACCAGCGGCGCATCACCACCGGCCAGAACGTGCCGGTGGCCTCGATGCCGGAGACGTCGCAGCGCACCGCGTACTCGTAGGCGACCGGGTGCGAGCCGGTGTACTCGTCGTCCCCCGCCCCCTCGAAGACGAGGTCGCGCACGTGGCTGCGGGTCACCGGCTCGATCCGGGTCCAGGTCAGGGCGCGCCCCGCCGCCAGCTCCCAGCCGATCTGGTAGGCGACGCGGATACGGCCGCCGTCCACCACGTCGGTGACCTCGACGAGGCGCTGGACCTCCTTCTCGTACTTCCCCTTCACCGCGTTCACCTCCACGGCCCACCACTGGCCGACGGCGAACCCGGAGGCATCGCCCACCTCGAAGAGGTCGCTGAGATCGGGCATCACGGAGCCGAGGGTGTGCCGGTGCACGGTGTCGGTGACCTTGCCGCGGAAGGAGAACACCGCCCCGAAGGGGTTGTCCCGCGTGTTCTTCTCGATCCCGGCGGTACGGACCTGATGGCCGCCGAAGTCCAGCTCGATGCCCGACCGGGACCACAAGTGCCGTCTGCGGAACAGCAGATCGGTATGGGCCTCGACGCGGTGTACGGCCTGGTCGGCGACCAGCGCGTCCAGGGCGTCGTCCGCGGGCGTACCGGCGTCGAAGTGTCCGAAGGTCCGCAGGTCGACGGTGCCGTCGTGCAGTTGGAGCCAGCGGCCGCGGTCCGGCGCGGAGTCGGGCGCGATCACGGTCCCGCCGTTGTGGCCGGCGGTCGAGGACGCCGACCAGCGCACCGCCATGCCGCCGCCGTCGCCCGGCGCGCGGTAGCCGGCGAGCAGGGCGAGGCCGCCGTCCTCGGCCGCCGTCGGGCGCAGCGCGCGCAGGCGCGCCACGGTGTCGAGGCGCCGGACCGTGCCGGAGGGGTGCGAGTCGGCCGCGATGGGTCGCGTCGCGACGGTTTGGGCGGTGGCCGAGCCCGATCCGGTCACCGCGCCGGCGGCGAGCAGCCCGGCCAGGCCCGAGGCGCGCAGGAACGAGCGCCGGGCGTTCGAGGACGGATCGGACGGAGCGGAGGAAGCGGGATGGGAGGGGGGAACGCTCATGACGGACTTCGCCTTCCGAGAAGTGCCGAGGGGGGAGCGTTCCTGCGAAGTGCTGCCGTGGTGCGGATGGCTGAGAAGAGCTGGACAGGGTTGAGAAGAGAGGTGCGACCGGGGGCCGGGGCGTACGGGGCAGGCGCCGGGGCGGGCCGCGGTGCGGGCCCGGTGCGCGTACGCACCGTGGCCGCGGTGGAGCCGCGCGGCCGGTGGTGATCAAGGCAGCGCGGCTGGCAGGGAAGCTACGCGGGGCGCGCCGCCCGCGTCAAGACCCCGTCGTACGCCCGTCGTCGCGCCGTAGGGCGCGGGGCTCGGGCACCCGCGGCGGCTCCCCGGCGGCCTGTGAAGCCGCGTGCCGGGCGGCGTTCTCCGGGTGCGCCGGGTTCTGTGCGTTCTCCGCTTCCGTTTCCGTCGCCTCCTGGCCCAGGCCCACGCTGATGCGCCGCGCGGCGTCCCTGACCCGCCCGCCCAGCTCCTGGTAACGCCACGCGGGCAGGCCGAGTTTGAGGCCGGTGATGCTGATGGCGCCCGCGCAGGCGCCCAGGTGGTCGCGGACCGGGGCGCCGATGCAGATGACCCCCTCGGCGTCCTCCTCGTCGTCGAGCGCGTAGCCGAGCCGGTCGATGTCGCGCAGGTGGGCGAGGAGGGTCGCCGGGTCGGTGATCGTCCGGGCGGTGCGGCGCGGCAGTCCGAAGCGCTCGACCACGAGGGCCGCCTCGGCGGGGGAGAGGGCGGAGAGCAGGGCCTTGCCCAGTCCGGTGCAGTGCGGCAGTTCGCGCTGTCCCATGCGCAGGTCCAGGCGGATGCGCTGGTCGGTCTCGACCTGGTCCACCACCACGGCGTGGCCGCCCTCGGGCACCGCGAGGCGCGAGGCCATGCCGGTGACGGAGGTCAGCTCGCGCAGCACCGGGTGGGCGACGGTCCGCAAGGACACCTGGGACCGCGCCCGGTCGCCGAGCCGCGCGAGCCCCATGCCCAGGCGGTAGCGCCGGCTCATGCCCTCGCCGTCGTCGGCGACGAGACCGTACGCCCGCAGGGTCTGGAGCATGCCGAAGGTCGCGCTCTTGGCGATCCCGCAGGCGCGCGCGATCTCGGTGACGCTCATGCCCCGGCCCGGCTCCGCCGTGGCCAGGGTTTCGAGGATGTCCGCGGCCCTCGCCACGCTCTTGACCCAATACTTCGACTGCTCAGTCGGCTCCGACTGCTCAGCCGGCTCCGACTGCTCCGACTGCTCCGCCTTGGCCGGGCCTTCGCTGTTCGCGCTGTTCGTCATAGCTGAACAGCGTAGTGCCTTCTCCCGGGATTCTGGGGCGAGTTCACGCCGAAAGTCGCACGGAAAAGGGGTTGACCTCCGCGATTTTCGGCCCGTACGATCCTGACTGTTCTGGAGTACAGAACGCTGTTCTGAAGAATTTCCTGCGAAGACTGCCGGCGGATGGCGCCATGGCTCCCGGGGACCGGGCAGGACCCCGAAGGGCCGAACGACTATCGACGCAAGGAGCACCGATCATGAGTTCAGGCCAGGACGGCACCACCGCGCAGCGGCTCGCCCGGCGAGCCCGCCAGGTCGTGCCCGGTGGCGTGAACAGCGGCCAGCGCAGCATCCCCGGCCTGACCGACCTCGTCGTCACCGGCACCGGAGGCGCCCGCTTCCGCACCGCCGACGGACGGGAATTCACGGACTTCCACGCCGCCTTCGGCCCTCCGCTCCTCGGCCACAACGACCCCGACGTGGCCCGCGCCGCCGAGGAGGCCGGCCGGAGCCTCGGCCATATGGGCGTCGGCGTCACCGAAGGCGAGGTGCTCCTCGCCGAACAGCTCGCCGAGCTCATCCCCTCGGTCGACAAGCTGCTGCTCACCTCGACCGGCAGCGAGGCCACCTTCCACGCCCTGCGCGTCGCCCGCGCCGCCACCGGGCGGCGGCTGGTCGTCAAGTTCCAGGGCTGCTACCACGGCTGGCACGACGCGGTCAGTCTCAACGTCATCTCGGCGCCCGAGAAGGTCGGCGGCCACGACCCGATCTCCACGGGCATCCTGCCCGAGGTCCTCGCCGCCACCCTCGTCCTGCCCTTCAACGACAGCGAGGCGGTGCGCACGGCTTTCGCCGAGCACGGCCAGGACATCGCCGCCGTCATCGTCGAACCCGTGCCCCACAACGTGGGCGCCCTCCTCCCGCACCAGGAGTTCCTGCGCACCCTGCGCGAGGAGACCACGAAGGCCGGCAGCGTCCTCGTCTTCGACGAAGTGATCACGGGCTTCCGCCACGACCTCGGCGGCTGGCAGCGCATCAGCGGCGTCACCCCCGACCTCACCACCCTCGGCAAGGCCATCGCCAACGGCGCGCCCGTCGCCGCGATCGGCGGCCGGGCCGACCTGATGGACCTGTTCTCGACGACGCCGGGCGCGCCCGCGTTCTTCGCCGGCACCTACAACGGCCACCCCTCGGTCGTGGCCGCCGCTCTGGCCACCCTCCGCAAGCTCCGCGAAGAGCCCGTCCACGAAAACGTCTTCCGGCTCGGCGACCGCGTCCGCACCGAACTCACCGCGCTCTACGCCCGCCTCGGCGTGCCCGCCGTCGTCACGGGGTACGGCTCCGTGTTCGTCACGTACTTCATGCCGGGCTTCACCCCCGACACACCGCCGCGCACCTACCGCGACCTGCTGGCCAACGACGCCTCCCTCTTCGTCGGCTACCGCCGCCGCCTCATCGAGCACGGCCTGTTCGAACTGCCCCTCAACCTCAAGCGCAGCCACATCAGTTACGCCCACACCGACGCGGACGTCGACCGGCTCCTCGAAGCCACGGAGGCTGCCGTCGCGGCGGCCCTGGCCGAGGGCGGCGTCCGCGACCTCAGCCACACCTCGACCATGGGCGGAGCCCACCTCTGATGCTGACCGTCAACCGCACCCGCCCCACCGGCCCGGCCGGCCGCGTCAGCCGGGTGGAGACCCTGATGCTCGGCACCGCGTGGCGCGACTTCGGCTACGTACGCGTTCACACCGACGAGGGGCTCTCCGGCATCGGCGAGATCACCCACCCCTACCGGGGACAGGAGGTCTGCGCCCTCACCGAGTCCCTCGCCGGCCGCCATCTGCTGGGCGCCGACCCCTTCGACACCGAGGAGATCTGGCTCCGCCTCTACCAGGGTGACTTCCTGCGCGGCGGGGACGTCGGCGGCGTCGCGCTCTCCGGCCTCGACCAGGCCCTGCACGACATCATGGGCAAGGCCCTCGGCATCCCCGTCTACCGGTTCACCGGAGGCGCCTGCCGCGACACCGTCCGGGTCTACGCCAACGGCTGGTACAACGGCGAGCGCGACCCCGGGACCTTCGCCGCCAAGGCCCGCGAGACCGTCGCCAAGGGGTACAGCGCCCTCAAATTCGATCCCTTCGGCCCCGGACTGCACGAGCTGGAGCGGTCCGAACTGCGCCGCTCCGTCGAGCTGGTGGCGGCCGTCCGCGAGGCCATCGGACCCGACACCGACCTCTTCATCGAGGGGCACGCGCGATTCGCGATGCCCACCGCCGCCCGGCTGCTGCGCGAGCTCGAACCCTTCGACATCGGCTGGTTCGAGGAGCCGATGCCCTGGACCCACATCGAGCGCTACCGCGAACTGCGGCAGCGGGCCGCCTTCCCGATCTCCGGCGGCGAGCACTTCCACAACCGCTACGAGTACAAGCAGCTCTTCGCCACCGAGGCCGTCGACATCGTGCAGCCCGACCTCTCCATGGCCGGCGGCTTCACCGAGATACGCAAGATCGCCGCGGCCGCCGACACCCACGGCATGCTCGTCGCCCCGCACAACTCCAACTCCCCGCTGTGCACGACGGCCTCCGCCCACGCGGCCTTCGGCATCCCGAACCTCAAGATCCTGGAGACGTTCGACAGCCTCCTGGAGGACTACGTCTTCGAGGCGCTGCGCGGCGTCCTGCCCGTGGAGAACGGCCGTCTGCCGCTGCCCACCGCCCCCGGCCTCGGAGTGGAGCTGGTCGACGAGGTCTTCGAGGAGCACCCGCCCAACCACCGCTTCTGGAACATGTTCAGCGAAGGCTGGGAGAAGAGGAACCGCACATGAGCCCGGCCCACACCGCCAGGAGCAGCCGCCGATGATCGTCGACGTCCACTCCCACCTCTTCCGCCACAGCCACGACTTCGGCGAGCCCTTCGCCTCCGACTCGGCGCGCGCCCACGAGGGCGAGGTCGATCTCACCGTCACCTGGGAGGAGTACGCCGCCGCCTGCCCGCCCGACACCCGCACGATCGTGGTCGGCGGCAAGGCCCGCCGCAGCGGCCTGTGGGTCGACGACACCGCCGTCGCCGCCTACACCGGCCGACACCCTGACCGGCTCATCGGCTACCTCTCCCTCGACCCCACCCAGCCCGGCTGGCAGGACGAACTCCGCTACGGCCACCAGGAGCTCGGCCTGCGCGGCATCAAACTCATGCCGATGTACGCCGGGTTCGACCCGGCCGCCGAGGAGTACGACGAGCTGTACGCCTACGCCGAGCGCAACGGCCTGCCGCTGCTCGTGCACACCGGCACCACCTTCGTCTCCGCGGCCCCGCTCGAGTGGGCGATGCCCCGCCACCTCGACGCCGTCGCCATCCGCCACCCCGAACTGCGGATGGTCCTCGCCCACCTCTCCCACCCCTTCGAGGGCGAGTGCATCGCCGTCATCCGCAAGCACCCGCACGTCTACGCCGACATCAGCGCCCTGCACTACCGGCCCTTCCAGCTCTGGCACAGCCTCCGCCTGGTCCAGGACTACGGCGTCTGGGACAAGCTGCTGTTCGGCAGCGACTACCCGTTCACCACGGTGAACGACTCGGTCGACGGCCTGCGCGAGATCGCGGCGATACCCGGCATACCGGGCCTCCCGCCGCTCGACGCGGAAGCCGTCGAAGCCCTCATCCACCGGCCGTCTCTCGGCCTGCTGGGCCTGGGTGACTGAGCCCCCCATCGTGTTCCCCCGCTCGCCCCCGCCACCGCACCCCGAGTGCGGCGGCACGGGCGAGCGGGCCCCTCCCCGTACCCACCCCGAGGACCACGCCGTGACCCACCCGCCAGCCCCGCGCGGCACCGACCGCTTCGACCTCACCGGCCGCACCGCCCTGGTCACCGGCGCGGCCCGCGGCCTCGGCCGCGCCTTCGCGACCGGTCTCGCCGCCGCCGGGGCCGACCTCGTCCTCGTCGACCTCCCCGGCGCCGACGGCATCGAGGAGACCGCCGGCCAGGTCCGCGCCCTCGGCCGCACCTGCCATACGTACGCACAGGACCTCGCGCACACCGAAGAGCTCACCGGCCTCGCCGACACCGTCCGCGCCGACGTCGGGCCCGTACACATCCTCGTCAACAACGCGGGCACCGCCGCCCTGGAGCGCTGCAACGAGATCACCCCGGAGAGCTGGAGCCGGGTCATGAAGGTCAACGTCGACGCGGTCTTCTTCCTGACCCAGCGCATCGCCGAGCACATGACCGCCGACGGCACACCCGGCCGCATCATCACCGTGACCTCGAAGAACGCCCTCGTCGCGGAAGCCGGTCTCGCGCACTACAACGCGTCCAAGGCCGCCGCGCAGCTGCTCACCGAGACCTTCGCCATCGAACTCGCCCCGCACGGCATCACCGCCAACACCCTCGCCCCCGGCATGGTCGACACCCCCATCGACGGGGAATTCCCGCTCGACCGCGAGCCCTTCGAAGCGGCCTGGCGCGAGCGCATACCCCTCGGCCGCTACGCACAGCCCGACGACTGCGTGGGCGCCCTCCTGCTCCTCGCCTCCGACGCGGGCGCCTACCTCACCGGCGCGCGCCTCGTGGTCGACGGCGGAGTCCTCGCCGACCAGCAGCCCCGGATGCGCTGGATGCCGCCGTACCGCAATACGGTCAGCGGTGCCGGCGGTACTGGCGGTTCTGGCAGTACTGGCGGTGCTGGCGGTGCCGGCGGTTCGCGCGTCGGCGGCTGAGCCCCTAGAAGACCCGTGCACCGCCGCACCCCGTGGAGGAATCCGTGCACCGCCCGCCCGACGCCACCACCCGCCGCCGCGTCCTGACCACCGCGGGGCTCGCCGCAGGAGCTGCCGCTCTCGCGACCGCCGCACCGGCACACGCGGCGGGCGCGGGACGCACGCCGCTCTTCGACGGCAACTCCGGCCTCATGGACCTCGCCAACTCCGGCCCGCAGTGGGGCACGTCCGCCAAGCGCGTCACCGTGCGCAAGCACGTGTGCTCCTGGTTCACCGCCAACACGAAGATCACCGACCTCACCCTGGAGGACGTCCGGGTCATCGCCCGCTCCACCTTCGACCGGGCCGGGACCCTCACCGTCAACGCGGACGGCGCCCAACTGCGCGGCTGCGCCGCGAAGACCTTCAGCCTCGCCCAGCACTCCACGCGCTCGCGGCGCCCCACCGTCATCAGCGACTGCGCGTTCACCGTGCCGCCGGACACCGTACTGATCCAGAGCGCCGTCACCGCGCCCGTCCACTTCGTGCGCTGCGAACTGACCGGGCTGGACGGCGCCGCCCTGCGCGGCGCCGGCCCCGTCCGCCTCACCGACTGCCGCCTGGCCGGGGCCGGACACGGCGCCCCCGTCGCCGTATCCGCCGCCGAACTCCACGTCCACGGCGGCAGCCTCGAAGGCATCGGCCTGCTCCTGACCGCCGAGAAGGACCAGCGCCTGCGGCTCACCGGCGGCACGGCCCTGTCCGGGACACCCGCGGGCGGCGCGTTCCTGAGCCGCGCCGCGAGCGACGCCACCGTCACCTGGGACCTCTCCGACGTCACCTCCGCCACCGGAGGCAGCACGGCGCACGCGCGCGTCGAGCACGGCGACAACCACTGGTCGGCCACCGGCTGCCGCTTCACCGGCGGCGCCCTCCACCTCGCCCCCGGCGCCCTCCGCTCGGCCCTGCACAGCACCTGCGTCGAGGACGGCACCCGCCGCACCGCCTTCCCCCAGCCCGGCGGCACCGCGCTCATCACGGGAAACCTCCGGCTATGAGCCTCATCCGCACCGCGCGCCCCGCCGACGAACCCGCCCTGCACGCCCTCTGGGACGCGTGCTTCGGCGCCGCCCCGCACCTGCCCGCCCTGTACGCCCTGGACCCCGGCCGCCACCGGCGCACCTTCCTCGCCGTCCGCGACGACGGCACGATCGACGCCGTCGTCGTCTACGTGCCCCGCGACATCCGCGACGCCGAGGGCGCCCCCGTACGGGTCGGCGGCATCGGCAGCGTCGCGACCCGCCCCGAGGCGTGCGGCCGGGGGCTGATCCGCTCGCTGCTCCAGGCGGCGGCCGCGACGATGCGGGCGGAGTCCTGCGCGTGGTCGCTGCTGTTCACCGGCACACCCGGCGTCTATACGGGCTCGGGCTGGCAGACCTTCCCGACCCGGCTGCACGAGGGCGCCCTCGGCAACGTCCTGCCCGGCGGCTCCCCGTACCGGGTCCGCCCCGCGCGCCCCGCCGACCTTCCGCATCTGGCCCGACTCCCGCGGTCCGCACGGCCGTTGAGTACGGTCCGGACCGAGGCCGACTGGCGGACGCGGCTGCCCGCCTGGTACGGGCCGCCCCGCGAGTGGCTCGTCGCGCAGGACCCGGACACCGGCCGGCCGGCGGGCTGGGCGGTCGCGGCGCATGATGCGGGGGCCGTGGACGTACGCGAGTACGCGGCGACCGGACCCGGCGCCCTGGCCGCGCTCTTCGCGGCCGTCGCCGCACGCGCCCGGCACGCGGGACTGCGCGCGGCGCGACTTCGGGGGCCCGCGCCCGGCCCCGCCGTGCTGGAAGCGCTGCCCCACCTCATGACGGGGGTGACGGTCCGCACCGAGCACATGGGGATGATCCGCCCGCTGCTGGCCCCGCCGGAGCACGCACACGCCGTACCCCGCGCCCCCGAGGCCGTTCACTGGTACGGGGACTCCTTCTGACCAGGCGGTTTCGTGCCCGTACGATGCTGCCCGTACGCCCGTGCCAGTACGCCGACTCGTGCCCGTACGACCCGTGCGTGCCGAACGAGAGGAACCGCCGCCGCATGAACCCCGCTTCCACCGCAAAGCCCGTCTGGTCGGACCGGCTCGACCTCGGCGAGGGCATCCGCTGGCTGCCGGGCGGCCCCGTACTGGTGGACATCCTGAGCGGCCGTCTCCTGCGCGGCCCGCTCGACCACCGGGACGGCCCGCTGGAGGAGTTGGCGCGGCTGGACGTCCCCTTGGGCGCGGTGGCACCCGTCGCGGGCCGCCCCGGACAGTGGATCGCGGCAGCGGGCACGGGCATCTGCCTGTTCCGTACGGGCGAGACGGGTGAGACCAGCGGGACGAATGGGACGGGTGAGGGCTGTGCCGCGCCCAGGTGGCTCGGCCGCCCCGAGGACGGTTCGCCCGTTCCCATCCGGATGAACGACGCCACCGCCGACCCGCACGGCCGGTTCTGGGCAGGCAGCATGCCGTACGCGGCGGACGAGGGCGCGGGCAGCCTCTACCGCGTGGACCACGACGGCTCGGTGCACCGGGTCTTCGGCGGCCTGACCATTCCCAACGGCCCCGCTTTCAGCGCGGACGGCACGGTGCTGTACCTCGCGGACAGCGCCCGCGGCACGATCCTGACCTGCCGCGTCGACCCGCGCACCGGCGAACCGGCGCACGCGCTGGAGGAGTTCGCCACGGTGCCCGCGGGCAACCCCGACGGCATGGCGGTGGACGCCGAGGGCGGGCTGTGGAGCGCGATCTGGGGCGAGGCCCGCATCCACCACTACCGCGCCGACGGCACCCTCGACCACGTGCTGCCCCTCCCCGCCCGGCAGCCGGCCGGCCTGTGCCTGGGCGGGGACGACCTGCGCACGCTGTACATCACCACGGCCCGGACCGGCCTGCCGGACCCGGGCCCGGCGGACGGCGCGGTGTTCACCGCGCGGGTGGCTGTCCCCGGCATCCCTGCCGCCGCCTTCCGCTTCGCCGAGCCTGCCGAGCAGCGGGAATGAGACCGAGGGGCTGACGCCGGCGGCGGCTGCGGCCCGTACGGGGCGTAAGGGTCAGCCGGGCGGCGGGCCGTCGGTGCCGGGGGACCGGCGGGGCTGGGCCGTCGGCGCGTCGGCCCAGGAGGCGAGGGCGCGCAGCGCGTCGTGGGACGGGGAGCCGGGTTCGGCGGTCCACACCACGAGCTGCTGGTCGGCGTCGGTGGTGGAGGCGAGGGTGTCCCAGTCGAGGGTCAATTCGCCGACGACCGGATGCTTCAGCGTCTTGGTCCCGATGCCGCGCATCGCCACGTGGTGGGCGGCCCACCAGCGCCGGAAGTCGGCGTCCTGGACCGACAGCTCGCCGACGAGCGCGGCGAGGCGCGGACTGTCCGGGTCCCGTGCGGCCTCCATGCGCAGCTGGGCCACACAGGTGTGGGCCACGTCCCGCCAGTCGGCGTACAGCTCGCGCATCGACGGGTCGGTGAATACCAGGCGAATATAGTTCCGCTGCTTCTCCGGAATTCTCGAGAAGTCGGTGACGAGAGCCGCCGCCTGCGGATTCCAGGCGAGAATGTCCATACGGCGGCCGAGGACCAGGGCCGGCGTGGTGCCCATGTCGTCGAGCAGCCGACGCAGCGGGGCCCGCACTTTCTGCTGGGTACGCCGTACGGGCCGTTCCACGAGGCGTCCGGCGAGCTCGAACAGATAGGCCCGCTGGTCGTCGTCGAGGTGCAGGGCCCGCGCGAGGGCGTCCAGCACCGGCGCGGATCCCTGGATGCGGCCCTGCTCCAACCGGGTGTAGTAGTCGGTGCTGATCGCCACCAGCTGGGCGACCTCCTCGCGCCTGAGCCCGCTGACCCGGCGGCGGCCACCGGTCTCGGGCAGCCCGACCGAGCCGGGGCCCAGCTCGGCCCGGCGGGCTTTGAGGAAGGCCCCGAGCTCGTCGGGGCGCGTATTGCTGCTCATGATCGCCAGTATCCCCTGGGGCGCGCCCGCGGTGGCAGGGATAATTCTCTCCCTGGATAGGCGCGTCCCCGGATGAAAGTCTCCTCTGGGAGCGAGACGTGATGCGTGCGAGTGTTTTTCGTGTGGCCGACAGGCACAGGCAGAGGGCGGAAATTTCCCCTCCCCGATATCCCTGATATCCC
The DNA here is from genome assembly GCF_040654795.1 of Streptomyces sp. NPDC050617. Taxonomy (NCBI): domain Bacteria; kingdom Bacillati; phylum Actinomycetota; class Actinomycetes; order Kitasatosporales; family Streptomycetaceae; genus Streptomyces; species Streptomyces sp. NPDC050617. Next base: position 173,322 of record NZ_JBFAIS010000008.1, on the reverse strand, counting down.
GGTCGAGGATTTCCGGCCCCGGCGCACCCGAACAGCGCCCACGCACCCACGAAACCCCACGCGACCCTGAGGAGCGGACGATGGACACCGTCACCTTCCCCAACGGCCCGATCACCATGGCGGGCAATCTCCACCTGCCCGAGAACCTCGACTCGCGGGCCGGCCACCCGGCGATCGTCGTCGTCCACCCCGGCGGCGGCGTGAAGGAGCAGGCCGCCGACCTGTACGCGAGCAAGCTCGCCGAGCAGGGCTTCGTCGCCCTCGCCTTCGACGCCTCGTTCCAGGGCGACAGCGGCGGTGAACCGCACCACCTGGAGGACCCGTACGCCCGCGTCGAGGACGTACGCGCGGCCGTCGACCACCTCCAGACCCTGGACTGCGTGGACCCGGAGCGCATCGGCGCCCTGGGCGTCTGCGCGGGCGGCGGCTACAGCGTCAACGCCGCGATGACGGACTACCGCGTCAAGGCGGTCACCACGGTCAGCGCCGTCAACATCGGCGCCTCCTTCCGCCGCGGCTGGTTCGGCACGGACTCCGACGCCGCCGCGGTCCCCACCCTCCAGGCCCTCGCCCAGCAGCGCACCGCCGAGGCGTCCCAGGGCGCCGAGCCCGCCTACCTCCCCTACGTACCGGCCGAACCGGACGAGAACACCCCGCGCGACCTGGTCGAGGCGAACGACTACTACCTCACCCCGCGCGCCCAGCACCCCAACGCCAAGAACCAATTCCTGTTCACCAAGAGCGTCTCGCGGATCTTCACCTTCGACGCCTTCCACATGGTCGAGGACCTGCTCACCCAACCGATCCTCATCGTCGCCGGCGGCGAAGCCGGATCGCTGTGGATGTCCACCGAACTCCACGGCCGCGCCCGCGGCCCCAAGCGGCTGCTGGTCGTCGAGGGCGGCACGCACATGGACTTCTACGACGTGCCCGAGTACGTCGACCGCGCCATCGCCGCTGCGGCGCCGTTCTTCCAGGAACACCTGACGACGGCTCCGGCCGACACGTCAGCACGGTGACGGTCCGTTCGCTCCTTCCAGTGAGCGGAGCTTCAACGCCCTTTCAGCGGGGGAGCATGGCGGCGTAAATCCCAAACTCAGGTGCGACTAGGAGCGTTCGTATGGCCGATGACGGAAAGCACAGCGGACCACCCTCCGACAAGCCGTGGACCCCGCCGCCTACCCCGCCGTCTCCCGATAGTTCGGGCGGCTCCGGTGGCAAGGCCACCGGATGACCACGATGGACGCCCCCGGAGCGGTGCACCCGGAGTATGCCGCGCTCGTCGAGCTGCTGGACGGTCGCGGCCTGCTCTCGCCGGACTGGCGCGCCGTCTGGGAGCAGTCGCCCCGCCACCGGTTCATCCCTCAACGGATCTGGCGGCAGGGCCCCGAGCGGTGCGAGCCCGTCACCGACGAGGGGGAGTGGTGGCGGCTGGTCCACAGCGACGAGCCGGTGGTGACCCAGGTCGACGACGGACACGAGGGCGGGCCGGGCGTCGCGACGTCCTCCAACTCGCAGCCCAGCATGGTCGCCGCCATGCTCGGCTGCCTGGAAGTGCGGGGCCACGAGCGCGTGCTGGAGATCGGCACCGCGACCGGGCACGTCGCCGCCCTGCTGGCCCGGCGCGTGGGCGACGACCGCGTCGTCAGCGTGGAGATCGACCCGCGCCTGGCGGACCAGGCGGAGAAGAACCTCGCCGCCGTCGGAGCCCCGCGTGTCACGGTCGTACGGGCCGACGGAGAGCACGGCTGGGCCGCAGGAGCGCCGTACGACCGCCTCATTTCCACCTGCGCCCTGCGCCACGTGCCGTACGACCTGGTGCGCCAGGTCGTGCCGGGCGGCATCCTGGTCGCCCCGATGGCCCGCGACTTCTGGAGCGGCGCCGTGCTGCGGCTCCGCGTCCACGAGGACGGCACGGCGAGCGGCCCGTTCGAGGGCGGCGCCTCGTACATGCCGATGAAGTCCCACCGCCCCGCCGCCCCCGCCCGCCCGGTGGACCAGTCGACAGCCCGCTCCGTCGCCAGCGGCATCGGGCTCCGCGACCTGCTGAGCCTGGGCTTCGCCCTGTACGCGGGGGCGATGCTGCCGGGCGTGTCGATGGTGCACGCCGAGACCGGCGGCGCCGACCGCGTCTGGCTGATGGACCAGGACGGCTCGGGCGCCATCGCCGACGCCGGGGAGCCCGTATGGCAGTACGGTCCGCGCGACCTGTGGTCGGAGGTGGAGGCGGCCTACGGCGGCTATCTCGACCTCGGCGAGCCCCCGGCCCCGGCCTTCGGCATGACCGTCGGCCCCGGCGGCGGGCAGACCTGGCTGCACACTCCTGACCAGGTCATCGGGGCTTGAGGGGGCCGCGTCCGGCGGGCGAGCGGGGCCCGCCCGGCGGGGCGGGCTGACCGCGCCCACCGGCCATGTCCGACAGCGCTGCCGGAGGGCGGCGACCGGTCAGAGGTCGAGGACGAGGCGTGGGGACAGCGCGCGGGAGACGCAGGCGTACATGCGGCCCGTGGGGGCGCCGATGTCGTCGCGGTGTTCGGGTTCGCCGTCGAGGACGGTGAGTTCGCAGCTGCCGCAGACGCCTTCGCGGCAGCCGGAGGGCACGGGGCGGCCGGCGTGGTTGAGGGCGTCGAGGAGGGACTCGTCGGCCGGTACCGGGACGGTCTGTCCGGACCGGGCGCACACCGCCTCGAACGCGGTGTCGGGGCCGTACGTCTTGGGCACCGGCTGGAACCGCTCCGCGTGCAGCCGTTCGGCGGGGAACGCGTCCTCGGCGGCGGCGAGCATGGAGGCGGGGCCGCAGCAGTAGACCAGGGCGTCGGGGCCCAGGCCGGCCGCGAGGGCGGCGAGGTCCGGCCTGCCCTGCTGCTTCGTGGCGACGATCCGCACCCGGTCGCCGTAGCCGGAGAGGAGTTCGTCGGCGAAGGGCATGGTCTCGGCCGTCGCCCCCGCGTACACCAGAGTGGTCTGACGCCCCGCGTCGGTCGCCGCCCGCAGCATGGGCAGGAGGGGGGTGATGCCGATCCCGCCGGCGAGGAACAGGTACTCCGGCGCGGGCGCGAGCGGGAAGTTGTTGCGGGGCGCCGAGACGTCGAGGGTCCGGCCCCGGCGCAGGAACCGGTGGATGTACTCCGAACCGCCCCTGCTGAGCGGGTCGTACCGCACGGCGACGCGGTAGGCGTCCCGGTCGGCCGGGTCGCCGCACAGCGAGTACTGCCGGATCAGCCAGTTCGGCAGGGCCAGATCGATATGGGCGCCGGGCTCCCAGGGCTCCAGCGGGCCGGCGGCGCCGCGCAGGGTGAGGGCGACGACGCCCTCGGCGACCTGGTCTATGTGCTCGATGGTGGTCTGTTGCATCGGAGAATTCCCTTGTGGCCGCGGCCTGGTCAGTAGAGCTTGCGGTAGGCGTCTTCGAGGCCGCGTTCGAGCAGCGACGGGTCCAGGTCGATGTCGGACTGCGCGACGGCCATCTCGGCGAACGTCGGCAGCTCGTCGGCCAGGGCCTGGCTGTCGGGGTCCCACAGGCGGGACCGGAGGATGGCCCGTCCGCAGTGGAAGTACGCCTCCTCCACCTCCACGACGATCGCCAGCTCCGGCTGCTTCGCCTCGGTCCGCATCCGCGCGAGGACATCGGGTTCGTCGGTGACGTAGGCGCTGCCGTTGACGCGCACCGACTCCCGCAGGCCCGGGATCAGGAAGAGCAGCCCGATGCCGTCGTTCTCGGCGATGTTGCGGAAGGAGTCGGCGAGCTTGTTGCCGGGCCGGTCGGGCACCGCGAGCGTGTGGTCGTCGAGGACCTTCGCGAAGCCCGGATAGTCGCCGCGGGGCGAGCAGTCGACGCGCCCCGCCGCGTTCGCCGTGGCCATCGTCATGAAGGGGGAGTGGGCTATGAAGAGACGGAACTGATCGTCGATACGGGTCTGGATCTTGGCCTTGATCATGGCTTCGGGTTCCCCGAGCCGGGCGCGGACCTCGGCCGGGGACACCCGCCGGGGGCGCGTGCTCACATGCGTCATGGGTTCCTCCGGGATGTGCGGGAGACGGCGTCGGACGACGCCCGTGGCGGGTGTGGATCACTGCTCCGCCACAGTATGCGGCACTATTGTGAGCAATTGCTCAGGTCGCGCGCTACTCGCTTTCGAGGGGTCGCTCCGCCCGCCGTACGCCATCTGACCAGTGCGGACTTCAGCCACGTGAGCAGCCTTACGGGCACGGGCCGTGCTCGCCCGGTACCGCGTCCGCATCGCTGCTGCTCACTTTTTCGCCGGGCCCGGTCGGCTGTGCGGAGGAGGCCGGTGAGTGCGCAGGCGTCCGGGGCGGGGTCAGCCGGCCGGGGCGGAGTCCAGGTGGCGGGTGTCGCCGAGCCGGGCGACTTGGCGGTTGTGGAAGAAGTCGTCCTCGTGCAGCGTGGTGGTGCTGCCGGAGGGGGCCCGGAAACTGGCGTAGCCCGCCGACTCGACCGGCATCTTGATCCAGGACGCCACGACGAACGTCAGAGAGCCGCCGTGCGTCACGACGATCTGATGGCGGACCGGGCTCCGCAGGATCTCGTCCATGGCCGCGTAGACGCGCCGCGCCCACGCAGCCTTGGTCTCCGCGCCCCGCACGCCCTCGTCGTGCTCCATCCGCTCCCCGACGGCCGGCGGCCGCACGAACCGCTGGTCCAGCCAGGACTGCGGCTTTCCGCCCGCCTCGCCGTAGGACTTCTCCCGCAGCCTGTCGTCCAGGGACGGCACGACGCCGAAGACCCGGCCCACCTCCTCGGCCGTACGCACCGTGCGCCGCAGATCCGAGGAGTGCAGCTCCACCTCCGCGCCGTCCGGGATCTGGGAGCGCAGGGCCTCGGCGATGGAGACCGCCGCCCGGACGCCGGCGGGCGTCAGCCGCGAGTCGTGCCATCCGCCGACGACGCCCTCGACGTGGTGCGTCGCCTCGGGGTGGGTGACGACGTACAGCGTGCGCATGGGTACGTGCCCTTCCTTCTCTTCACGTCCTGCTCACGTCCGCGCGCTCAGTCGGCGTCCGCGCCGCCCCCGCCGGCCGTGCGCCGTGACTCCTCGACGATCCGTTGCAGGGCCGCCGCGTGCGCCTCCAGCGCCGCCCGTCCGGCGTCGCCGAGGTTCACTCAGGTGCGGGGGCGCTTGCCGACGTACCCCTTGCGCACCTCGACGTACCCGTGCGACTCCAGCGTACTGATCTGCTTGGACAGGGCCGACGGCGAGCAACCCGAAAGCCGCCCGAGTCCAGCCGGTCGCCGCCTGGCCGAGGAAGTCGGGCGGTCCGTGGCGTACGGGCTCTGTGGCGCACGGGTCCTGCTCGCGGTGGGCGCCGTGCCCGGCCGCCCGGCGCGCCTGGCAGGCTACGGACATGACCACGGAAGCTGTCGCGGAGTTCGAAGCGCACCGGCCCCGGCTCTTCGCGCTCGCGTACCGGATGCTCGGTTCGGCGAGCGAGGCCGAGGACATCGTGCAGGACACGTATCTGCGGTGGAGTACGGCCGACCGCTCCGCCGTCCGCACCCCGGCCGCCTGGCTGACCAAGGTCATGACGAACCTCTGCATCAATCAGCTCACCTCCGCCCGCGCCCGGCGGGAGGTGTACGCCGGACCCTGGCTCCCCGAGCCGGTCCTCACGCGCACCGCGACCGATCCGCTCGGCCCGCTCGGGCCGCTGGAGAGCGCCGAGCAGCGCGAATCCGTGTCGCTCGCGCTGCTCACTCTGATGGAACGGCTCACTCCGGCCGAACGCGCCGTGTTCGTCCTGCGCGAGGCGTTCGGGCACAGCCACCGCGAAGTCGCCGAAGCCGTCGGCATCGAGGAGGCCCACTCGCGCCAGCTGCACCGCCGGGCCCGCGAGCGGCTCGGCCATCCGCGACGCCGCTTCGACGTCGACGACGGACAGCGCAGGAAGATCGTCGAGCGCTTCTTCGCCGCCACCGTCGAGGGCGATGTGGCCGGTCTCGAACGGATGCTCGCCGATGACGTGACCGCCTGGGCCGACGGCGGCGGCCAGGTCTCCGCGGCCCGCCGGCCGATCACCGGACGCGAGAAGGTGCTCCGCTATCTGCTGGGCCTGGGGCACCGGCCCGAGGCGGCGCAGGTCAGAGCCGAGTTCGCCGAGGTGAACGGCGCTCCGGCGGCCGTCGTCCTCGCGGGCCGTGAGCTGCTCGCCATCGTGGTGCCGGAGATCAGCGAGGGCCGGGTCAGCGCGGTCCGCACCGTCATCAACCCCGGCAAACTCGCCTTCGCCGCCCGCCAGCTCACGAGCCTCCGCGGGTAGTTCCGCACCGCTTCATCGCACGGGCTGTCACGAATCGGCCCGCCCGCCGGTTCACGGCGCATGACACATCACATCGTGGTCCTGGGAGCCGGGTACGCCGGACTGTCCGCCGCCAAGGGCGTGGCCCGCAGGCTGCGCGGCCGGGGCGGCGTGCGCATCACGCTGGTCAACGCCGTCGGCCATTTCGTCGAGCGGGTACGGCTGCACCAGCTCGCCGCCGGCCGGCCGCTCAGGGACCTGCCGCTCGGCCGGCTCCTCGCCGGTACGGGCATCGAACTGGTCGTCGCCCGCGCGACCTCCGTCGACGCCGTCGCCCGCACGGTCCGGCTCGACTCCGCCCCGTACGCCCTCGGGTACGACACCCTCGTCTACGCGCTGGGCAGCGCGGCCGACACCGCCGCCGTTCCCGGGGCAGCCGCCCACGCGTCGGCGGTCGCCACCTACCGGGACGCGGTCCGCCTGCGCGAGCGCACGGCCTGCGCGCACGGCTCGCTGGCCGTGGTGGGGGCGGGCCTCACCGGCATCGAGGCCGCCGCCGAGCTGGCCGAGACGCACCCGGGGCTCACGGTGCGCCTGGTCACCGCGGGCGAACTCGGCGCCGGACTCTCGGAGCGCGGTCGCGGCTACCTCCGCCGCGCCCTGGACCGGCACGGCGTCGCGCTCCGGGAGCACGCCCGCGTCTGTGAAGTCGCCGCGCACGGCCTGGTCCTCGCCGACGGCGACGAGATCCCGGCCGACACCGTCCTGTGGGCGGCGGGATTCCGGGTGCCCGGCCTGGCGCGCGACGCCGGGTTCGCGGTCGACGACCGCGGTCTGCTCTCGGTCGATTCGACGCTGCGCTCGACCTCCCACCCGGAGGTCTTCGCGGCGGGCGACGCGGCCGCGGCGTACGGGCCCGACGGCGCCGCGTCGCGCATGTCGTGCCAGACGGGGCTGCCGATGGGCGCGTACGTCGCGCGCAGCGTCGCCGCCTCGCTCACCGGCCGCACCCCCGAACCGCTGCGCCTCCGCTACGTCTGGCAGAACATCAGCCTCGGCCGCCGCGACGGCCTCACCCAGTTCACCCGCCGCGACGACACCCCTGTCACCGCCATCCTCACCGGCCGCTCCTCGGCCCGCTTCAAGGAAGCCGTCACGCGGGGCACGGTACTGGCCCTGCGCCGCTGAGCCGGGGCCGAGCGCGGTCGGCCCGTGGACGGTCGGCGTCAGATGACGGCACCGCCCTTGACGACGTGTCGGAGATTGTCCTGCGGGCGCGTGAGGACGCCGATGTCGTCCAGCGGGTTGCCGGCGACGACGAGGAGATCCGCGTCGGCTCCGACGGCCAGGGTGCCGATCCGGGATTCCAGGTCGAGCAGGCGGGCGGCGATGCTGGTCGCCGCCCGTACGATGTCGGCGGCCGGCTGGACCTCCGCGCGCAGGGTGAACTCTTCGAGCTGGGCGGTCTGCATGGGGCCGAGCAGGTCGCTTCCGTAGACGAGGTTGACGCCGGCGGTGTGGGCGCGTTCGAGGGCCGCGAGGCCGCCTTCGTGGACGTCCGCGATCTTCCGGTACGACGCCTCGGCCAGGCCCAGCGCCTTGCCGTGCTTGGCCATCTGGTCGTAGGTGACCAGGGTGGGGACGAGGTAGGCGTCGTTCTCCAGCAGGAGGCTGATGGTCTCGTCGTCGATCAGGTTGCCGTGCTCGACGCAGCGCACGCCGGCCCGCAGGGCGCGGTTGACGCCGCGGGGATGGTAGGCGTGCACGGTCACGTACCGGTTGTGGTTCTCGGCCTCGGCGACGGCCGCGCTCATCTCCTCGTCGGTGTACTGGACTTCGGAGACCTCGTCGTGGGGCGAGGCGACACCGCCGCTGAGGAGCATCTTCAGGTGTGCCGCGCCTTTGCGGAACTCGTCGCGGGCGGCGGCCTTGACGGCGTCGACGCCGTCGGCGATGCGGGCGAAGGCGGGGCGGGCCTGGCAGCAGGGCAGCGTGTCGTCGCCGAGCGGGCGGATGTCCCCATGGCCTCCGGTCTGCGACAGCGCCTTGCCGCCGTAGATCAGACGGGGGCCCGGGGCCAGCCCTTCCTCGATGGCCCGGGCCATTCCGTGATCGGCGCCGCCGACGTCGCGGACGGTGGTGAAGCCGCGGCGCAGCATGCGGCCGGCTTCGGCGAGGGCTCGGACGGTGGCGTATCCGGGCGTCCAGGAGGCGGAATCCTGGCTGTCGAGGGTGTTCAGCAGCAGATGGACGTGCGCGTCGACGAGTCCGGGCATGACGGTGGCGCCCGCGGCGTCGATGTGCCGGACGCCGTCCGCCGGCGCGGGGGCGCGGCCGGCGCCGGTGGCGGCGATCCGGCCGTCCGCGACTTCGAGCCATGAGGCGTCGGTGATCTCGGCGGTCTCCGGGTGCAGCAGATGGGCGTCGGTGATGAGCAGGCGGTTCATGCGGCCCTACTTTCGATGTGTTCCAGGCTGTGTCCGGCCGCGGTCGGTGCCGGCGGGTTGTCCGGTGCCGATGGGGCCCGGAAGAAGGAGGTCAGCCGAGGATCTCGGTGATGCCCTCCGGTGACCAGCCGGATGTCGCGGGTCAAGCCGCGGAACTCGCGGGTGAGTTCTTCGGCGATCTGCCCGTTGGCGCCCAGGACCGTCTGCATGGGGTTCAGCCCTCTCTCGTGTCTGCTCGACGCCCGGAAGTCTCTTGAGGGTCTTCAGACCCGCGGAGACGAGGCGGGCGCAGCGTGCGGGACCTATACCGTCGGGTGCTCCGACCGGGACCACGCGCTCGACACGCCTACGCGATGCGCTGGAAGCCTTATGCCCGGCCCGGCCGCCCCCCTTCAGGGCCCCCCTTGAGGGCCCCCCTTCAGGGCCGACGACCCGCGGGGCGGCGCGGGACGACGTCCACGACGTCTTCCCCGACATCCGTGTCAGTGCGGTACGCCGAGGCCGTCGAGGACGATGCCCACGGCCCGGTCGAGCGCTTCTCCCTCGCTGAGGTCCGTGGCGTAGGCGAGGGCGCGGAGGAGGAGGGAGACGTCGGCGCCGGTGATGTCGGGACGGGCGGCGCCGGCGGCCTGGGCGCGGCGGAGCGCGCCGTCGAGGGCCGCGCGGAAGGCGTCGGCCGCCTCGGTGACCGGCTGGGACAGGCCCTTTCCGTCGTCGTCATGGGGCGGCAGCAGGTCCAGCAGGGTCATCTTCACCGGCCCGGCCGCCGCGAGGGTCTGCATGAGGGAGGCGAAGGCCGCGCCCGCGTCCTGGCTGTCGGCGAGCTGCAACGCCTCGGCGGTCAGCTTCTCCAGATAGCGGACCGCGGTGGCCTCGATCAGGTCCTGCTTGGTGGCGAAGTTCCGGAAGACGGTGGCGATGCTGACCCCGGCCCGCTGGGCGACCTCGTCGGTGGAGGCGGCCGAGCCCTTCTCGGCGAACACGTGCTCGGCGGCCAGCAGGACCTTCTCCCTGTTGGCGGCTCCATCGCGGCGCATACCGGACCCCTTTGAAAACGTAGTGAGCACTACGTATGATGCGTAGTGACGACTTCGCTTAAGGGTATGTCGCCGCGTCCTGGCGCGCCAAACGCGCGGAGCGACCGCGAGCGCGCCGAGCGACTCGCCCTGCGACCAGAGCACTGACCACAGCACTGACCACGGAACTGACCACAGCACTGAGGAGCACCACCCATGTCCGTGAAGGACGAAAACACCACTGTCGTGATCGTGGGCTCGGGCGTCGCCGGCCTCGCTCTCGGCGCCTTCCTCCTGCGCAGCGGGATCGACTGCGTCGTCCTGGAGCGGCGCAGCCGCGAATACGTCGAGCAGCGCCAGCGGGCAGGGGTCGTCGACCCCCGGGCGGCGCGCATGTTCCGCGAGCGGGGCCTGGCGGACCGGGTCCTCGACGGAGCCCCTTTCGAGCCGGTCCTGAACTTCCGGATCGACGGCGGGACACGGCCCTTCCGATACGTGACCGACGACCACGTCGACGGGCGCTTCTGCCCCCAGCAGGTGCTCGTACGCAACCTCATCGACGTGTTCGTCAGCGACGGCGGCGACCTCCGCTTCGAGGCCGAGGACGTGGTGCTGGAAGACGTCACCGGCCCCCGGCCGCGCGTGCGCTACCGCGACAGCACGGGCACGCCCCGCATCATCGCCTGCGACTTCATCGCCGGCTGCGACGGGGACCACGGCGTCAGCCGGGCGAGCATCCCCGCGCAGGAGCTGACCCGCCACGCCCACGAGTACGGGTACGCCTGGCTGACCGTACTGGCCGAGGCCCCCGCCAATCACCAGTCCATGATGGCCGTCCACGACCGTGGGTTCGCCGGCCAGTTCGCCCGCGGCCCGCGGGCGAGCCGCTTCTACCTCCAGTGCCCCCTGGACACCGCCGTCGAGGAGTGGACGGACGACCGTATCTGGGAGGAGGTCGAAGCGCGCTTCGGCGAACCGGTCGCCGTGAGGGGGCCGATCTCCAGCAAGACGCTGGTGCCGCTGCGCAGCGTCGTCCACGACCCGATGAGCTATGGCCGCCTGTACCTGCTCGGCGACGCCGCGCATATCGTGCCGCCCATGAGCGCCAAGGGCATGAACCTGGCCCTGCACGACGCCGATGTGTTCGCCGCGGCCGTCCTGAGGCAGGTCGAGGAGCAGGACGCGAGCCTGCTGGAGACCTACTCCGCCACCTGCCTGAAGCACGTGTGGAACTACCAGGCGTTCGCCGCCTGGTTCACCGACCTCATGCACGACGCGGGAGACGTCTCCTACCACGGTGAGTTTCGGCGCCGCCTGGCGCGCGCCGAGTTCGAGCGCCTCTACGACTCGGAGACCGCCAACCGGCTCTTCGGCGAGTTCCTCACCGGCCTGAACTGACGCCGCCCTGCCCGAAATGCGGCGGGCGCTCGGGGGCCGTGGCTCCGGGCAAGGGTCAGCGCGCGGTCCGAGCGGCCGTGGACGGCGCGTTCCCGGGCGTGGTCCACCCGGCCACCTCCGCCGCGAAGGCGTCCGCGAGTGCGCCTGAAGCTGGGGAGGGAGATCCCGTGGCGACTGCGGCGACTGCGGCGACGTAGCCGTCCGGCCGAATCAGGGCCGCCTCCAGCGTGGACCAGACCCCGGAGCCGGGCCGGGCGGCCCGTACGTCGACGCGGCGGGAGGCGAGGTGCGCGAAGCGGCCGGAGGGCGTGAAGTCGGCCAGCAGGAAAGCGTCCTGGCGCAGGGCGTGCAGCAGGGACGATCCGGCGAGAGCGAGGTCGGGCGCCCTGGTCCCGGCCAAGGGGTGGGCGCCGCCCGGCGCGGAGTAGGACAGGTCCAGCCCGGACAGCCACCCCGTCAACTCGCGTGCCAGGTCGCCGCCTTGCCCGATCAGGTCGCTGAACATCGCTCGCAGGGCCTCGCCTCCGGGCGTGAAGGTGTGCATGAGGGCGCCCTGGGCGAGGGTGTCGGCGGCGAGCCGCGCCGAGATCGGCCGGCGCTCGCTGTCGTAGTCGCACGGACCGCCGGTCAGCCGGTCGGGTGCCCAGCCGTGGTGTTCGGCCGCCAGCTTCCAGGCGAGGTTGGCGGCGTCCTGGAGGCCGACGTTGAGGCCCTGGCCGCCCGCGGGAAGGTGGATGTGCGCGGCGTCGCCGACGATCAATAACCGCCCGGCGCGGTAGCGGTCGGCGTTCCGGGTGCTGTCCGTGGCGTTCGTGATCCAGGACGCGTCGCGCACGCCGCAGTCGGAGCCGGTGATCCGCCGCAGGGTGGCCCGCAGCCACTCCAGAGACTGCGGCTGTGCCCGTCGTGCCCGTACCTCCTCGGCCGTGAGCCCTGTATCGGCGGGTTCGGTCCCGAACATCCGGTACTGGCCGTCGGGCAGCGGCACGATGCTCAGGCTGCCGGTGTCCCGGAACCAGCGGTGCGACGGCCCGGCGGGCGGATCGGCGAGCTCCACATCGGCGGCGAAGCCGACGAGGGAGGGGTCGGTGCCGGGAAACCCGATCCCCGCAAGGCGGCGGACCAGGCTGCGCGCGCCGTCCGCGCCCACCAGATAGCGGGCCTCGTGCACGTCGCCCCCGGTGTGCACCCGCACCCCCGAGGCGTCCTGCTCGGCCCCGGTCACCGGCCGGCGGTAGTGCACGGGGACGCCGCGTTCGCGCAGGCAGTCGGTGAGGGCCCGCTCGGTCCGCGCCTGAGGGAGCATCAGGACGTACGGGAAGGGGGTCTCCAGGGCCGAGTAGTCCAGCATCGCGGGCAGCGCCGCGAAATGCGCGCGGGGGATGGTGCGCCCCTGGTCGACGAGGGCGTCGGACAGCCGCCGCCCGCCGGTCTCCAACGCGGTGAGGACCTCCAGGGTGCGCGGGTGCACCGTGGTGGCCTTCGAGTGAACGCTGGGCCCGGCCTCGCGTTCGAAGACCTGTACGCGCACCCCCGCCGCGTCCAGCAGCGCGGCGGTCAACAGCCCGACCGGGCCGGCCCCGGCGATGACGACGTCCGTGGTCACCGGCCTTCCCCCTTCGGGCGCAGCAGCAGGACGCCGGCGGTCAGCCCGGTGGTGGAAGCGACGTGGATGGCGAGCGCCGCGCGGTTCGGCGCCCAGACGCCGGTGGTCGGGCCGCCGGACCACATGGCGGCCGTGAACCCGGCCGCCGCGGCGGCCATCCCCCGCCACGTCGCGCGCCCGCGGCGCGGTCCGGCCAGCACGCCGATGACGATGGCGCCCACGGCCCCGGCGGTGATCAGCGCCTCGCGCGCCATGTGGTACTGGACGTGGCCCTCGCCGTGCCGCACCTGCGGGGTGCGGTAGGTCTCGTCCGTAATGTGGGTGACGGTCTGCCAGACGGACGGAGCGGCGGCAGCGATGCCCGCCGCCGTGATCAGGGCGCCGGCGTTCTCGCGTGCGGTTCTCATGGTTCCCTCCAATGGGAGAACGTTAAGATAATGAACCTTACGGTAACTCGTCCGACCCCACCGCGAAAGGCCGCCAGTGCCCCAGGAACCCGCAACCGACTACGTCGACGGCATGGTCGACGTCCTCGCGCAGCAGTACGACCACGAAGCGCTGGAGGCCAAGGCCCTCGCGTACCGCCTGCGCCGCATCACCCACCGCCTGGAGACCGATCTCAAACGGGAACTCGCCCCGCACGGAATCGAGTTGTGGGCACTGGAACTGCTGGCCTGCCTCCTCCGCGCGCCCGAACACCGGCTGACGGCCAGTCAACTGGCCGCGGCCATGCAGCTGACCTCCGGAGCCGTCACCAACCGCGTGGCGAAACTGGAGGCCAAGGGGTGGGCCGTACGCGACTTCGCGCCCCACGACCGGCGCTCGGTCATGGTCAGCCTCACCCGGGAGGGCTCCGAACGCGCCCGCGAGGTCTTCGCCACCAAGACCGAAACCGAACTGCGCCTGCTCTCCGTGCTGTCCCCGGAGGACCACCGCCGGCTCAACGACAATCTGCGCACGGTGCTGCTCGCCTTGGGGGACCGCGAGAGGTGAGCGGGGGGCGAGCGCGGCGGGGGCGCCGGCCCGGCCGACCCCGCCGCGCCGTGTCAGTCCGGGGCCGCGTCAGTCCACGGCTGACGCGCTGTCGTTGCCGGCCGGAAGCCCGTCGGTCGGAAGCCCGTCGGCCGAAAGCCCGTCGGCCGAAAGCCCGTCTGCCGGAAGTCCGCCGGGCGGCGGCGCGTACCCGCGGGCGCGTACGAGATCGCGGGTGAGCCGGGTGAACGCGCGGGCGGCGGCGGTGCGGTAGGCGCCCTGCCGGTGCAGCAGGGCGACGGTGCGCGTGGGCAGGGGCGGTTCGAGGGGGACGGGGGAGAGGTGGGCGTGGTCGTGGGTGATGGCGTCGGGCAGGACGGTGGCCAGATCGGTGCGCCGCACGATTTCGGTCAGGGCCTGGATGGAGTTGGCCTCGACCGCGATGCGCGGGGCGGCCCGGTGGCGGGCGAAGTAGGCGTCGATGTGCCCACGCGTGGCGAAGTCGGCGCTGAGCAGCGCCAACTGACGGTCCTTCAAGGCGTGTACGGGCAGAGGGTCCGACGCCGCGCGAGGGCGCTGCGCGGCGGCGGTGACGAGGCTCAGGGTCTCGGTGAACAGCGGAGTGGGGGCGACGCCGGGCAGATGGTCCCCGGCGAAGGCGATGCCGAGATCGAGGTCGTCGGCGAGCAGCGCGGCTTCGACGCGGTCCTGGGTCGTCTCGACGACGGTCAGTCCGATGCCGGGGTGGCGGGCGTGGAGCTCGGCGGTGAGCGGGCCGGTGAGATAGGCGGTGAAGGTGGGGGTGACGCCCAGGCGCAGGTGGCCGCGGGAGAGGTCCTGGACGTCGTGGACGGCGCGCTCGGCGGCGGCCAGATCGCGCAGGGCGCGCCGGGCGTGGTCGGTGTAGACGGTTCCCGCGTCGGTGAGCCGCACCGTCCGCCCCGTACGGTCCAGCAGCCGCACGCCCAGGGTGCGCTCCAATTGCCTGATCTGCTGGGAGAGCGTGGGCTGGGAGATGTGCAGGTCCTCGGCGGCGCGGGTGAAGCTGCCGTGTTCGGCCACGGCGAGCAGATACCGCAGGTGACGCAGTTCCAGAACGGCCATGGCACAACTATAGATGTGACCACTGACTTCTATCGATAACAGCTCTTGGACGCTATAGGTGCAGCTCATGCATGGTGGGTCCCAGGCCGGTCGACAGCAGACCGATCCGGCCGGCCCAAGGCCCCGAGGGGCCGATCACCACCGGAGGGAGTGATCCATGCAGGACCTCGCCGAGGGCGTCGCCCGCTTCCGGCGCGACGTCTTCCCGGCCAAGGCGGAGCTCTTCGCCCGCCTGGCCGCCCACCACGGCCCGCACACCCTGTTCATCGGCTGCTCCGACGCCCGCGTCGTGCCCGAGCTGATCACCGGCGCCGAGCCGGGCGACCTGTTCGTCATCCGTACCGCCGGGAACCTCGTGCCCGCCCACACCCCCGGCGCCGACGGGGTGGCGGCGAGCGTCGAGTACGCCGTCGCCGCGCTGGGCGTGCGGTCCATCGTCGTCTGCGGGCACTCCGCGTGCGGCGCGATGACCGCCCTGGCCGAGGGCCACGACCTCGGCGGCGCCCCGGCCGTCGCCGCCTGGCTGCGGCACGCGGACGCTGCGCGGGCCCGTACCGCCGCCGCGGGCGACGTCGCGGCCCTGGTGCGCGGGAACGTCCGCGCGCAACTGGCGAACCTGGCCACGCACCCGTCGGTCGCACGCGCCCTGGCGGAGCGGAAGGTCACGCTGTACGGCTGGGTGTTCGACATCGCGACCGGCCGCGTCGAGGACGTGCCCGCCGCGGGCCCTGCCGCACTCGCGGCCTGACCCTGCCCGCCCCCACCGAGAACCCGCCCGCCCCACCGAAATCCGCTATGGAGAAGGAAGGAAGTGCCCATCATGGCGCACGCCCAGTTCAACCCCACCGCCCGCGAGGCCCTCGCCGACGCCGCCGTCGAGGCGAAGGTCCGTAAGAACCTGACGTGGCAGGAGATCGCCGACGCCGCCGGACTGTCGCCGGCCTTCACCACCGCCGCGGTACTCGGCCAGCACCCGCTGCCGCCGCAGTCCGCGAAGGCGGTCGCCGAGCTGCTGGACCTGGACGACGACGCGGCGGCGCTGCTCCAGACCATCCCGACCCGCGGCTCGATCCCCGGCGGCGTCCCCACCGACCCGACCATCTACCGCTTCTACGAGATGATCCAGGTCTATGGAACGACCCTGAAGGCGCTGATCCACGAGCAGTTCGGGGACGGCATCATCTCCGCCATCAACTTCAAGCTGGACGTGCGGAAGGTCGCCGACCCCGAGGGCGGCGAGCGCGCCGTCATCACCCTGGACGGCAAGTACCTGCCGACGAAGCCGTTCTGATCCGGTGCCGGGGACCGTTCTCCGCCCGGTCCCCGGCACCGCTTCACGACATGGCCCCGCACCCCATCCCTTTCGTCATCCCTTTCGTCGTCTTCGGAGGACCTCCATGGACTTCGCCCAGCGCACCATCGACATCGCCCGCCGGAACGTGGCCGAGGGCGGCCGCCCGTTCGCGACCGTCATCGTCAAGGACGGCGAGATCCTCGCCGAGAGCCCGAACCTGGTCGCCCAGACCGCCGACCCCACCGCCCACGCGGAGATCCTCGCCATCCGCGAGGCGTGCACGAAGCTGGGCGCCGAGCACCTGACCGGCGCCACCATCTACGTGCTGGCCCACCCGTGCCCCATGTGCCTGGGCTCCCTGTACTACTGCTCCCCGGACGAGGTCGTCTTCCTCACCACCCGTGACGCCTACGAACCGCACTATGTCGACGACCGCAAGTACTTCGAGCTGAACACGTTCTACGACGAGTTCGCCAAGCCCTGGCAGGACCGCCGGCTGCCCATGCGCCACGAGCCGCGCGAGGACGCCGTCGACGTCTACCGCTTCTGGCAGGAGAACAACGGCGGCGAACGCCGCGTCGCCGGCGCCCCCGCCGCCTGAGGCCCGCGGCCGGCGCGACGGCCGGGCGCCCGCCCGCTACGAGACCGCGAGGTGCTCACAGCGCCCCGCGGCCGGGCTGCCCGCGGCCGGGGCCCGGCCGTCCGTCGTGCCCCCGCCGGAAGGCCGTCGGCGGCAGGCGGTAGTACGCGACCGGGCCGAGCTGCCCGGCCAGGGCCGGCCGCAGGACGAGCAGGGCGACGGCCTCCCTGGCGATCTCGCGGGACAGCGCGGCCTCCCGCTGCCACTCGACGACCCGCTTGGCCCGCGCCGCGTCGATCGTGGTGGTCACGGAGACGAGCAGCAGCACGGCGAGCAGCGCCACGAGCCGGTGCAGCCACGTGGCCCGGCGGCGGTCCCGGTCATTCCGCGCGGCCTCGGCGTCCTCGGCGGCCGCACCGGCGTCCAGGAAGGCCCGCTCGCGCACGGTCAGCCACACGCCGCCCGCCCGGTCGAGGCCCTGGGCCGTCGCGAGACGGATGCCCCGGTACAGGGCGCCGTCGTCCTCGCCCAGCTCCTCCCACTCGTGGGCGGCTTCGGCGAGCCGGCCGTGCAGGCGCAGCCCGTCGCGGTCCTCGTCGAGCCAGGCGCGCAGCCGGGGCCAGCAGTGCGGGAGCGCCGTATGGGCGAGGGCCACGCGGTCGTGGTCGAGGGTGAGCAGGCGCGCGGCGGCGGCGCGTTCGAGCACGGCCGCCGTATCCTCGGGGCAGCCGTCGGGGAAGTCCAGTTCGGCGCGCCGAAGGCGGTGTTCCGCGCCCTCGCCGAGAGCGGCGAGGCGCAGGAAGACCTGCCGGGCGGTCGCGCGCCGTACGTCGTCGAAGGAGGCGTACAAGCGCTCCGCGGCCTGCGCGAGCGCCCCCTCGATGCCTCCGGCCGTCTGTAACGCGGCCAGAGTCAGCGCATGGCCCCGTCTTCGGCGCCAGGTCTCCAGCAGCGCGTACGAGAGGAGGGGCAGCGCGCCCGCCTCGCCCCGCGCGTGCGTCATCAGCGTGGCGAGCAGGGCCCCTTCGACGCTGAGCCCGGCGCGCCGGGCCGGCTGCGTGACGGCGCCGAGCAGGTCGTCGGGGCTCATCGGACCGACGACGACCTGGGCGCCGGGCAGCGCGTCGCCCAGCTCGCCGTGGAGGGCGCAGTGCGCGGAGAAGTCCGCCCGTACGCCCAGCACCACGCGGCAGCGGCTGTCCGGCGCCCGGACGGCGGCGAGCAGTCCGGCGATGAAGGCGGCCCGCCGCGCGTGCGACGCGCACCGGGTGAAGACCTCCTCGAACTGGTCGACCACCAGGACGATCTCCGTGCCGCCGCCCTGAGCGGCGGTGACGCGGCGTACGACCCGGTGCAGCCCGTACCGGCCGTCCGCCAGCTCGCTCCGCAGCGGTCCGGGGGCGGTACGGGCGGCCGTGGCGAGCTGCGCCGCGCACTCCTCCCAGGGGCTCGGCCCCGGCGTGAGGACGACGGCGGTGCGCTCCTCCGGCGCGGCCCGTAGGCGCGGCAGCAGGCCGGCGCGCAGGATCGAGGACTTGCCGGAGCCGGAGGGGCCGAAGAGGACGACGAGCCGCTGCCGTTCGAGCCGCGCGACCAGGTCCTCGACGAGGCGCTCCCGTCCGAAGAACCAGTCGGCGTCCTCGGGCTGGAACGCGGACAGCCCGGCGTAGGGCGGCCGGTCCCCGCCCTCCCCGCCCTCCGAGATCCCGCTGTCCCGTTCGTCGCCCCGCGCGCCGGCCTCGGCGTCGGCGGCCGCGATCTGCGCGGCCACCTCGTGCCATCTGCGCTCCCACTCGTTCACGTCGCCCTCGCAGGCGCGGACGTAGGCGAGAGCCACCGTCCGCGAGGGCAGCGACCGGCCCGCGGCGGCGCTCGACAGTGTCGCTATCGAATAGTGGGCGCGCTCCGAGAGCTGACGGTACGTCGGGTTCCCGGCCTTCTGGCGCAGCCGGCGGAGGTCCGCGGCGAACCGGAGGGCCGGGGTGTCTCCCGCGTCCAACGGGCGCTCCCTACGGGGCACTGGCGACACCTCCCTCGTTGCCCCGAATTGTTCATCAGAGGGGCACGCGGGCACCAGTGTTCTCGATGTTTCAGAAATTCATGTACGCGATCGTCAGGCGAGCTTGCCGCCCCACAGGACGGTCTCGACCTTCTGCGTTCCCGGGTCCCAGAACCAATGGGAGAGCTCGCCGTCGGCGGCCTTGGAGAAGATGTGCTGCTGGTCGTAGGGCGTGAAGGCGTAGGAAGCCGGATCGGCGTGGCATTCGCCGCCCCAGTCCGCGTAGGCGACGCCGCCCTGCGGGGTCCACCACCAGTGCGCGAGGGTGTTCTGCGGAGTCCGCGCGAATACGTGCTGCTGGTCGTGCCAGACGAATCCGTGCGGGTTGCCCACGAACTTCTGCGGCCCCCAGCTCACCGTCTCCACCCGCTGCGTGCCCGGGTCCCAGAACCAGTGGAAGAGGGTGTCATCGGCGGCACGCCCGAAAATGTGCTGCTGGTTGTAGGGCGGGAACACATAGCTCACCGGGTCGCTGAAGCACTGGCCGCCCCAGTCCGCGTAGGCGACGCCGCCCTGCGGGGTCCACCACCAGTGCGCGAGGGTGTTCTGCGGGGACCGCGCGAATACGTGCTGCTGATCGACCCAGGCGAACCCCGACGGGTTCCCGGAGAATCCCTGACGCCCCCACTCGACCCGCTCCACCTTCTGCGTCGCCGGGTCCCAGTACCAATGGAACAGCGAATTGTTGGCGCCCTTCGCGAAGATGTGCTGCTGGTCGTACATCCCCCAGACATACGTCGCCGGGTCGCTGTAGCACTCGCCGGCCCAGTCCGCGTACGCCACACCGCCCTGGGGCGTCCACCACCAGTGCGCCAGCGTATTGTCCGGGCTCCGGCCGAACGCGTGCTGCTGGTCGTGCCAGACGAACCCGTTCGGCTTCCCCACCAGCTTCTGCGCGCCCCACGTCACCAAATTGACCCCGGAATCCGGCGTCCAGTACCAGTGCGACAGCGTATTGTCCGGCGCCCGGCCGAACGCGTGCTGCTGATTTCCCCATTCATACGCCGACGCCCCCGGCACCGTCGTCACCGGCGGCTGCGGGTGATTGAGCCGGGCGGCCTCCTCGATCATCGCGCGGGCCTTCGACTCGGACTGGTCGTAACGGCCGGGGAACGCGGACCGCTGTACGCCCTGGGCGACTTGGCCGGCGCTCCAGCCGGGGTTGGCGCGGTCGACGCCTATCGCGCGGGTGAAGAAGGAGTTCGAGGCGTACGCCACGTTCATGCACTGTTCGCGGGTGCCCCAGCCCTGGCTCGGGCGCTGCTGGAAGACGCCGACGGAGTCGCGGTCGCCGCAGCCGAGATTGTTCATGTGCGACTCGACCCAGCCCGCCTCGAACCCGGCGAGCATCACCTTGTCGTTCACCCCGAGATCGCTGCCCACCTTGTAGACGGTCTTGGTGACCTCCACATCGTGGTTGGGCGGCACCGCACAGGCGATCCGCGGGCTGAGCTCCGTAGCCGGCACGTGATCGCCCGGCGGCGGCTTGCGCGTCCCGGCGTGCGCGACCGGCGCCCCGAGCGCCCACGCGCCGACGGCGAGCCCGCCGAGCTGGATGACGTTGCGTCTGGTGACCAAGGGGGGTCCCTGCCTCTCGTGATAACGGCAACGGCGGGCAGCGCCGGCGGCAGTCCTTCGCCTGTGCCCGCGGCGGCGCCTGCCATGGATGCGGCAGTGCCTGTCGCCGACCGGCGCGATGACCGCGACCGCCCGGTCGGCTGCCCCTTGCTTAGCAAAAGCACGTTGTTCGCACTCGGGCCACAGCACCGAACAATCAAGATCCGAACAACACCCCCGGCCGTCCCCCGGATCAAGAGCTCCGCGCCGTGACCCCGCGGTCGGGCCCGGACCCCGGGCGGAGACATCCCCCGCCCCTCGGTCTAGCGTGTGCTGACAGGCGGGGCGGGGCCGGGGGCGGCCGGCGGGAATCGACGGGGCTGG
Source organism: Streptomyces sp. NPDC050617 (assembly GCF_040654795.1). Classification (NCBI taxonomy): domain Bacteria; kingdom Bacillati; phylum Actinomycetota; class Actinomycetes; order Kitasatosporales; family Streptomycetaceae; genus Streptomyces; species Streptomyces sp. NPDC050617. Next base: position 152,650 of record NZ_JBFAIS010000008.1, on the reverse strand, counting down.
AGGGGCTGTGGCTGTGGGCGGAGACAGTGGGAGAGACGCCGCCGAGGGGCTGCCGCGGCTGCGGCTGGACGAGCTGCTGGAGGAGTTGCAGGTACGGGTCAACGCGGTGCGCGGCACGCGGGACCGGGTGCACAGCCTCCTGGAGGCGGTGCTGTCCGTCGGCAGGGAGCTGGATCTCCCGCAGGTGCTGCGGAGGATCGTGGAGGCGGCGGTCGTCCTGGTGGACGCCGAGTACGGCGCGCTCGGCGTCGTCGGCGCCGAACAGCGGCTCTCGGAGTTCCTGCCGGTGGGCGTCGACGACGAGCAGCGGGCGAAGATAGGGGCGTTACCGAGCGGCCACGGCCTGCTGGGCGAGCTGATCCGCCACCCGGAGCCGCTGCGGCTGGCGGAGCTGTCGGAGCACCCGTCGTCGTACGGGTTCCCGCCGGACCACCCGCCGATGCACTCGTTCCTCGGGGTGCCCATCCGCGTGCGGGGGGAGGCGTTCGGCAATCTCTACCTCACCGAGAAGCGCGGCGCGGGGGAGTTCGACGCCGAGGACGAGGCGGTGCTGACGACGCTGGCGGTCGCGGCGGGGGTGGCCATCGAGAACGCCCGGCTGTACGAGGAGGCGCGCGGCAGGGAGCTGTGGCTGGGGGCCGGCGCGGAGGTGACCAGCAGCCTGCTGTCGGGGGCCCCGCGGCGGCAGGTGCTGGAGCTGATCGTCGAACGGGCCCGGAGCATAGTGGCCGCGGACCTGGGCGTGCTCGCGATCCCGGTTGAGGGAGCGGAGGGGCTGCGTATCGCGCTGGCGACGGGCGAGGGCGCCGAGGCGCTCAGCGGGCTGCCGCTGCCCCGGCGGGACGGGTTCATCGGCAGGGCGTTCACCACCGGTGAGCCGGTCGTCAGCCGCGCCATGGAGGACGATCCGCGGCTGGGGGAGGACGCGTCCCGGTGGGCCGGGCTGGGGCCGGCGGTGGCGGTGCCGATGGGCACCGGGAAGAGCGCGCGGGGTGTGCTTCTGGTGGCCCGGAGCACGGGTCGGCCGCCCTTCACCCCCGCGGAGTCCGCGCCGCTGCTCGGCTTCGCCGGCCAGGCGGCGCTGGCGATGGAACTGGCCGAGCGGCGCCGGGACGCCGAGCAGATCGCGCTGCTGGAGGACCGCGACCGGATCGCCCGTGACCTCCATGACCTGGCCATCCAGCGGCTGTTCGCCACGGGCATGACGCTGCAGAGCGCGCGGCGGTTCGTGCACCACCCGGAGGCGGTCGAACGCCTGGAGCGGTCGGTGGACGACCTGGACGCCACCATAAAGATCATCCGCTCGACGATCTTCGGGCTGCGTACGCACGAGGGGAGCGCGGGCGCAGGGGGACTGCGGAGCCGGGTGGCCGGGGCGGTGGCCGTCGCGGCCGGCACGCTGGGCTTCGCCCCCGCCGTCCGGATGGAGGGCCCCGTCGACACCGTGGTGCCCGCCCCGGTGACCGAGCACGCGATGGCGGTGCTGGGGGAGGCGCTGAGCAATGTCGCCCGGCACGCCGGGGCCACCGCGGTCGAGGTGCGTCTCGTCGCCGGGGAGGGGGCGCTCACGCTGACCGTGACGGACAACGGCACGGGCGTCGCGGACGACGCGTCCCGCGCCTCCCGCGGCGGATTGAAGAACATTGAGGAACGGGCGGCGGCCCTCGGAGGCACATCGACCCTGGACGAGCCCCGCGGGGGAGGCACCCGGCTGCGGTGGCGGGTTCCGCTGCCGGGGGACATGCCGTCCGAGTAGCCGGCGGTCGGCCGCCGCCCGGCTCCATCAGGTCGCGGGCTCCGGCACGTCGGGCAGCGTCGGCGTCAGGTGTCAGGACGGGGGCCACTCCAGCTGGGTGGCGAGGACGGCGGCCTGTACGCGCCGCTGGACGCCCAGTTTGGCGAGCAGCCGGGAGATGTGGTTCTTGACGGTCTTCTCCGACAGGTACAGCCGCAGGCCGATCTGCCGGTTGGTGAGCCCTTCGCCGACGAGGACGAGGATGTCGCGTTCCCGCTGGGAGAGGCCGGCCAGAACGGGCGAGCCGGCCGGGGGATCGGCGGAGTCGGCACGGAGGTTCCGCATCAGCCGCGCGGTGGTGGCGGGGTCCAGCAGGGACTGCCCCGAGGCCACCGTGCGGACCGCCGAGACGAGGTCCGACCCCTTGATCTGCTTGAGTACATAGCCGGCCGCCCCCGCCATGATCGCGTCCAGCAGGGCATCGTCGTCGTCGAACGAGGTGAGCATCAGGCAGGCCATGGCGGGCAGTCGGGACCGCAGGTCGCGGCAGACCATGATGCCGTCGCCGTCGGGCAGCCGGATGTCAAGGACCGCGACGTCCGGGCGCAGCGCCGGCCCCCGGGCGAGGGCCTGGTCCACCGTCCCGGCGTCGCCGACCACGGCGATGTCCGGCTCGGAGCCGAGCAGATCGGTGAGGCCGCGCCGGACCACTTCGTGGTCGTCGAGGAGGAACACCCGGATCGGATCGTCCGGTGAGAACGCCCGCGCTTCGGTCATGACGGCCCTCCGTACCCGCTGCCGGAACTTCCCGCAACGTTCGATGGTCGCTCACCCGCGGGCCGTCCGACAGGGCTGAACGGCCCTTTCACGGGATCAAGTCGAGGACGTGATGATTTGTTCTCCGCACCGTGCGACACCTCGCGACAGGGACGCCTTCCGCTGTCACCCTGCCAGCAGGGAGCGCGAGGGGGGCGGACCGATGCGCAGTGCCCGGTACCCGAAGACGCGGCTTTGGCGGTGGCGGCGCAACGCGCTCCGGCGGCGCGCCGACGCCGCCGAGGCGTGGATCGTGCTGGCCGTGTGGGCGCTCGCCGCTCTCGGCGGGGCCGCCGTCGGCTGGACGTCCGCACAGGCGATGGAGGCGACGCTCGCCCGGCAGCGGGAGCAGACTCACGCGGTGCCGGCGGTCCTCGCCGAGGACGCCCCGGCCGCGCTGCCCGCGACAGCCGGCCAGGGGCGCGACGGCCGGGTACGGGCGCGGGTGACGTGGACGTCCCCGGACGGCTCCGCACGCGCGGGACAGGGGTGGGTGAAGCCCGGCGGCAGGGCCGGAACGAAGGTCACCACCTGGCAGGACCGGCGCGGCAGGATGGTCCCACCGCCCGCCACGGACGTCGCGGCGGCCTTCGAGGCGGCCGGCGCCGGGGGCTTGGCGGCCGGGGCCTGGATCGGCGCGGTGCTGGCGGCCGGCTGGTGCGTACGGGCGCGGCTGGACCGGCGGCGGATGGCGGCGTGGGAACGGGAGTGGGGCGAGGTCGGCCCGCGATGGCGGCGGACGGCGGGCTGACAGGGCCGTCTGTCTCCCCTGCCTCCCCTGCCGCCGCGCCGCCACGCCGTACGGCGCGGGAGCGCCGGTCACCTCGGGAGTCCGCTGCCGTACGGCGCGTACAGGTCCAGCAGCCTGGTGCGCGCGGCGTGCAGCCGGTGCGCGAGGACGCGGGCCACCCACTGTGCGACGGCCGCGCCCAGCTCGGGGTCGGCCGCGCACATGCGCCGGACCTCGACCGCGTCGAACTCGTACGCCCGCACCGGGCTCAGCGACGCCGCCCCGAGCTGCCATACGTACGGGTTGAACATCCAGGACCAGCCGACGAGTTCGCCGGGTCCCAGGGTCCCGATGACGGGGGAACGGCGGCCCGGCACATGCATGTCGAGGGTGACGGCCCCGGTCCGTACGATCCAGAACCGGTCCGCGTGCCCGCCCTCCTCGAAGATCCGTACGCCTTGCGGGAAAGCGGCCTCGCGAGCGACCAGCATCAGCTGCTCGCGGTGCTCGGCGGGCAGACCGCCTGTCGTGCACGTCGTGATGGTCATCGCTGCGTCTCCTCCTGGAACGGGGGCCGATGCGGTGGGATGACCAGCGTCCGGCGGGCGGAGCGGCCCGCTCCAGGGGCCGACCGGGCAGGAGCGGGGGCCGACCGGCCCCGCGCGCGTCGTCCATGTCCGCGCCGCCTGTCCCCGGCCCCGGGGGGCCGACAGAGCCGGGTGACCTCCGAACCCGGCCGCTACTTCCAGGGACAGCGGGGGAGGCCGGGCATGGGGTCCTGAGCGGTCCACAGGTGGTCGGCGGGGATGCTGCCCCAGCCCTTCAGGGCGGGGAACTGGACGATTTCGTCGCCCTGGGTGTAGTACCAGACGTTGTTGCCGCCCGGATGCGGATCGCCCAGCGTCCAGCAGACGAACCAGCTGGTGGAGGTCTTCAGCCGGCCGGTCACCGGAGCCGTGAAGTACGCCCGGCCGTAGAGGTCGCCGGGCTTGTTCTCGCAGTAGAGGTCCTTGGAGAAGGAGTTGCCGAGGGTGTCCGCGTGGTGCATGCCCTCCCGCAGATGACAGGTGCGCGCCGACCCGGCCGGGGAAGCGGCGGACGCCGGGACCGTGGACAGGACGCCGGCGCCGGTGAGCGCGGCGGCGGCCAGGCCCGTACGGAGCCGGGCGGCCCGGCGGGGAACGGAGGGACTCATCGCCCGCCGCCCGCCGCCTGGTTCAGGCCGGGCGAGGTCACGCCCGGTACGCAGGCCGGCAGCCCGGGGAACGGGTCCACCGTCGTCGTCAGCCGGTAGGCCGGAACGTAGCCCCAGCCCTTGCGCTGCGGCCAGTTGAGGATCCTGTCGCCCTGGGTGTAGTACCAGATGCGGTTCTTGCCGGCGTGCAGCTCACCGGTCTCCCAGCACACGAACCAGCTCAGGGTGGTGACGAGCTTGCCGACCACCGTGGCGTAGTTCTCCGCCTTGGCGTAGACGTCGGCGACGACGTTCTCGCAGTACAGGTCCGAGGTGAAGGTCTTGCCGGTGAAGTCGGTGTGGGAGACGTTCTTGCGGAGCTGGCAGATTCCGGCGGCGCGGTGGGCGGCGGACGCCGGGGCGCCGTGGGAGGAGGCCGCCGTCCCGGCTTCGCGCCCGGCGGTCCCGGGCGCGCCGGCCGCGGCCGGCGACTGTGTCACGAGAACCGCCGTGACGGCGACGGCCGACGCCAGCAGACCGCGCGGCACGCCCCTGCGGCCCCGCCCCCCTCGTGCTCCTCCCGGCGCCGCTCCCGAAATCCTCATCGCGCTCATCACCGTCCGCCTCCCGTCGTCGCCGCCTCGTCGCGCAGCGCCCACGGGCACTTGGGCACGCCCGGAGCCGGATGGGACCCCGAATGGACCAGGTTGGCCGGCAGATAGCCCCAGCCCTTCGCGGAGGGACGGGAGACGATCTCGTCGCCCTGGGTGTAGTACCAGAAGCTGTTCCCGGCCGGGGTCGGGTCGCCCGTCTTCCAGCACACGAACCAGCTCCGGGTCGTGAGCATCCTGGCCACGACCGGGCTGTCCGAGAACGACTGGAGCCGTATGTCCCCGCGCGAGTTGTCGCAGACCACGTCGTGGTCGAACCACGCGCCCGTCCAGTCGGTGTGCTGGCTCCCCTCACGCGTCACACACGCGGCGGCGGTCTGTGCCGCCGCGCCCGCCCGCTCCGCCGGGCGGGCCTGGGCCGTCCCCGGCACGAGGGCCGCGGCGCCCAGGGCCAGCACGGAGGCCAGGCACGCCCCGGCCCTCCCCGCCCCGGTTCTGCGCGCGGCCCGTACGGCCGCGGCCGACGGTGGATTCACCATGATGTGACGCTCCTTCCGGATCGGCGCTCCCGCCGGATCGGCGCGGAGACGGTGTGCAGGTACGAGGCCACGTCCCGGTACGAGCGCAGGAAGCCGACCTCGTGGTACCGCAGTCCGCGCCGGGCGCAGTACGCGCGCGTCAGCTGCCGGGCCCGCGGCAGGTTCTTCTGCGGCATGGCGGGGAAGAGATGGTGCTCCACCTGGAAATTCAGACCGCCGTAGAGGAAATTCATCAGCGGCGACGGACGGATGTTGCGCGAGGTGAGGACCTGTCGCTCCAGCCAGTCCAGCGACTCCTCCGCGCCGTCCCGTATGTCCATTCCTTTGTGGTTCGGGGCGAAGAGCAGCCCGAAATACACGCCCTGCACGGCCTGCTGGACGACGATGAACACCACGGCCTGGGCGGGGGTGAGGACCCAGAACGCCAAGGAGAGATAGACGGCGGCCCGGACGGCGATGAGCGCCGCTTCCACGGCGGGCCGTTCGACATCGCCGCGCCGGATGAGCCGTACGGCGTTGCGCTGCATCTTGAAGAGCTCCAGGACGAGCAGGACGAAGAACAGCACGCTCTGATAACGCACGATGAACCGCTGGTGCCCCCGGCGGGACGGATACTGCTTCAGGTCGAAGATCGCCGTGCGGCGGCCGATGTCCGGGTCCAGCTCCAGGTGGTTGGGGTGGGAGTGGTGACGGTTGTGGTGGCTCACCCACCAGCCGTAACTCACCCCGTTGACCAGATTGGCGTGGACCAGCCCGACGGCCGTCGACAGCCGTTTGCCGCGGAACATCGCCTTGTGCCCGGCGTCGTGCCACATGAACGCCGACTGTGCTCCGCAGAAACCCATCCACACCGCGACCGCCGGCTGCCACCACGAGGCGCCCAGGGCGAGGAACGCCGTGAATCCCAGCGCCAGGAGAGCGGTATTGAAGGCCAGTTTTCCCACGTAATACAGCGGCCGGAGTTCCAGCAGCCCTTCGGCCTTCACCTGTCGCAGCAATTCCGCGAATGACGCCGACGGCGCCGGCGGCGCGACACTTCCCTCTGGAGCCGGCATCTGCGATCCCCTCTGTTCCCGCCGGTCGTGTTCCGGCGGGCGTATGCGGCAGGCGTGTTCGGCAGGCGTGTTCCGGCGGGTACGCGCCCTCAGTGTGGCCGCTGCCGCTGACAGCCCGCTGAGGAGCCGCTGACGGCGGGGCCCGCTTCCGCCCGGCGGTCAGCACGCTGTCAGCCGGGTGTCAGACGGGCGTGTCAGGATCCGGCTCGTGGGGCACATTCGTCTTCGGCCGGGGGAGGTCCGTACGCGATGGATTCCGTCGAACAACTCCGCCCGGCACAACAGTCCCGCCCCGCGACCGCCCCGGCCGCCGCGCCGCCGCGCAGCTACGCCTCGTACATCGCGGGCCGGGACGCCGGAAGTGGCGACTGGGTCTACACCGTCAGCTCCCGCTCCCTCCTGGAGGACGTGTTCGCCAGCGTCGCCCTCAAACGCCGACTGGAACGCGACCCTCACTCCGCCGCGGCCGGCCACCCCTACGTCGTCGGCCGGGTCGCGGTCACCTCGCCCGAGGACAACGAACGGGCGCTGCGCGCCGCCCGCGAGGCCGCCCCCGTCTGGGCCGCGGTCCCCCTGGAGGACCGCATGCGGCTCGGCGCCGCCTTCCGGGCCCGTCTGCTGCGCCACGAGGAGGAGTTCCTGGGCCTGCTGACGGCCGAGGCGCACCCGCGCGCCCTCGCCCGCTGGGAGCTGAGCTGTCTGCTGGAGACCTACAGCGACGAGACCCTCGCCTGGTGCCGGCGGCAGATGCACACCGAGATCCGGCACGGCGGACGCCGCCTGATCGTCCGCCGGCAGCCCGACGGCGTGGTCTGCCTGAACCCGCCGCAGAACGCCCCGGCCCCCAGCGCCGCACTCGCCGTGCTCGCCCTGATGGCGGGCAACGCCGTCGTCGTACGGGCCCCGCGCAGCATCGCCCTGAGCACCCTGTACGTCCTGCGCGACCTGGCCGTACCGCTCCTGGAGGACATGGGCGCCCCGCCCGGCACGCTGAGCGTGGTGTGCGGCAACCCCCGCTCCACCATGGACCGCTGGCTGGAGAGCCCGTACGTCGACGACGTCTTCTACATCGGCGGCTGCGAGGAAGGGATGCGCGTCCAGCAGAGGTGCGTGGCAGGCGGCAAGAAACCCGTCCTGGAACTGGCCGGCAACGACACCGTCGTGGTGTGGGCCGACGCCGACCTCGACTGGGCCGCCGAAGCGGCCTGCGAGGCGTTCTACGGCTCCGGGCAGATCTGCATGGTCCCCAACCGCGTCCTGGCCCACCCCGCCGTCGCCGACGAACTGACCGCCCGCATCGCCGAGAAGGCCCGCGCGGTGCGGCCCGGCTACCCGGAGGACACGGGCGTGCTGCTCACGCCCGTACGCCGCAGCGAACGGTTCTTCGCGCTGCTCGACCAGGCCCTCGCCGGCGGCGCCCGGCTCGTGTGCGGCGGCGCGCGCACCGAACTGGACGGCGCCCGCTCGGCCACCGGCGTCTTCCTGGAACCGACCGTGGTCCGGGCCGACGGCCTGGACCGGGCCGCGCGCCTGGACGTGGTCCGCGAGGAGACGTTCTTCCCGCTGCTGCCCGTCGTCGCCCCCGCCCCCGCCGCCGACGACCGCCTCCTCGACGACATGATCCGGTTCGTGAACGGCAACGCCTACGGGCTGCGCAACTCGCTGTGGACCCGCTCGCAGTCCGTCGCCGACGCCTTCGTACGCCGCGTCACCAACGGCGGCCTGCTCAAGGTCAACGACTCGCACATCGGATTCCTGCCCTACCTGCCCGGCCACGGCGGCACCGGACTGACCGGCGGCGTCCACGGCGAGGCCAACTACCCCATGCTCAAGACCTCGCATCTGCAGGGCGTCAGCGTCTCCGCCGGCGTCAGTCCGCTGCGCGCCGTCTTCGGCGACCGGCCCCACTGACCCGGCCGCCCCCCCCCGCGGCACACACCTCGGAGGTGTCCCCGTGCGCTCACTCGACCAGGCTCGCGCCGTCTGCGAGCGTTACCACCCCGGCCTCGGCCAGGCCCTCGAAGCCGTCCCGCCCACCGCCCGGGAGGCCCCCGGCAGCCCCGTCATCGACCTCTTCCGCAAACACGGCGGCGTCTCCCTGCTGGTGCCCCGGCGGTTCGGCGGCCAGGGGGCGGACCCGGTCGACGGGGTCCGCGTCATGCGCGCCATCGGCTCCTACTCGCCCTCCCTGGCCGCCGCCGTCGCCATGCACCACTTCACCGTCGCGATGCTCTACGCGCTCGCCGCGGAGACCGGCCGGCTCACCCCCGCCCAGTCGGCGGTCCTCGGCCGGGTCGTCCCCGAACAACTGCTGCTGGCCTCCGGCTGGGCCGAGGGACGCACACGGCAGAACATCCTGCTGCCGTCGGTGACCGCCCGCCCCGACGGCGACGGCTACCGCCTCAACGGCGGCAAGAAGCCCTGCAGCCTCTCCCGTTCCATGGACCTGCTCACCGCGAGCATCGCCGTCGAAGGCCCCGGCGGCGCCTCCGAACTGGCCCTCGCCCTGATCCCGGCCGGCTCCGAGGGCATCAGCGTCCAGCCGTTCTGGGGCAACGACGTGCTGGCCGGCGCGGAGAGCGACGAAGTCCGGCTGCGGGAGGTGTACGTACCGCGGGACCTGGTCATCCACACCACCGCCGAGGACCCGCACCGCCTCGACGACCTCCAGCAGGCCGGTTTCGTCTGGTTCGAACTGCTGGTCGCCGCCGGCTACGCGGGCGCCGCCTCGGCCCTGGCCGGACGCGTCCTGGACCGCGAACGCGGCAGCGTCCCGGACCGCTCCGCCCTCGCCGTACGCGTCGAGTCCTCCTACGCGCTGCTGGAGGGCACGGCCCGCGCCGTACGCGACGGACTCGCCGGCGATGACGCGGTCGCCGCCGTCCTCGTGGCGCGTTTCGCCGCCCAGGAAATGCTCGGCCACGCCGCCGACCTGGCCCTGGAACTCCTCGGCGGCATCGACTTCATCCGCTCCGGCGACAGCGCCCTGCTCGCCCACTCCGTACGGCCGCTGGCCTTCCACCCGCCCTCGCGAACCAGCACCGCCGACGCGCTGGTGGCCTACTTCTGCGGCGCGCCCCTGATCCTGTCCTGACGCCACCGCCCCGCGCGCCGTCCTCCCGCCCCGCCCCGTACCGGAACCGGAGGCATATCCGTGACACCCACGCCCCTCCCCGCACCCGCCGGGACGGCTGCCCCCGCCACCGGGGCGGAGACCCTGCGCCTGTACCGCGCCCACCTCGGCAAGGGCCGCGCCACCCTCGCCGAACTCTTCGGCAGCCACCTGGAGGTCTCCTCCCGCGGCGCCTGGCTCACGACCGCCGACGGCGAGCGGTTTCTGAACTGCGGCGGCTACGGCGTCTTCCTCACCGGCGCCCGCCACCCCACCGTCATGGACGCGGTGCTGCGTCAGCTCCACACCCACCCCACCGCCACTCGCATCCTCCTGGAACCCACCGTCGCCCGCGCCGCCCAGGCCCTGACCGCCGTCACCCCGGAGGGACTGGACCGGGTGCACTTCGCCCTCTCGGGAGCCGAAGCCGTCGAGACCGGCCTGAAACTGGCACGGGCGAACGGCCGCCGCCGCACCGTGGCGATGCGCGGCGGCTACCACGGCAAGACCCTCGGCGCCCTGTCCGCCACCGCCAAGGACGTCTACCAGGCGCCCTTCCGGCCGCTGCTCCCCGACGTCACGCATGTGCCCTTCGGCGACGCCGCCGCCCTGGAACGCGAACTCGCCGCCCATCCCGGAGAGGTGTGCGTCCTGATCGAACCCGTCCAGGGGGAGGGCGGCGTGATCCTGCCGCCGCCCGGCTATCTGCGCCGGGCCGAGGAGCTCGTACGGCGCCACGACGGCTTCCTCGTCCTGGACGAGGTACAGACCGGCCTGGGCCGGCTCGGCCGGTGGTGGGGCGCCGACCTGGAAGGCGTCACCCCCGACGTCCTCCTGGCCGGCAAGGCGCTCGGCGGCGGCATCGTGCCGGTCTCCGCGGCCGTCGCCACGCGCGAGGCGTTCCGGCCCTTCGACAAGGACCCCTACGTCCACACCGCCACCTTCTCCGGCCAGCCCCTCCTCATGGCCGCCGTCCAGGGCACCCTGCGCGCCATCGAGGAGGAGGACCTGATCACCCGCGCGCGGGAGCTCGGCGAGCGGCTGCTGCCGCAGATCCGCGCGGCGGTCTCCCGGACCCTGGGCGCCCTGGCCGTGGACGTCCGCGGCCAGGGCCTGCTCATCGGCGTCGAACTGGCGGAGCCGGGCCTGGCCGGGGAACTGCTGATCGAGCTCCTCAACCACCGCGTCATCGGCAACCACTCGATGATCGGCAGCTCCGTCGTCCGGTTCACCCCGCCCGCCACCCTCACCGACGAGGAGACCGGGTTCTTCCTCGCCGCCCTGGAACAGGCGTGCCGCGCGCTCATCACGGGCGGCGTGCGCATGCCGGACGACGGAGAGCGCGTATGAGAAGCGTCGAACTGGCGGCGACCGTGCGGAACGAGAAGGCGCCGCGCGTCCTGGACACCGTGATCGGCTGGGAGCACTATCCGCGCCTGGCCCCGCACGTACGGACCACCACCGTGCACGAACGCGGCCCCGCCGACGGCCGCTCCAGCTGGGAACTGCGGTTCCGCAGCGGGCTGCTGAGCTGGACCGAGCGGGAGGAGTACGACCGCGACGCGCTGCGCGTCACCTTCCGGCAGACCGACGGCGACTTCGAGGAATTCACCGGCCACTGGGAATTCGCCCAGGCGGGCGACGACGTCCGCGTCCGCTTCGAGGCCCGTTTCGACTTCGGCATCCCGAGCCTGGAGGGCATCCTCGACCCGATCGCCGAACGGGTCATCGGGGAGACCGTCGCCTGGGCCGTGCACGGCTTCTTCCCCGACGTCGACCTCTCCGTGCCGCTGGAACCGTCCGCCGAAACGCCCCACGAAACGCCCCACGAAACGCCCCACGAGACGGACCGCGAAACGGACCGCGACGTCCGCTGAAACGGCTGCCGGAAAGGCCGTCAGACCTTCCGACGCCCTCCCCGCCACCCCTCCGAGGACACTCCCCAGGACTCAGGACTCAGGACTCAGGACTCAGGACTCAGGACCCGCCATGGACCAGGCCAACCCCTTCGACACCCCCACCACCGCCGCACTGCACCGCAGCGAATACCTCGTCGCCTTCGCGGTCACCACCGGCCTGATCATCGCCCACGCGGGCGAGATCCGCTGGTTCCAGGCCATCGCGCTGTTCCTTTACATCGACCTCGTCGGCTATCTCCCCGGCGCCGTCGCCTACCGCCGCAGCCGCACCAAAGAGATCTCGAAGGTCTACTACGTCCTCTACAACACGATGCACAGCGTCGTCACCCAGGGCGCCGTGGCCGCCCTGTGGTGGTGGCTCATCGGCCCCGAATGGGCCCTGCTGCTGCTCCCGTGGCACCTCTTCGGCGACCGCGGCCTGTTCGGCAACTTCTACAAACCCTTCGGCCTGCACTTCGAACCGGCCCCCGAACCCGGCTACCGCGCCTTCCTCGGCGGACTGCACGGCCCCCTGCTGGAGCGGGCGCCCGCACACCACGGCAAGAAGCAGCCCCGCCCGGTCGGCGCGGGCCGGTGACCGTACGGCCCCGGCCCGGTACGCAACCCGGCCGGCGCCCGCGAAGGAGGAGACCAGCCCGATGACCACCACCCCCCGGCCGGACCCGGCGACACCCGGGCCGGCGGCCCCCGAAACGGACTTCGACACCGCGCCGGGTCTGCTCGAAGGCGCCATGGACCTCACCCTCACCGCCGACCGCTGCGACCTCGCGTACTGGTTCCGCCACGTCGCCCAGGGCACCCTCCGCGACCGGGCCGTCTCCGGACACCGCGACACCACCCCGACGCCCGGCCACATGCGCCGCCCCGGACCGCTGCGCGAGGCCATCGTCCTCGAACTGGGCCAGCGCGCCCTCGCCGAGGAATACGCCACCCGGCTCCTGGCCCACTACGTCGCCCTCGCCCCCGGCGTCCCCGAAATGGAGTTCTACGCCACCCAGCTGGTCGACGAGGCCCGGCACAGCCGCATCTTCCGCCACCACCTGACCGAAGTCGGCCTGCCCGCCCCGACGCTCCTCGCCGACCTCGCGGAACGGAACGCCGACTACTGCCGCCGGGTCCTGGATCCGGTCGCCGACTTCACCTTGGACATCGTCCGCGACCGGGCCGACTTCGCCGGCGGCGTCGCCGTCTTCACCATCGTCATCGAGGGGGTCCTCGCCCCCGCCGCCGAGCTGAGCGAACGCAAATGGAGCCGCCTGGACCCGGCCGCCGCCGAACTCTCCCGCACCGCCGCCATCGACGAGATACGCCACCTGACCGTCGGCAGCTCCATCCTCCGCGACCACCTCGCCCGCCACCCCGGATACCGGTCCCGGATCGTCGAGATCCTCCACGCCGGGCGCGAGCTGTGGGACAAGGTCCCCGACCGGGAATTCGTCCTGGCCCGCGAGGAACTCTTCCAGCAGGGCCTCGGCGAACACGCCGACGTGGTGGGCGACCAGGAACTGTGGCCCGGCCGCCGGCTGGCCGACACCACACCGGGGGAGCGCTACGCCGCCGCCGAACGCTGGACCGACGAGATGGCGGAGGTCCGCATGCGGTACATGGGCCTGGAGGACGCCATCGGCGTCCTCGGGGGTGCGCGATGACAGCCGCCCCGCCGCCCACGGCCGTACGGCCCGTGCTCACCGGCATCGGATCCTGGCTGCCGCCGGACGTCGTGACCAACCACGACCTCGAACGGCGCCTGGGCACCGACGACGCCTGGATCCGCAGCCGTACGGGCATCCGCCGCCGGCACCACGCCGCCCCCGGCACCACCACCGGCGACCTGGCCGTCGAGGCCGGCCGCCGGGCCCTGAAGTCCGCCGAGGAGCCCACCGCGGACGCCGTCGTGCTGGCCACCGCCACCCCCGACCGGCGCTGTCCGGCCACCGCGCCCCACGTCGCCGCCCGCCTGGGCCTGAGCGGCGTCCCCGCCTTCGACATCGCCGCGGTGTGCAGCGGCTTCCTCTACGGCCTGGCCGCCGCCGGCGGCCTGCTGGCCACCGGCGCCGCCCGCCGCGTCCTGCTCATCGCGGCCGAGACCTTCAGCACCCTGATCGACCCGCGGGACCGGAACACCGCCGTCATCTTCGCCGACGGCGCCGGGGCCGTCGTCCTCCGGGCCGGGGCCGACGGCGAACCCGGCGCGTTCGGCCCGGTAGCCCTGGGCAGCGACGGCGACCTGGGCGACCTCATCGAGATCCCGGCCGGCGAACGGTACCTGCGCATGCAGGGCCGGGCCACCTTCCGCCAGGCCGTCGAACGGATGGCCATGGCGTCCCGTACGGCCGTGACCGACGCCGGCTGGCGGCTGGCGGACGTCGACCGGCTCGCCGCCCACCAGGCCAACACCCGCATCCTGAACGCCCTCGCCGACGAACTCGGCCTGCCGTCCGGACATCTTCTCTCCAACGTGGAACACGTCGGCAACACCGCCGCCGCCTCCATCCCGCTGCTCCTGGACCACACGTCGGCCGACGGCCGGCTGCGCCCCGGCCACCGCGTCCTCCTGACCGCCTTCGGCGCCGGCCTCACCTGGGGCGCCACCACCCTGCGCTGGCCCGACCTGCCCGTACGCCGCGACACCGTCTGAAACAGAAACAGAAGGAGCGAACCCATGACCTCCGCGAGCCCCACGGGCCCCACGCCCCCCGTGAACGCCGAGATCTTCGAGCACCTCAGGGACATTCTCGCGGGCAAGCTCCACATCGCCCCGGAACACATCACCGTCGACGCCACCCACGAGGACATCGAACTGGACTCGCTCGCCCTGGTGGAACTCTCCCTGGTCCTGGAGAAGGAACTCGGCGTCCGCGTCAGCGACGACGAACTGGCCCGCACGCCCACCGTCGCCGGCATCGTGCACCTGATCGAGGAGCGGAGCGCCTCCGCGCATGCCGGCAAATAGGAACGCACCGCGCCCCCGCCCGGACGTAGCCGTCACCGGCATGGGACTGGTGACCCCGGCCGGCACCGGCGTCGCCGCCAACTGGTCCGCCCTCCTCGCCGGCCGGGCCACAGCCTCCCTCGACCCGGACCTCCACCCCCTCCCCGCCCCTCTCACCTGCCGCGTCCCCGACTTCGACCCGGCCCGGCTGCTCGGCGGCCGCAAGGCGTACCGCCTCGACCGGTTCGTCCAGTTCGCGCTCGTCGCCGCCCAGGAGGCCGTACGGGACAGCGGGCTGGACCCGCGCACCTGGGACGGCGCCCGCACCGGCGTCGTCCTCGGCTGCGCCGATGGCGGCCCCGGCACCGTAGAGGCCCAGCACCGCGTCCTGCTGACGGACGGCCCCGGCCAGGTCTCCCCGCTCCTGCTGCCGATGCAGCTCCCCAATATGCTCGCCGGGCAACTCGCCCTGGAATTCGGCGCGTCGGGGCCCAACCTGGTCGTCGCCACCGCCTGCGCCTCCGGCGCCACCGCCATCGGCACCGCCCGCGACCTGCTGCTCCTGGACCGCTGCGACGTGGTCCTGGCCGGCGGCAGCGAAGCGATGCTCACCCCCCTGGTGATGGCCGGCTTCGCCCAGATGGGCGCCCTGTCCCGCCGTACGGCCGACCCGGCCACCGCCTCCCGCCCCTTCGACGCCGGACGCGACGGCTTCGTGGCGGGGGAGGGGGCCGGCATCGTGGTCCTGGAACGGGCGGCGGACGCCCGCGCCCGCGGCGCGCACGTACACGGCCTCGTCCTGGGATACGGCGCCTCGGCGGACGCCCACCACATCACCGCGCCCCACCCCCACGGCCGGGGCATCGAGACGGCCGTGCGCGCCGCCCTCGCCGACGCCGGCGCCGCGGCGGCCGACGTGACCCACGTCAACGCGCACGGCACGTCCACCCCGCACAACGACCGCGTCGAAGGGCTGGCCCTCGGCCGGATCTTCGGCGCCGAACCCGTGGTGACCTCCACCAAGGGCACCACCGGCCACCTGCTCGGCGCCGCGGGCGCCGTGGAGGCCGTCTACACCCTCCTGGCCGTACGGCACGCCACCGCACCGCCCACCACCGGACTCGGCGACCTCGACCCCGAACTCGACATCGACGTGGCCACCGCCCCCCGGCCGCTGCGCGCCGGAGTGGCCCTGTCCAACTCCTTCGGCTTCGGCGGGCAGAACGCGGTGCTGGCGATGGGCACGGGATGAAAGCCCCGTCGGGGACCGCGCCCCACCGGCCGACGCCTTCCGGCCCTTTTGCGAACACGAGGTGACAGCCATGCGACCCCACACCCCGGAGACCGGTACGAAGACCCCCGCGAGCGGTACGGCTCCGGGCCCGGCCGACGAGGCCGCCGCCCTCCCCCTCCTCACCGCCGACAGGATCCTCACCGCGATCCGCACCCACACCGACGCGGACAACCCCAGCGCCTTCCTGGCCCTCAACGAGGAAGCCGAGCACTTCACCAGCGCGCGCGCCGACGGCGTGGTCGTCTTCCGCAGATGCGGCGGCTACGCCGTGCAGTTCGGCGGCCCGTTCGCCCCTCGCCGCGACTACCGGACGCTGCTGCACGAGTTCGTCCGGTTCGCGGACCGGTCCGGCCTCGCGCCCGTCGCCGTACAACTCCAGCGCCACGACGCGGAGATCTACGCCGACAGCGGCTTCACCGTCAACCAGATCGGCGCCTCCTACGCGGTCGGGCTGGCCGCCTTCACCCTGCGCGGCACCCGCTTCATGCAGCTGCGCAACAAGATCGCGCGGGCCCGGCGGGCGGGCCTCGCGGTCGCCGAGACCGACGCCGCCGCCTGCCGCGCGGCCCTCCGCGAGATCGACGCGGCCTGGCTGGCGAGCAAGGGCGCGCACGCCCGGCCGCTGGAATTCCTGGTCGGCCGCACCGGCGGCAGGGGACAGCCGTACCGCCGGCTCTTCCTCGGCGCCATCGACGGCCGGCCCATCGGCTACATCTCCTACTCCCCGGTCGCCGGCTCCCGGCCCGGCTGGATGCACGACCTCAGCCGACGCGTGCCCGACGGCCCGCCCGGCGTCATGGAGGCCGTCAACAGCGCCGCCATCGACACGTTCCGCGCGGAAGGGGTCCGCTGGCTGCACTTCGGGTTCACGCCGTTCACCGGGCTCCGCGAAGAGCACGAGGTGCCCGGTCACAGTCAGGGGCTCCGCTGGTTCCTGCGCCATCTGGAAGAGCACGGCGAAGCCGTCTACCCCGCCCGTACCCAGCTCGCGTACAAACGCAAATGGGCGCCGGACGTGCTCCTGCCCGAGTACGCGGCGTTCCGGGGCGGCGCGAGCCTGGCCGCCTTCGCCCACATCTTCCGCGCCGCGAACGCCTTTTGAGGAGAGGGAGCACCAGCCCATGACGGCACGTCAGGAACAGCAGGGGCAGCGGGAAGACCGGGCCCCCCGGCTCACGGCGTACGAGCAGGCGGTCGTCGACGCCTTCCACGCCGTCGTCGGGGTGCCCGACGACATGCCCGCCCGCGCCCGCGCGGACGCGGCACTGCGCGACCTGGACGCCGCTCTGGCGGGACGGGGCACGCCGGAAGCGGAGACGTGAGCCGTCCGGACCGGCTCACGGATGGAGGGCGGCCCAGCTCCTGGGCCCGACGAAGCCGTCGGGGGTGAGGCCGACCGACTGCTGGAAGTCCTTGACCGCAGCGAGCGTGGCCGGGCCGAAGATCTTGTCCACGGTCACGCTGCGGTAGCCGTACACCTTGTTCAGCACGCACTGGAGATGACCGACGGCCTCATTGGCGTGCCCGTTGCCGAGCTCGGGATGGTCGCCCGTGTACGGGCAGTACCGCCATTCGCCGTTGACGCCGTTGTCGATGCCCGCGCCCTCGGTGGAGCGGACCGGCGCCTTCGCCTCGGCGGCCCCGCCGCCCAGGGCCACGGCCGGACCGGCGAGCAGCGCGCATCCCAGCAGCGCGGCGGCCAGTGCACGGCCCCGGACACCTGTGGTTCTCCGTGCGGACATCGGGCGACCTCCGGTACTTGAGAAGACGGAACGGTGCGGCAGGGGGCAGGGGGCGGCGGTTTCCCGTACGGGGCCGGCCCTCAGTACCAGGAGCAGCGGGGGAGCCCCGGGAACGGGTGCTTCTGCGACTCCACCACCCGGGCGGGCACCAGCCCCCAGCCCTTCAGCGTCGGCCGGCTCGCCACCTCGTCGCCCTGGGTGTAGTACCAGATCTTGCTCTCGCCGGGAGGGGCGTCCCCCTGCGTCCAGCACGCGAACCAGCTCGGCGACAGCTTGAGGCGGCCGGTGACGGGCGCGTCGTACGCGGCCCGGCCGTACATGTCGGAGGCCAGGTTGTCGCAGTACAGGTCGAAGGTGAAGACGTTGCCGAGCGTGTCCTTGTGCGGCTGCTGCTGGCGCAGCGCACAGCCGGCCGCCGGCGCGCCCTCGCGCGCGGCGCCCCCGCCGGTCCCGGCCTCCGGGCGACCGGCCGCCGTCACCCCCGCCACCAGCCCGAGCACGGCCGCCGCGAGTGCGATCCGGCGCGGCGCCGGAGCCCGCCGGACCTTCCCGTCCTTCATGTGCGTCCACCTTCCCGGCCGGCGACCGGCCCGACCCCGGCACACACGCGCCGGCTCACGACCACGTGCACTTCTTCAGCCCGGCGACCGGATGCCCGGACACCTGCGTCTCCGCGGCGGGCAGATAGCCCCACCCCTTGGACCCCTTGCTCCCGGAGACCGAGTCGGCCTGCGTGTAGTACCAGATGTCCTGGCCCTGGTAGGAGCCGCCCTTCTTCCAGCACACGAACCAGCTCGGAGCGAAGGCGATCTGCCCGTTCACGGTGCTCTGGGAGGTGGACTGCACCCGGATCGAGCCGAGATTGTGCGGACAGACCACGTCTCCGAGGAAGTTCATTCCCGTCCAGTCCGTGTGCCGCGCGTCGGCCCGTACCTGGCATCCGGCGGCGCCCGTACGGGACGCGCCGCCCGCGGCACTGCTTCCGTCGGCCGCCGCCTGCGACATCGATGAAGCGGTCGGCGCGACCGCGAGCAGCGCCGTCACCGCGAGCGTCCCAGGACGCCGCGCCGTCCACGCCAGCGTTCTTCGCAACACCCCCCGGACGCCTGGGGAGTGAGGACCGCTCCGGGCGCGTGCGCCGGCGCCTCTGACGACTCTGACGGCCATGTCTGCTTCTCCTGCGGTCGGCCGACCGCCGCGCCGTCCCCACGCTTCCGCCGGACGAGGGCCCTGGGCGGCGCCGTACGGCACCGGGCCGCCCGTCCTCCGGGCGCGGGACGGCAACGGATGTCACGGCGGGATCGGCATGGCGACGGGAACCGGAGTGGTGCGCTGCCGCGCCGATCCTCCCACTGCCCCCTGACACCTCACTGACGACCGCCTGACCGCCCCGGCCCCGGCGACACGGAGCCCGCCACCGCCCCGTCCGCGCCCCGCCCCTTCCGCAGGCCCGCGCCGATCGCTCCCGCCGGCGCCGTCCGCCATACCGCCAGCGGCGCCAGTACGCACGGCACGGCGACGCATACGGCCAGGGCGGGCGCGGTCATCCCCGGCCAGAGCCCGGCCGCGGACCCGTACACCGTGCTCGCCAGCTGCTGTAGGCAGAAGAAGAGCCCCGAGGCGTTGCCGGGGCCGCGGGCGGCCGAGGACAACATGCCCGCCTGGGACGCCGGGAGGACCGCGCCGACCCCGGCCATCACCACGATCATGGGCGCCACCAGCGGCCACGGCGAGCGCCGGACGCCGAGCCCGGCGGCGGCCGGGGCGATCACGGCCAGCAGCGCGCCGCCGAGCGCGCACGCCACCGCGGCACGCCGCAGCAGAGCGGTCAGCTCCCACCTGGCCGAGAGCCCCCGGACCGTGAACGCACCGGCCACCGCGCCCAGCGCGGTCACCGCCACCAGCCCCCCGTACGCCGTCGGGGGCAGCCGGACCCCCACGCCCAGCGCGTGCGCCGAGTACGTCACGAACACGACGTGCGCCATCGACGCCAGGCTGATGGCGTACGAGCAGGCACGGTAGGCGGGGTCCCGCAGATGGCGGGCGTAGTCCGCCAGCACCGCCCGTACCCGCACCGCTCGGCGCCCTTCCGGCTCGGCGCCGGCCGGCACGACGGCGAGGAAGAGCACGGCGGCCACCGTGCCGAGCGCCGCCATGAGCACGAAGACGCCCCGCCAGCCCGTCGATTCGGTCAGCCGGCCGCCGAGCACGGGCGTCAGGCACGGGGTGACCGCGATGGCGGCCATCAGCGTGGACAGCGTGCGTACGCGCAGCGCCTCGGGGTAGATATGACGCACCGTCAGCCGCGCCAGCACCGTCGCCGCGCACCCGCCGAGCGCCTGCACGAACCGCCCCGCCACCAGCACCGGCAGCGTCGGCGCCAGCGCGCACACCGCCGAAGCCACGACGAACAGCCCCAGGGCCCACACCTGGGTCCGCCGCACGCCCCACCGCTCCACCAGCGCCCCGGCCAGCAGCACCGACACCGCGAACCCGGCCAGATAGACCGTGACGACCAACTGCACCGCCCCCGGGCCGCCGGACGGCAACGCCGCCATCCGCGGCAGCGCCGGCGCCACGACGCTCACCCCGAACTGCGGAATGACCGACACCAACGCCAGCACACACGTGACCGGGCCCAGCCCGCCCCGCCTCCCGGCCGCCCGGAACGCCGCAGCCTCCTCACCCACTGAACGCCTTGGCCGCGTGCTCACGCAGCCGCAGGTACCGCAGATTCTGCAGCGCCGGATCGTGCCCCAGAATCGCGCGCTCCACCGTGCGCAGCGGCGGCGACGGCTCCAGACCCAGCTCGTCCGCGAGCCTGCGCCGCATCTGCTGGTACACGTTCAACGCCTCGGCCTGCCGCCCCGACCGGTACAGCGCCACCATCAACTGCTGGCAGAACTTCTCCCGCAGCGGGTTGCTCGTACACACCTCGTGGAGCTCACCGAGGATCTGCGCATGCTCCCCGGTGTCCATCTGCACATCGAAGAGCAGCTCCAGGGCTTGCAGCCGGTACTCCTCATAGCGCGCCGCGGCGGCCTGGCACAGCGGGCCGCCGTGGCTTCCGCCGAAGACCGGGCCGTGCCACAGACCGAGCACGGCCCGCAGCAGGCCCGCCGCCTGGGCCGGCTGCTCCCCTTTCAGTGTCGCGGCCTTGCGCACGGCCGCCACGAAGTCGGCCGCGTCCAGCCCGACTCCGTCCATGACCAGCTGATATCCGTTGGGGTACCCCACCAGCCGCGATCCGTCGCTGCCCGGCTCCAGCGCCTGCAGCCATCTCCGCAGCCGGCTCACATGGGCCTGGAGCGCGTTGGCCACGCCCTCGGGGGCGCGGTCGTTCCATATCTCCCGCACCAGCGAGTCGACGGGGACGACCCGCCCTTCGCTGACGAGGAGAGCCTGGATGAGAACACGCTGAAAACCGCCTCTGATCCTGAATGTGGTGTGCGACGTCCGTGCCTGCAGAACTCCCAAGATCTCGAACCTCACCATGACACCCTCCAAAGGCGCACGGACATATGAAATTTCCCGGGCGTGAACACCTCGGAAAGAGCTGGACCACGACGCGCCACGGCACTTGGAGCCATCACAGCGAACCCACCGCGCCCGCCCGTCGATCCGGACGCACGCGAAACTTCCCCGGCACACCGCCCCCGGGGAACGACCGGAACGGACATGCAGCGTCGATACTGAAGCCACCCGCCACCCCAGGCAAGCATTCCGCCGCCCGGCCTTCGCCCGTCTCCGTCGGCCGCCGAGCCGGCCGGCCTCAGGCCCTACTCCGGCGCGGTCCCGGAATCCGCGTCTCCCCGGCCGGTGAGGGGCCGGAGCGGCGCTCCCCGTACGGACTCGGAGTGGAAGCCGTCCGGTCCGACCGGGCGGTCGCCGTGGACCAGCACCCGGAACATCCTGCGCTCGTAGTCGGTGTGATGGAGGTCGGCGGGCTGGAGGTGGGCCACCGCGCGGTTGTCCCAGACGGCGATGTCGCCGGGCTCCCAGCGGTGCCGCACGGTGTACTCGGGGCGGCAAAGGTGGGAGAAGAAGACGTCGAGAATGCCGCGGCTTTCCCACGGGAGCAGTCCGGCGAGATGGGACACGGACGCGGGAGGAAGGAAAAGCGCCTTCTGGCCGGTCTCCGGATGAACCCGCACCACGGGGTGGAGGGATATCAGGGTGTCCTCGGCCCGCTTGCGGATCACCGCCAGGTCCTCGTCGTCGGAGAACAGCAGCCGCACCCCCGCGTGCAGGGCGTGCTCGGCCCGCAGGCCGTCGGCCAACCGTTGCAGAGGCCGGGAGAGGCCCTCATAGGCGGCGACGAGATTCGTCCACTGGGTATCGCCCCCGTACTCCGGGGCCACTTCGCACCGGAGGATCGAAATGGCCGGTGGATTCACCGAGGAAGCGATGTCCACATGCCAGCCCGAATCATGCCGGTCGGATGTGCGGTACAGCCGCTCCTCGAACCCCGGACCGCGTCGGCCGCCGGCCGCCTGCCGGTCGACGATGAGGATCTCCGGAAACCCTTCCGGGTGCGTGCCGTGCCGCGGTCCCGGCAGCCGGGTCACCTCGCCGAAAAGGCGCGCGAAAGCCACATGGCCGACGTGGTCCAGACGCTGTTCGCGGAAGAAGAGCACTTTATGGCGGAGCAGAGCGGCGCGTATCTCGCCGACGGCGCCGGAGGAGCCGGGATCGCCCAGCTCTCCCAGCTCCCTCAGGTTCACCCCGCGGATGCTCGCCCCGATCTTTCCCGCGACGCGGCGAACGCCGATCCTGGAATCCCTCTCGACCACGACGCGCCTCCTTTGACCTGCCACGTACGGGACCGCCGTGCGCCGGACGCGGCGCCGCGCACACCCAAGGGCCGCCGGCCGCGACGCTGGAGCGCGGCCGGGCGCCGTCTCATCCACCCATCGTTCGCTCTCGCACGGCGGGGAACGGCCGGGCAGGCGTCGAAGCGCCCAGGAACGGGGCGAGCCGCTCCCAGCCCTCGCCGCCGACGATGTCCAGCACGAGAAGGTCGCCGGGCCGGCCGGCGAAGTGCGTGCGAACGGCGGCGACATGCTCGTCGTAGACGCGCGAGAGGCGCCCGGCGTCGAACGCGCGACAGCCGTAGACGGCCTCGCGCACGAAGCGCCGCGTCTCCCGGGCGGCGCCGCGGGCGTCGTCGGCGCGGCCGCAGGGCGAGCCCGGCGCCGCGTCCCGCGGCCAGTTCCGCTCCAGGGACGCGAGCCAGCCCGCCTTGTCCCGGACGGTCAGGACGAACTTCGCCCCCCGGTGCAGCGCGTCGAGTTCCCGGTAGCACGGGACGGCCGTCACGTCGGCGAAGCCGTCGTAGTGCTCCAGCAGTGGAAACCGCCCGTCCCCCCGGACCAGCGCGTCGAGCGAGGCGCGGTCGACGGGGTAGTGGGCGACGTGGTACCCGAGCAGGTGCAGGGCGGCCCGCAGACTGCGGGTGCCGGTGCGCGGCAGCCCCAGGCCGAAGACCTTGGTCCGGTCCGCCCCGCGGCCGGTCGCCGCGCGGGCGCGTTCCCCCGTCCGGAGGACTTCGCGGAGGGTGAGCGCCGGGAGGTCCGGCAGTCCCATCGCTTCGACCTCGTGGAGGGCCGTCCGCGGAAGACGCTCGATGTAGCGCCGCACCTCGGCGGCCGGGGCGCCCTCGGCCACGTGCGCCCGGGCGTGGTCCACGGCGGCGCGGGCGACGTCGAAGTCCGGCCCCCGGCCCCATCCCGCGACGGCGGCGGCGAAGACGGGCCTGCTGGCTTCCGTACGGCTCCGGAGCTCCCGGAGGGCGATCTTGGCGAAGACGTGGTCGTAGTGCTGGAAGTGATCGTGGAGGATGTGCGCGCCCCGGTGCTGCACGGAGTCCTGGACGCCTCGCAGCGCCGACTCCAGACGGGTGCCCTCCGGGCGCAGCACCCACGCGACGTCGTCCCTGCCGACGTCGGCCCGCCGCATCCGCTCCACCACATCGGCCCGGACGATGTGCACCCCGCACGGCACCCGGCCCCGGAAGGGATCGTGGACGTAGCACTCCACGAAGGCGAGCTCGTTGGCGTCGAGAAACGGACGAAGGTCCTCCAGGATGAGGCAGTCGGCGTCGAGGAACACCACGCAGGAGGCGTCCTCGTAGTCGATGTCCAGCATCAGGTCGACGGCGCGCCAGAACGGTCTGACGTCGTCGACGATGTGTGCCCGGTGCGGACGTATGTGCCGCACGGCCAGGTCGAGAGCCAGGTCGGTCGTGCGCTCGCCGACCGTTCGCAGCACGAGATGCACGCGCCGCCCTCCGGCGGGCGGGCTCATGTCCTCCAGTTCCTGGACGGCGCCCGTCCCCCCGGCTCTCGCCAGGCCCTGCCCGTGTGATCGCACCGGCGGAACTCCCAGGCTCTCGACTTGCCCACGGCGTCGCCGACTTCGACCACGGCCCGGCGATCGTCATCTCCGGGAGTGCATGCCCCGGCCCCCTGCCGCCAAGCGGCGACTTCCGGACGATCGGTTCCCCGGCGGCTCTCCTCCGCGGGCCGCTCGCACAGAGGACGGCTCTCACAACAGGGCCAGGATCTCCCGCAGTTCCTCGGCGGTCGGCGTCCACGCGCCCGCCGCCGCGTTGGCCTTCACCTGTTCCGGCCTCGTGGCCCCCGCGATCACCGAGGAGCAGCCCGGGAGCGCGGCGAGACCGCCGACGGCGATCTCCAGGAGGGAGCGGCCGTTCCTCGCCCCCCAGGCGGCCAGCGCCTCGACGACGTCGAGCCGCTCCTTCGTCACCCGATGCGCGCTGTCCGCGATACGGGTGCCCTCCGGGATCGGTCTGCCACGCCGCACCTTGCCCGTCAGCAGGCCGTTCGCCAGCGGGAAGTACGGCAGCACGCCCAGGCCGAAATGGCGGGCGGCCGGCACGACTTCCGCCTCGATATCGCGCTCCAGGAGCGACCAGTGATTCTGCGCGGACACGAAAGGCTCGAACCCGCCGGAACGGGCGGCGCACGCGGCCTCCGCGATCTGCCATCCCGCGAAATTGGAGTTTCCGATGTAGCGGACCTTGCCTTCGCGGACCAATTCGGTCAGCGCGGCCAGGGTCTCCTCGACAGGGGTGTGCGGATCGGGCGTATGAATTTGGTAGAGGTCGATATGGTCGGTACGAAGACGCCGGAGGGATCCCTCGACGGCGCGGCGGATGTAGGCACGTCCGCCCCTGGCGCCGGCCGCGGGACCGTACCCCATCGTCATTCTCTGATGCCCGAACTTCGTGGCCAGCACGGCGTGCTCGCGCCGGCCCCGAAGGCATTCGCCGAGCACGGACTCGGAGTCGCCGTAGACGTCCGCGGTGTCGAACAGCGTGATCCCGGCGTCCAGCGCGGCGTCCACCACCCCCCGCGCCTGCTCCAGTCCGACGGAACGGCCCAGCTCATTGCAGCCCAAACCGACCGCGGAGACCCGCAATCCCGATGTGCCCAGCGAGATATAGCGCATGATTTCTCAGCGTATCGATATGCGGCACGCATTCAAGAGGGGCGCCCGCCGTCCACCGCCGCCGAGGCCCGTTCCCTCGGCGGGCGGGGCGGCCCGGAGATCGCGGCGCAAAGATCGTGACACGGAGATCGCAATACGGAGACCGTGATGCGGAGATCGCTCCGCGCTGGCCGGAAGTCGGCGCTCACGCGGGGCCCCCGCCTATGGAGGCTATGCAGGGGGTAGGCAAGCCCGGACAGTGATTCGTCATGAACGTACTTCGGCAGTACGGGGTGGGGCGGTTGGGGGAGCGACTCGGGGCGCCGGAGAAACCACCGGATCTGTCGGCGGGGGTGGCATCGCGGCTTCTCGACAAGGGACTGGCGGTCCGCCGGGTGCCGCGGGTGACCGCGTCCGGTGCCGATGTGCTGCGCGGCGTCGTCGCCCGGCGCTCCGGGCCGCTGCTCTGCTCCGGCCTCCTGGACACCTGGCCGGCCCGTACCGCCTGGAATCCGGCCGCCCTGGCGGAGCGCCACGGCGAGCGGCGGGTGACCGCCTTGATGGACCTGCCGGGCGACGGCGTCCTCTTCCCGCGGGACCAGCGGTGCTACGAACAGGAGCTGGCGTTCGGGGAGTTCGTCGAGCGGATGCGGTCCGCCGGGCCCTCCGCGCCCTGTTACCTGGCCTATCAGCGGGCCCACGAGATCTTCGACCCGGCTGACTGCGACTTCGCCTCCCTCCTGCCGCCCGACGGGCGCCCCACCGATACCCGGGTGTGGATCGGGTCCGCGGGGACGCGTTCGATGCTGCACTCGGACCTCAAGGACAATTTCTTCTGCCAGCTCTGGGGGGAGAAGAGCGTGACGCTGCTGGCCTGGCGGGACAGCCGGGCCGCGTACCCCTTTCCGGACAACCTGGTGAACAGCCAGGTGGATCTGGCCGACCCGGATGTGCGGCGCTTCCCGCGGCTGAGGCACGCGGTGCTGCACGTCGTACGGATGGGCCCCGGCGACCTGCTCTACATCCCGCGCGGCTGGTGGCACGACATCCGGGCGCAGACCGCGTCCGTATCGGTCAACCACTGGTTCGGGAAGCCGCTGGGAGCGGCTCAGTACCTGGCCCTGCTCGGCATCCTCGGCCCGCGGTACTGGAAGGCCACGACCCGCGACTTCATCGGCCACGGACTGCTGCGCCGGACGGAGCCGACCCGTTTCTTCTTCAGCCCCCCGTCCACCGGAAAACGGCTCTACGACGCCCTCCGGTTCGGCGACTTCTCCCGCGGAAACGACCCCAGCGCGCGCTAGCCCGGCACCGGGTTCCTGGACGCCGCGCACCCTCATCGACCCGTGAGACATCGACCCAGGAGACCAGGCTTGGCAGAACGAGCTGGGCGTCCTTCGCCGCGTGTGCTGGTCACCGGCGGGGCGTCAGGAATCGGCGCGGCCATCGTGCGCCGCTTCGTACGGGACGGGGCGCGGGTGGCCGTTCTCGACCGCGACCGGGACGCCCTCGCGCGGATCGCGGACGACCTCCCCGACGCCGTGCTGCCGCTGCACGCGGACGTGGCGGAGGAGGACCGGGTGCGGGAGGCGTTCGCCGAGGCCGGCACCGTCCTGGGCGGGCTCGACGTGGTCTGCAACAACGCCGGGATCAGCATCCGGCGGCCGTTCCTGGAGACCTCCCTGGAGGAGTGGGAGCGCACGATGCGGGTGAACCTCACCGGCGCCTTCCTGGTGGCCCGCGAGGCGGGACGCCGGATGGCGATCGGCGGCGGCGTCATCGTCAACACCGCCTCGGTCAGCGGCATGGTGGGCATGCCCGACTACGCGGCGTACAACGTGAGCAAGGCCGGGGTCATCGAACTGACCCGGACCCTGGCCCTGGAACTCGCACCGGCCGTACGCGTCAACGCGATCGCTCCGGGCTACGTGGTCACCTCCATGCAACGGGCCGAGTACACCGAGGAGCAACTCGCCGAGCAGGCAGGGTCGTTGCCGCTGCGGAGGCTCGGCGCCCCGGAGGAGATCGCCGGCCTGGCGGCCTATCTGGCCTCCCCGGACGCCGCGTTCATCACCGGGCAGACATTCGTGATCGACGGAGGCGAGACCGCCGGCGGGCTGGCCAGCG
Organism: Streptomyces sp. NPDC050617; assembly: GCF_040654795.1. NCBI lineage: Bacteria > Bacillati > Actinomycetota > Actinomycetes > Kitasatosporales > Streptomycetaceae > Streptomyces > Streptomyces sp. NPDC050617. The sequence continues at coordinate 125,412 of NZ_JBFAIS010000008.1, read as the reverse complement.
CCGCCCGGCGGCATGACGCACGCGAGGTGCACGTGGACCCGACAGCAACACCGCGCCGAAGTGGGGGAGCATGACGAACGACGCGCAGCCGGACGAGTACGGGCGGAAACCGCTGCCGGCGGTCAACTCGTACACCGAATGGGAACCGTTGCGGGAAGTGGTGGTGGGGAGCCTGCTGGGCGGGGTCTTCCCCGACTGGCAGGAGTCGATGGCGCGCGTCGTGCCCGACGCCGCCCAGCCCGTCTTCCAGGAGCTGGGCGGGGCCCCGCTGCCCGCCGGCCTCCTCAAAGCGGCCGAGGAGGAGTTGGAGGGCCTGGTCGAGGTGCTCGAAGCGCACGGGATCGCGGTGGTCCGGCCGGACGCCGCCGAGCACCAGGCGCCGTTCCGCACCCCGCACTGGAGCTCCGCGGGCGGCCTGTACGCGGGGATGCCCAGGGACCTGCTGATGGTCGTCGGCGACGCCATCATCGAGGCCCCGATGTCCTGGCGCTGCCGCCACCACGAGGTGGACGCCTTCCGCTCGCTGATCAAGTCGTACTTCCGGCGCGGCGCCCGTTGGCTCCCGGCCCCGCGCCCGCAGCTGACGGACGCGCTGTACCGCACGGACGGCGAGGCCGGCGGCTGGGCGGTGACCGAGTTCGAGCCGGTCTTCGACGCCGCCGACTTCCTGCGCTTCGGCCGCGACGTCATCGTCCAGCGCAGCCATGTCACCAACGCGTTCGGCATCGACTGGGTGCGGCGCGCCATCGGCCCGGAATTCGATGTGACCGTCGTCGACACCGACGACCCGCACGCGATGCACATCGACGCGACCATCGCGCCGCTGGCGCCGGGCAAGCTCCTCGTGCACCCCGAGCGCTACGTCCACCACGAGGTCTTCGACGGCTGGGACATCCTCCCGGCCCCCGCGCCGACGCTGCCGCGGGACTGGCCGATGTACTTCTGCAGCCCGTGGGTGAGCATGAACGTGCTGTCCCTGGACCCGGAGACGGTGGTGGTCGAGCGCCGGGAGGAGCCGCTCATCGACGCGTTGACCGGCTGGGGGTTCCGGTGCGTGCCGGTCGACTTCCGGCACGTCTACACCTTCGGCGGCTCCTTCCACTGCGTGACACTGGACACCGTGCGGGAGGGCGGGCCCGCACGGCACCTCTCACGGCCCGCACGCCGGTGACGCCGGCCCCGCGGTCCGCGGACCGGTGACGCCGGCGCTCAGGCGCCGAACAGGAGCCGCGAGTAGTCCGGCCGCAGCAGGACGTTGTTGTCGTACAGGCAGTACTCCACCGCCAGCAGGGGAATCGCCGGATCCCCGCCGGGACCCGCCGCCGCGCGCGCCGCGGAGCGTACGTCCTCGACGCAGGTGAAGCGGGCGGCGAGCCCGGCACAGACGTCGAACGCGGTACGCGCGCCGCGGTCGTGCCAGTAGCCGGGCAGACCGATCGCCGCGAAGGCGTCGCGGACGCGGTCCGGCTCGGCGCCGACGACCAGCTCGACGAGGGCGCGGGCGGCCCGGCCCGCGCCCTCGTCCGCCGCGTCGCCTTCCCGCAGCCGCTCCAGCAGCGCCGCACCGCCGTCCGCCGCGATGGAGGCGCGTACGCCGCGCGCCGCCTCGTCCTCCCCGGCGTCGCCCGGCGCGTACCGGAGGCGCTCGCACCACCGGGCCAGGCGCTCCCCGTCCGTGTGGCGGGCGAGGAACGCGGGCCAGTCGAGGCGGGCCCGGTGGGCGCGGGAGAGGAACGTCTTCTCCACGTAGGCGAAGAACTCGTCCACGGCGCGGGCGCTGCCGAGGGCCTTCACCAGCGCGACCGGGTAGCTGAAGGTGGGGTGCACCAGGTCGACCTCGTCGAGGAGCCCGTCCGGGCCGACGGAGTACGCCGCCGCCGAGACGTCGCCGAGCAGGCCGTCGCCCAGGTCGAAGACGCGGGTGGCGCGGGTGATGAGCGAGTCGTCGAAGCGCTCGCCCAGGCGCAGCTCGTTCACGGTGCGCAGGGTGGCGGCGACGGTCTCGGGGGTGGCGTAGGTGTTGCCCAGGAACATGTCCAGCCGTCGGCGCGGCTCGGGCAGGCCATGCGCGCGGCGGTACGCCTGGTCCTCCTCCAGCCAGGACACCTGGGCCTCCACCGCGTGCCGGGCCCGGTAGGGGACGCGGGTCCGTTTGAGGTTCTCGTCGTGGTAGGAGGCGAACTGGTTCCAGCTGGGTTCGAAGCGCGCCTCCAGCAGCGCCCGGATGTCGCTCCGGTCCAGCGGGGGATTGGGCAGCAGGTAGCAGGTCCAGCTCACCGGGCCGGCGCGGCCGCGGTTGAGCTCGCGCATGCGCGCCGCCATCTCCAGCAGGAGCGCGTTGCTGCCCACGTTGATCTCCGAGCAGACCAGCCACACGCGGGAGACGCCCCGGTCGGCGAGGAAGGCGATGTCGGCCATCACGACGTCGAGGTCGCGGACGTGGTGACGGCGGCCCTTGACCATCGGTTCGGTGCAGAAATAGCAGCGGTACGGGCAGCCGCGCTGCACCTCCACCGGGACGTGCGCGTCCGCGTCCGGTCCGATGACGCGCCGCGGGCCGTAGAAGTCCAGCAGGTCGCCCAGGACGGCGTCGGTGTACTCGGTGTGGTCCGCGGGCGGCAGGAAGACCCTGGGGTTGATGGTGTAGCCGTCGTCGGAGCGATGGGCGAGGTTGGCGATGCGGTCAACGTCGCGATGGGCCAGCACGTCGTCCAGGCGCTCCAGCACCGCGTCCGGCTCGCCGGTCACGCCGAAGTCGGGCCGGAGCCGGTCCAGCAGGTCCTGGGTGCGCGTGGTGAAGCCGAAGCCGCCCACCATTATCGGACACTCGGTCAACTCCCTTAAGAGAGAGATGAGTTGCTCGGTGTCGTGGAACGGCCAATAGCTGTTCCTGCGCACCGGAGGGGCGCCCGGAAGGTCGTAGTCCGCGTAGTTCCAGATGAAGATGGAGTCCAGTTGCCGCAGGTGGACGCCGATGAGCCGGGGGCCGGTGCGCTCCAGGACCTCCCGCAGCGCCGCCCGCCATGACGCCTTGGGCGTGTGCAGCAGGTCGAAGCGGGCCGCGGTGAGGCCATGGCGGGCGGCCACCGCCGAGACCTGCACGAAGGCATAGGGATAGATGGGCAGCGCCGGGTAGTTGGAGGCGCTGAGGAGGAGGATGTCCGCGCCCTGTCGCGCCGGGGCGGTCGGGTCGTCGACCGGCATGGCGGGAATGGTGACACACCGTCGGTCATCCCACCAGAAGACCGCCGCGCCCGGTGTCCGAATCGGCGCGTCGGGCCGTACGCCCCCTTGAACCGGACTCGCGCGGGCCGAAGAATGGGACTTCGCGCCGCTGCCGTCTGCCCGCATCCCTCGGACGGTTTCCCCCGTCCGCGTCGTACCGCCTTCCGCCATCGCCGCAGCTCTCGGGAGCCGGCGTGTCGCCGCGATGGCCCCTACCCATGGGGAGAGTGGCCCATGACAGCCCCCGTGCTCTCGGCAGACTCCCACGTCGTGGAACCGGTGCGCCTGTGGACCGAGGGGCTGGAACGCCGCTACCGCGACCGCGCCCCCCGCGTCTCCTGGCACGCCGAACGGCAGGGCTGGTACTTCACCTGCGACGACCTGAGACCCGCCCTGGTCAACACGCTCTACGCCACCGCCACCGCACCCGAGGACTTCGTGGACGCGGAAGCCGTCGTCGAGGCGGCCCGAGCCGGGGGCAGCGACCCGGCCGCCCGGCTGAAGGACATGGCGCTGGACGGAGTGTCAGGAGAGGTGCTGTACCCCAGCCTGGGCCTCCACCTCTTCTGGCTCGCGGACGCCGCCTTCCAACGCGCCTGCTTCCGCGCCTACAACGACTGGCTCGCCGACTACGTGCGGTACGCGCCGCGGCGGCTGGCCGGCCTCGCGCTGATCTCGCTGTGGGACACCGAGGAAGCCGTACGGGAACTGCGCCGCTGCCACGGCCTCGGACTCAAGGGCGCCGCCGTCTGGGCCTCCGCCCCCGACGAGCGCGACCTGGCCGGCACCACCTGCGACCCCTTCTGGCGCGCGGCACAGGAGATGGGCATGCCCGTATCCATGCACTGCCTCACCGGCTACCGCGACAGCCCCCGGCTCTTCGACTACACCACCCCGATGGGCCGCATCCAGCGCAACATGGCCTACCCCGAGGAGCTCCAGCACACCCTGACGGACCTGCTCTTCTCCGGCGTCCTCCAGCGCTTCCCCGGCCTCGACATCGTCCTGGCCGAGAACGACATCGGCTGGATCGCCTATCACCTGCTGCACGCCGACCGGATCCACGACAAGCTCGGCCCGGTGCTGGGCGCCGACCCCGCCATGTCCCCGAGCGACTACTTCCGCCGCCAGGTCCACGCCACCTTCACCGATGACGAGGTGGGCGTGCTGACCATGCGCCTGCTCGGGCCGGACAACTTCCTCTGGGGCAGCGACTATCCGCACTACGAAGGCAGCTGGCCGAACTCCGGCGACGTGCTGGAGCGCTGCCTGGCGGAAGTCGGCGACGAGGCCCGCGAGCGGGTGACCTCCGGCAACTGCGCGCGCCTCTACGGGTTCGATCTCACGACGCTGACGGGCGACTGACGGAGAGGGACGGACGGAGGACGGACGGAGGACGGACGGAGGACGGACGGAGGAGGGGCGACCGACGAGCGAAGGACGAGCGGCTGACCAGCGACTGGCAGGCGAGCGAAGGAGACCCGCATGGCGGAGCCGACCGCACACCCCTGGTACCGCTTCATCGACGACGACATCGAGAACAGAACCCGGGCCGGCGTCGGCTTCACGAACCTGATCTCCCAGCGGCCCTACGCCCTGGCCCCCGAAACCCTCCAGGGCTTCATCGACCGCAATGCCCTGATCCGCGACTTCCAGCGGATCACCCGCGACGTCTTCCTGGCCAGCCTCCGCGGCGACGCCGACCCCGCCATCGCCGACACCGTCCTCGCCCAGCAGCCGCCGGAGCGTGGCCGGGACTACCACCTGAAACTGACCGAGCGGCACCTCGCCCTGCCGCACTACTTCCGTACCGACGAACCCGCCCCCGGGAAGATCGCGGAAGTGCAGTGCCCCGCCTCCGGCTGGGAGATCGCGGACCAGGCGCACGCCCTCTACCGGGCCTTCCCGAACGACTTCGGCACGGAGGAACGGCGCTTCGCCCCGCTCATCGACGACCTCGCCGCGTCCCTGCGCTCCCGGTTCGGCGACGGCCTCGTCATCCACCACCTGACCGGCAACGCCTCACGGCCGCACGGCGTCCACTACACCGTACAGCGGCTGCGCGAAGCGGGAATCCGGCACTTCGGCTGGGACGCCGTGCACTGGAAGGACTGCGCGTTCATCCGCGCCCACGAGTTCTACGACCTCCGGTACAACGGGTTCTTCGACCAGTGGATGGAGGCGTGCGAACAGGGCGACCTCTTCTTCGACCACCCGCCGCTACCGCTCTACGACGCCAAGGTGACGATGGCCTGGCCGTTCTGGTCGAAGGCCGCGCGGTACTACCCCGACGAGGTCCGCGGGATCTTCCCGCACACCGAGATCATCACTCCCGAAGGCTTCCACCTGCCCGACGGCACGTGGATCACCCTGGACGAGTACTGCCGGCTCGGCCAGGGACGGCGCCGCTACTACGTGAAGTTCGGCAGCCACCACCCGACCTTGAACTGGGGCAGCCGCGCGGTCTACCACACGGGAAGCTTCTCCGGCTCCGCGCTGCGCGCCCTCTTCGACCGCGTCCGCGCCGACACCGCGGAGGGCCACCTCTGGGTCGCCCAGGACGCGTGCCTGCTGGCGGAACCCGCCGCCGCCGTGTCCCGGAGCGGGGAGGACGTCAAGTTCGACGGCTACACCAAACTCAGCGCCTTCTACACCCCGGAGGGCCTGGCAGGCGTGATGGCCATGCAGGAACGCGCGCACAAGGTGCACGGCTCGCTGAACACCGTCGTGAGCGCCGTCTACTGAGGAACCCCGCATGAAGGAGGTGGCGGATGAGGACCAGCGACTCCCATCCGTTCCGGCTCACCGGGCAGGCCCACTCCGCCGACTACTTCCGCTTCGTCGAACGGGACGAGACGGACTGGCAGGCGTGGACCGCCGTGCTCCGCGGCGAGGTCGCCGGCGCGATCTTCCGCGGAGTGCTGACACCGGACGTCCGCGACCGCGTCCGGCGGAACTTCTGGAGCAGCCCGCTGCTCCGGAGCAGAGCCCAGAGTTCTCGGGACGCGGACCACTGGTTCGGCGACCACCTCTTCACCGCCCCCAGCCTCGACTGGTACCTCGACAAGGCCGACCGTGTGCGTACGGCCCTGGAGGCGCTCTGCGCGGGCCCGGGCCGTACACCGCTGTCGCTGCTGGACGAGTACCGCGACCACCTGGCGGACCGCGGCGTCCTGCTCCGCCTCGCGGAACACGGAGGCCGGCGGGCGGCCCCCTTCCGGCTGCGCTCCCGAGCGGATGACGACGCGCTCGTGCTTTCTCCGCACGACGACGCCGAGGCCATCCGCCACGCCCGCCACCTCGACGGATGCGAGGTCCAGCGGGTGGCCCGCCTGTGCAACGCCCTGATGTGCGTGGAGAACGGCTCCGGGGGCGAGCTGCTGTACTGGAACATCGCCCCGGACCGCGAGAGCCGCGCCGCGCTCGGCATGTCCACCGACAGCTACGGATATCCGATCGAGTCGCTCACCGGCATCGAACAGCTCACCGTGCCCGTCCGAGCCGGGGACGTGTACATCTTCGACACCGCGAACGTGCACGCCGTGGCTCCCTGCGACGGCGGGACGCCACGGACCACCGTCAACCTCCTGATGGGCCGGCTCGACGAGGACACGACGGTGTACTGGTCCTGACTGCCTGACTGCCTGACCGACCGGCCGGTTGGCCGACCGACCGAGACCGCGAACGCGACCGAAGGGGGTGCAGACGGATGGCGGCAGCCACGACAGCCGCACAGAACGTCGCCGGAATCGACGTACGGCAGCTCGCGGGGCACATCGGCGCCGAGATCACCGGTGTGGACCTCGCCGCACCGGTGTCCGACGCCCTCATGGCCGCGATCCGCGCCGCGCTGCTCCGGCACAAGGTGATCTTCTTCCGCGGCCAGCGGCTCGGCCACGCCGACCACGTCGCGTTCGGGCGGCGGTTCGGTGCGCTCACCCGGCGACCGGGCCGCAAACACGGCGTCCATCCGGAGGGGTACCCGGAGATCCTCGTCGTCGACCCGGACGCGGAGGACACCCGTTACGGGCGGCGGTTCGAGGAACGGCTCCGGCCCAAGGCGCTGCGCCACGACTCGGGCTGGCACGTGGACCTGGCCGCGGCCGTCAACCCCCCGGCCGTCTCCGTGCTCCGCTCCGAGGTGGTCACCGAATACGGCGGGGACACCCAGTGGACCAACCTGGTCGCGGCCTACCGAGGGCTCTCCGGCCCGCTGCGCGCGCTGGCCGACGGACTGCGCGCGGAACACACCCTCTACGCCGCCTGCGAGCTGCTGCTCTCCGACGAGGAGGACGTGGAAGTCATCCGGCGGCTCACCGAGGACACCCTGCTCTCCGTGCACCCGCTGGTCCGCGTCCACCCCGAGACGGGCGAGAAGGCGCTGTTCGCGCCGCCGGCGTCGGTGACCCGTCTCCTCGGGCTGCTGCCGTGGGAGAGCCGCCATCTGCTGGAACTCCTCTACGAGCACATCGGGCGCGCCGAGTACACCGTCCGCTGGCGCTGGGCGGTCGGCGACGTCGCGGTCTGGGACAACCGCGCGGTCGCCCACCTCCAGCCGGCCGACCTGGACCACATCGACTACCGGCGCACGCTCTACCGCGTGACCGTCCTGGGCGAGCCGCCGGTCGGCCCGGACGGCTTCACGTCCGAGGCCGTCCGCGGCGAACCGCTCACCGTTCACGGCCGGCCCTGATCCAGCACCTCCGCAGCCCTGATCCAGCACTTCCGCAGCCGAGATCCAGCACTTCCGCAGACGAAAGGGGCGAGACGCCATGCCGGGCAGACGCGGCGTGTACTTCGTGGCCAATGACCGGGTAGTGGAACTGGTCACCGCATTCCTCAACAGCTTCCGCCGCACCAACCCCGACATCCCACTGCGGCTGATCCCCTTCGACGGCGCGTACCAGCGGATCGCCGAACTGGGGGACCGCTATGGGTTCACCGTATGGGAGGACGCGCGGCTGCTCGCCCGGTGCGACGAGATCAGCCTATCGTTCCACGAGCACCCGAAGGGGCACTTCAGGAAACTCGCCGCATGGGAGGGAGAGTTCGACGAATTCCTCTACATCGACAGCGACACCGCCGTTCTGCGGAACATCGATTTCGCCTTCGACTACCTCGCGGATTACGGGTTCGTGACCGCCACCTCCAACCTGCCGGGGCGCGCCTGGAAGGAGACCATCAAACAAGCCGGAAAGCTGACCCGGCAGCAGTACGAATACGCCGCCAACACCGGATTCGTCACCTCCCGGAAAGGGGCGCTCACGCTCGACGGAATCACCGCCGCGCTGCCCGGCGCCCGAGAGGTCACGCCGCACATGAAACTCGGCTACGAACAGCCGTTCCTCAACTACCTCATCGTCACCTCGGGCCTGCCCTACACCAGCCTGCACCGCCTGCGCACCGCCACCGGCGACCAGACCATCCCGGCCGAGGTCTTCGCCTGGACCCCGGGCGTCCGGGCGAGGAACGGCGAAGTCGTGCACCCGGCCTCGCCGCCGCCGCTGATGGTCCACTGGACCGAGCCGGTCAAACCGACCCAGGCGGACCCGGCGGAAACCCCGCTCTACGACCTGTGGCTCCACTACCGCGACTTGCACACCCTCACATAGAGCGACTGCTCGTCGTCGTGCCGCGGCGGGAACTCGGGGTGCGCGGCCAGCAGATCGGCCTCCTCGACCCGCTCGGCGACGAGGAAGCCGGCCTGGCCGAGGGCCCAGGCCAGCAGCTCCAGGTCGAAGAGGTTGCGGTGCCTGCCACGGGCCTGGAAGAGATCGTTGATGAACTGCTGGACCGGGGCGCCGCCGAGGGAATAGTCGGGCCAGCGGCGGCAGCGGTCCTCCTTCAGCGCCTGCCCGCGGTCGGCGGCGTAGGCGGCGCAGACCTTGGCCAGATCGGGGCAGGAGATCCACAGCACGGCGTCATCCGCGCAGACCCGACGCAGCTCCCGGAGAAACGGGATGAGCTGCCCGTGCAGTTCCAGGTGTTCCACGACGTGCTGCATCACGACGGCCGTGACCGAGCCGTCGGCGAACGGCATGCGGCCGGCCGCCAGATCGATGTCGCACTCCGAACCGGACACATCGCAATTGAGCCAGCCGGGAACACGCCGGTCACCGCAGCCCAAATGGATTCTGGCCGGTCCGGTGACGAATCCCGGGCCCCGGGCCCGGCGTTGTCGCCTGAGGCGCGCGAGCAGTCGGGAGAAGTCATGTTCGACGAATGAGATGGTGCGGGGATCGAAATCCAGTCGGCGCAGCACCCAAGGAATCATGCGTTTCACCGTGCCCGAAGAGCCAGGTCCGGTCAACCATGCCGCCGCGGCCCGGAATTCGGCGTCCTTTTCCGTGGCCGAATGCCTTCCCGCCGGAACTGCGGCGCGCATGGCGGCGCCCTGTGATGATCGAAATCGCCGAATTCCACGTGGAGGTGTGCATGCGACAGGTAGTCCTGCCCGGCCCGGGCCGGTGCGACGTCGTCGAGCGGCACGAGCCGACGGCCGCGCCTGGACATGTCGTGGTCGACGTCAGCCTGAGCGTGCTCTCACCGGGCACCGAGCGCGCGATCCTGCTGGACCGCCCCACCGCCGGCTCCCGGTTCCCGGAATCACCCGGCTACATGGCGGCCGGTACGCTGCGCGGCGATCCGGGGCTCCCCGCCGACGCGCGCGCCCCGGTCCTCCCCGCGGGCACGCGGGTGGCGGTGCGCCGGGCACGCCACGCCGACGTCGCCGTGGTGCCCGTACGCTGCGTACGCGCCGTACCGGATCGCGTCCCGCCGGCCGACGCCGCGGTCTGGCAACTCGCGCTCACCGCCCTGCACGGCCTCGAAACCGGAGGCCAGCGCGGTGACGAGCCCGTGACCGTGGTCGGCCAGGGGCTGCTCGGCATCATCACCCGCCGCCTGGCCGCGGCGCGCGGCGCAGCGCGGGTGCGCGCGGTCGCCGCGTCCGCCGCCAAGGCGTGGACCACCCGTACCGAACCCTCCACCGTGTTCGAGGAAGCCGGCCGGCTCGACGGCGGCACCCCGCTCGTCGTGGACGCCACCGACAGCGGCCCCGGGCTGGCCGTCGCCATCGCCGCCGCGGACCGCGGCGGCCGGGTCGTACTCCTCGGGTCACCGCGCACCGACGAAGCCGAAGTCCCCCTGCGACAACTGCACGACCGCCTGCTCGACCTGCGCGGCGCGCACGTCTCCCACCTGACCGCAGCGGACGAGGAGCGGCTCGGCGACCACTTCTTCGCCCTGCTGGAGCATCGCCGATTCACCATCGCGGACGTCCTGTCCCACTACCCCGCGCACAAGGCCCCGGAGGTCTACCGGCGCCTCGCCGGCGAGCGGGCCTTCGTCAGCGCCGCGCTGCACTGGAACACCGCGAGCCCCGCCCCCGGACGGCCCGCACTCACCGCACACCCGATGCGCTTCGGCCTGATCGGCTGCGGAGACATCGGCATCGAGGACGCCAGGGCGCTCGCCGCCGCGGACGAAGCCGCGATGACCGCCTGCCACGACCCCGTCGCGGAGCTCGCCGACGAGACCGCCGCCCGCTTCGGCGGTACGCCGGAAGCGTCCGTCGGGACCCTGCTGGCACGCCCCGACGTCGACGGCGTCATCATCGCCACCCCGCACGACACCCACGAACCGCTGCTCAAGGAGGCGTTGGCCGCAGGCAAGCACGTTCTCCTGGAGAAGCCCGTAGCCCAGGATCTGGCCTCCGCGCAACGCGTCGTCCTCCACGCGCGGGCCGCCCGGCCGCGCACCGGCATCCTCTTCCCGACCCGCACCGACCCGAGGTTCCGCCGCGCCCGCGAGGCCATCGCGGCGGGGGAGATCGGCTCGCCGCTCGGCGTCGTCACCACGTACTTCACGGACAAACCCGCCGCCTATTTCCTCGGCGGCATCAGCGGCCGCGTCTCCACCACCTGGCGCCTGTCGAAGGAACGCGCCGGCGGCGGCTTCCTCATCATGAACCTCATCCACCAGATCGACGCGGTCCGGGCGCTCCTCGGCCGGGAACCCGACCGCGTCTACGCGGAGACCGCGCCCTCGCCGACGGCGGCGGCCCCCGGGATCGAGGACGTGGTCAGCGTCGTCCTCAGGTTCGGCACCGTCGTCGCCACCCTCATCGGCAGCGCCGGAGTGGTGGGAGGCCGCGGCATGCGGACCCGCGTCTGGGGAGAGAAAGGCGAAATCCAGCTCACCCCGGACTACTCCCTCGCCCGTCGCGGAATACCCGCACCCGAGCCCGACTCCACCCCGCGGGCGGCGCCGACCGCGATCGACCTGCGCACCTCGGCGTTCACCCGCTTCGCGCGAGCGGTCCACGACGGGTCGCCCGTGGACGTCAGCCTGGCCGACGGGCTGCTCACCCAAGCCGTCGTCGAAGCCGCGTACGCCTCCGCCCGGCTCGGCCGCGCCGTGTCCCCGTCCGCTCTCCTCGAAGGGGATGCGCCGTGAACAACTGGCAGCACATCAGCCGCACGCCCGACGAACCCCCGCCGGCGGGAGACCTGGTGTGGTTCGCCGACGACCCGGCAGCCGACGAGACCTGGGCGTACGGGTATCCGGCGCCGGACGCCGCCGAACGAGCCGCCCGCGCCTGGGCCGCCACCGCCGACGCGGCGGCGAAAGCCGCCGGCCGGGCCGACGTCAGCGTCGTAGGAGAAGGAACGCTCGCCCGCCTGGTCCGATGCGCGCTGCCGCCATCGGACACCGGCGACGCCCCCGCCCCTCGACCACGCGCGGTCATCGAGACGACCGGCACCACCGCCGGCATCAGACGCGCCCTGGAAACCGTCCGCCCCGCCGGCCTCATCCTCCTGGCCGCCCGCCCCTTGCACACGACAACCCCCTTGCCCACCTACCACGGCATCCACAGACCAGGCACCCGCATCCTGCCCGTCCCATGGACCGACGACGGCGCCGGCGCCCCGCCGCATCTGGTGGCCCGCTTCTTGCGAGGCCGAGTGCGCGTGGACGAGGCGCCGAGGCCCTCGTGACGGCGGGTCGAGGCGTCGGACGCCTCGCTCATCGGCACGAGGGCCCCGTTCGTCACGGGACCGGACCCACCCCCGATCCGTGGCCGGGCCGGAGAACCTCAGTAGTCGATCTGCCCTGTGGCCTTGGCCGTTCCCTTGAACTGCAAGTAGAACTGGGCGCCGTCGTTGACCTTGTAAGCGGCCACCCCCCACTTGCCCTTGGTGAGCGTCCGCCACTTGTTGCAGGGGAGAGTTTTGATGCAGGCCCGTACTTCACGGGTCTTGTCGAGCTTCAGGTTGATGTCGGCGCACCGGGACGTGGCCGTCGCGTAGGTGCCCCTGGCGGGCCAGAACGCCGGGTCCTTGGCGCTGGTCCCCGGTGAACTGGTGAAGTGCGGAGCGTCGGCGGTACAGGCCCGCTGGATGCTCACGTCGGGGGCGTTCGAGGCCGCGGCCGGCCCTGCCGTAGCGGCGGTGAGGCCGCCTCCCAGCAGGAGGACGGCTGTCGCCACCGGTACGAACGTGGACTTCGTCTTCACGATCTGCCTCTTTCTTCCTTCTTCCGGTTTTTCTGTCACGGCCGGCTCCGCCGTCCTGGCGCCAAGGCGAGCCTGCTGGGCCGTGTCGTGGCGTGAGCGCCTTGGTACGGCATCGACTCTTGGGGCCGACGGGTTGTCCCGCACCCGGTTGACGTGTTCCGCAACAATGGCCTGGGTTGTTGTGCGGCCGAGGCTGTGCCCCGCAACAACGGACGCAAAAAGCCCCGTACGGAGCGGGAGTTGACTGGCCGGGGGCGTTCAGCGGCTTGCCGGCCGGGCCGGATCGGGCGGGGCCGTCGGTCTATGGGGGAGGACAGCGATGGGGCGCAAGGAGAAGCCGGTCGATCCGCGAGGGGGCCCGGTCGCGCGGTTCGCGTTCGCGCTGCGCGAACTGCGCCACGAGGCCGGCAGCCCGCCCTACCGCACCATGGCGCACCACGGCGGCTACTCGGTATCCGCGCTGTCCCGGGCCGCCGGGGGCGAGGTGCTGCCCTCCTTGCCCGTGGTGCTGGCGTATGTACGGGCCTGCGGCGGCGATGCCACCGAGTGGGAGCACCGCTGGCGCGAGGCCCAGCGCACGGAAGCCGCCCAGGTACCCGACCTGCAGGAGGAGACGGCCGATGCCCCCTATCGGGGGCTGGCCCGGTTCGAGGTGCGCGACAGCGCTCGGTTCTTCGGCCGCGAGACGCTCACCGAGGACCTCATGGACCTGGTGGCCGCGCACCGGTGCGTCATGGTGTTCGGCCCGTCGGGCAGCGGGAAGTCCTCCCTGCTGCGGGCCGGGCTGATCTCCCGATTACAGGGCGCCGAGGACGCCGTTCCGCGTCCGGCGGCCATCCGGGTCTGCACGCCCGGCCCCCGGCCGGTGCAGGACCACGAGAAGCTGTTCGACCCGGCAGCGGAGCCGGGCGAGACCTGGTTGATCGTGGACCAGTTCGAGGAACTGTTCACCCTGTGCGCCGACCCTCGTCAGCGGGCCCGGTTCTTCGAACTGCTGGCCGCCGCCCAGGAGCCGGACAGCCGGCTGCGTACGGTGCTGGGGGTGCGGGCGGACTTCCTCGCCCGCTGCCTGGCCCACCCGGTCCTGGCCGCGACGGCCCAGAAGGCCGGCCTGCTCATCGGCCCCATGGCGCCGGCCGAACTGCGTGCGGCGATCGTCAAGCCGGCCGCCGCCCAGGGCCTGATCGTGGAGCGGGCGCTGACCACCCGGCTGATCGAGGAGGCGGGACCGGAACCGGGGGGCCTGCCGCTGCTGTCGCACGCCCTGCTGGAAACCTGGCGCCGACGCCGGGGCCGCACCCTGACGCTGGACGGCTACGAGGCGGCGGGCGGCATCCACGGCGCCATCGCCCAGACCGCCGAAGACCTCTACCGCGGCCTCTCCTCCCCGCAGGCCACGCACACCCGCCGCATCCTGCTGCGCCTGATCACTCCGGGCGAGGGCGCCCCGGACACCCGCCGCCCCGTCGACCGCGCGGAACTCGACACCAGCGACCCCGCCGACACCGAGCTGGTCCTCGAACGCCTGGCCCGGGCCCGCCTGATCACCCTCGACGACAACCTGGTGGAACTCGCCCACGAAGCGCTCATCACCTCCTGGCCCCGGCTGCGCGGATGGGTCGAGGAGGACCGCGAACGCCTGGTGGCCCACCGCCGCCTGACCGAGGCCGCCGCCTTGTGGGAGGAACTCGCCCGCGACGAGGGGGCGCTGTACCGGGGGAGCCGGCTGAGCACGGCCGAGGAGCAGTTCGGCCTGCCCCATGGGCGGGACGACTTGACCGCCGCCGAACGGGCCTTCCTGGCGGCCAGCATCGAGGAGCGCGACCGGGAGCGACGCACGCTCGCCCGCCGCAACCGCCACATCCGCTACCTCGCGGCCGGCCTCGCCGTGCTCCTGGCCGTGGTGACCGGCGTCGGCGTGCTCACGATCCGCCAGCGGCAGGAAGCCGACCACGCCCGCCTGCAGGCAACCTCCCGGCAGCTCGCCGCGCAGGCGCTGACCCTGGCCCCGACCCGTCCGACGGTGGCCAAACTGCTCAGCGTGGAGGCGTTTCGCACCGCTGCCACCCCCGAGGCGCGCGGCGCGCTCCTGACCATGTCCACCTACCAGTACCACCAGGCCGAACTCACCGGCCACCGCGACGCCGTCTCCGACATCGCCTTCGGCCCCGACGGCCGGCTCGCCTCCGTCAGCCGCGACCGGAAGATCATGTTGTGGGACCCGCGGCGCCGTACCCGCCTCGCCACCTTGACCGGCCACAACACGTGGCTGCGGGCCGTCGCCCTCAGCCCCGACGGCACGACGATGGCCACCGGAGGTGACGACAAGAAGGTGGCCTTGTGGAACGTGGCCGCCCGCAAGCGCGTCGCGAGCCTCGGCGGCCACACCGGACTGATCAAGAGCCTGGCCTTCAGCCCCGACGGCCGCACCCTGGCCTCGGCCTCCGCGGACCGCACCGTAGAGCTGTGGAACGTGCGCGACCGCACTCGGCGGCGCACCCTGTCCGGGCCCGCGGACACAGTCGGCGCCGTGGCCTTCAGCCCCGACGGCCGGACCCTGGCCACCGCCGCGGGCCGTACGGTCACGCTGTGGGACCCTGCGACCGGCAACCGGCGAACAACCCTGAAAGGCCATACGGACACCGTCGAGGCGGTGGCCTTCAGCCCGGACGGCCGTACCGTCGCCACCGCCGGTGACGACCAGAAGGCCATGCTGTGGGACGCCAGGAGCAAGAGGCGCGTCGCCGTCCTGGCCGGGCACACCGGGCAGGTCCGTGCGGTGGCCTTCAGCCCCGACGGCCGCACCTTGGCCACCGCCGGACTGGACCGTACCGTCATGCTCTGGGACCCGGCCCGTGCCACCCGCACCGCCACCCTGACCGGGCACGGCACCAACGTCTACGGCCTGGCCTTCTCGACCGGGCCGCGGCCGCTGCTCGCCTCGACGGGAGAGGACGGCGCCATCACCCTCTGGGACCCGTCCCGCATCGCGCTGTCCGGCCACCGCGACCGTGTCAACAAGGTGGCCTTCAGTCCCGACGGCACCACCGTGGCCACCGCCGGCGACGACGGAACGGCACTCCTGTGGGACCGGCGGCGCGGCATTCGCAGGGCGACACTCGGTACGGGAAGCGGGCAGGTGAACTCAGTCGCCTTCAGTCCGGACGGGCGCACCATCGCCACCGCCACCGGCTCCGCCGTCCACCCGCCACGCGCCCGCGACTACACCCTCAGCCTCTGGCGCGCGGCCGGCGAAGACCTCACCGGCGACCCGACCGGGGGAACGGCCGGCTCCTCCGCTCAGCCCCTGGCCCGGCTCACCGGCCACACCGACCGCGTCACCGACGTCGCCTTCAGCCCCGACGGCAGCCTCGCGGCCACCGCGGGCGAGGACGGCGCCGTCATCATCTGGGATACCGCCCGAAAGGCCCGCCTGGCCACCCTGCGCCAACCGGCCCGCCCTCATCCGACCACCGCGCCCGCCGCCGGAGCGGCCGCGGGCGTCAACGCGGTGGCCTTCAGTCCCGACGGCCGCACGCTCGCCTCGGCGGGCCACAACGGCACCACCGCCCTGTGGGATGTCGCTACCCGCACCCGTCGGCGCACGCTGTCCGGGCACACCGGGTCCCTGCGCGCGGTGGCCTTCAGCCCCGACGGCCGCACGCTGGCCACTGCCGGACTCGATCGCAGGGTCATCCTCTGGGACGCCGCGCGCGGCGTCCGCAGAGCGGTCCTCACCGGCGACTCCTCCGCCATGGCCGTGGCCTTCAGTCCCGACGGCGCCACCTTGGCCACCGCCGGCGAAGACACCTCCGTCGACCTGTGGCAGGCAGCCACCCGCCGGCACCTGGCCACCCTCACCGGCCACACACGCCAGGTGCGCACCCTGGCCTTCAGCCCCGACGGCGATACTCTGGCCACTGGGGCCGTAGACGGCAGGGCCGTGCTGTGGAACACCGATCCCGAGCGCACCGCGAAGCAGTTGTGCGCCACCGTCGCCCGCAGCCTCACCCGGCAGGAATGGACACGCTTCGCCCCGGAAGCTCCGTATCACCGCACCTGCGGTTGACCGGGGGCCGCCGGTCGGCGCTCGGCGCCGCCGGGTCCCAGAGGCCGAGAACTCAGTCGACGTAGCAGAAAACGGCTTCGCCGGGGAGCTGGGTGCAGATCGCGGCCTGATACGAGGCGATTTTCGTCCACTCCCCGCGGGTAGCGGTGTACCAATGGTCACCGTCGTCCAACGTCACGTAATAGCCCGAGTAGTTGAAGGTGAAGGCGTCGACGTCATCGCCGCTGCCCCACCCGCCCTTCCTCGCGGACGGCTGAAGTGACTCCTGGTCGCACCGCAGGTGACGCCAGTGCCGGTCGCCCCCGCCTTTTCCGTTCCAGACGTCGCAATATCCATCCCCCTGCCCCAGGCCGAGGGTGTAACTCATGACCGCGCCCGTATGGTTGCGCACTTCGCCGCAGATCACCCCTAAGGCGCAGCCGGCGGCGGATGCGGGCCCCGCCGTGGCCAGACCGCCCCCCAGGGCCAGAGCCGTAGCAGCGACGACAACGGTCAACCGACTGCCCCCACGCATCGTTCCTCCACACGCCACGCCGACCTGAACACAGTGCCCAACACCCTAGAGAGCCTCAGATCCCGCGCACACATGCCGATTCGGCCAGTCCTGCGGGACCCGGCCGACGGCCCATGCGGCAGCGCGTCGCGCGCACCCGGATGAGGTCGAACCGAGCGGAGGGGCTTCAGACGCGGAGAGGGCGTCCGGCATCGGCGGTGAAAGCCGAGCCGGGCGCCCTCTTGACCGTGCGGATCAGGTCAGCGCTCGCACATCAGTAGTTCAACTTGCTCTCGGGGCCCTCGGGGAGCCGCCACAGGCCGCCCTGGGTAAGGGCGGTGAAGTCGCCGACCTCGACCAGTAGCGGGGTCTCGTAGACGTCGTCGTTTCCGATGAGCAGGTTCTCGGCCATGTGGGACACCTCCGGATCACACGGATGGACCATCCACCTGCCGGGGATATCCGACATCTGCCGGGCAATTACACCGCGCCACCCCGAACGTCACCCGTATGAGCGATCGCCGCGTGAACGACGTCACGGAGCCGGCAAGACCACCCTCATCCGGGCGCTGGCCACGGTGCTGCGGCCCGCCGGCAGCCTCGACATGCTCGGCGAGTCCGCCGGCGGCAGGGGCGAGCACCGTGCGCTGCGCCGCCGGATCGGCTACCTGCCGCAGGAGTTCGGCTACTACAAGCGGTTCACGGTGCGCGAGTTCGTCGAGTACATGGCCTGGCTCAAGGAGGTGCCCAAGGCGGACGTGCCCGGGGCCGGGCAGCGCGCCGTGGAGCGCGTGGGCCTGGCGGACCGCGCCGAGGAGCGGATGAAGGCCCTGTCGGGCGGCATGGTGCGGCGCGTCGGCATCGCCCAGGCCATCGTCAACGACCCGGCGATCCTGCTGCTGGACGAGCCGACGGTCGGCCTGGACCCGGCGCAGCGGCTGCGCTTCCGCGAACTGCTCCAGGAACTGGGCCAGGACACCTGCGTGGTCGTCTCCACCCATCTGGTGGAGGACGTCGCAGCGGCCTGCACCGACGTCGTGCTCTTCGCCGAGGGACGGCTGGTCTTCCAGGGCTCCCCGGACGAACCGGCGGCGGCGGGCGGCCCCGAGCACGTGGGCGACAGCCCGCTGGAGCGCGGCTACTCGGCGCTCCTCGCCGGCTCCGGCAAGGAGAGGGGCAGCTGGTGAACAGCCGTGTCCTGCGCACCGAGCTGAGGCGTTCCGTCGCCCCGTGGGCCGGGGCAGCGGTCCTCGTGCTCACACTCGCGCTCCTCTACCTGATCCCCGGCCAGTGGACGTTGGACAACGTGGGCTGGACGGAGCAGTAGACGTCCCTGGCCATGTGGACCCGCTCCCTGCTGGCGTTCCTGTGGCCGCTGGTCCTGGGGCTCGGCGCCCTCCAAGGGCTGCGCGACCACCGCTCGAAGACGGCCGAACTGCTGACGAGCACGCCGCGGCCGCCCTGGCACCGCGCGGTGGCGCTGCTGGGCACGACGGCGCTCACTCTGGTCACGGGCTTCGCCCTGCTCATCGTGGCGGGCGGGGTCCAGGTGCTCGCGGGCGGCGCGTACCAGCACCTCGGCTGGGTGCCGATCTCGCTGGTGGCGACCCTCTCCCTGGTCGCGGCGGCCGCGCTGGGCATGGGCCTGGGGCGTACGCTGCCGTCCGCGTTCACCCCGTCCGCGCTCACCCCGCCCGCGCTCACCCCGCCCGCGCTGACCGTGGCCGCTTTCGTGTTCGTCAGCCTGCTGCGGACGGCGGAGGGCCCGGCGGTCCCCACGCCCGCCGTGCCCAACCGGCTCGCGCTGCTGTCCCCGGTGGTCGCCCAGGTGCGCGAGGTGCGGCTCACCCTCTCCGCCTCCGTGCACCTCGGGCAGACGCTCGGGCTGCTGGGCGTGGCCGCGACGGGCTTCGCCCTGCTGGCCGCCGTCACCACGCGCGGCCGGCTGCTCGCCCTCGCGCCTGTCCTGGCCGGTGCGGTGCTCGCCCTGCTCGTCCTGCCCTCCGACCCGCGCCGCACCTACGTCGTCGACCGGGCCGCCGCCGCCATGGTCTGCGAGGACCGGTCCGCGTGACGAAACTGCGCGAGGCACGACTCGACGACCTCGCGGACCCCGGCAAGAAGGCGCTGCGCCTGCTGCACGACGCCCTGGGCGACCGGGCGCCGGTGGAGATCCGGGAGAGCACCGCCCTGCGGGGACTCCTCGACACCCCCGAACGGTCCCGTACGGCCGTACTCGTCGACTTCGGCGACGGGGCGATCGGCCGGACGAAGGGCGCGGACCTGACCCGGGCCCTGATCGGCCAGGGCATCGCGCCGTCCTGCGCGCCCCGCAGCGAGCGCGAGGGCGGCACGGCGGCGGACATCGCCGCGCAGGACATCGTGGCGGGCTGGGTTCTCGGCGACCTCCGGCCGATCCGCGGCACGCAACAGTCCCCCGCCCGGCAGACCGCGCCCGCCGGCCCCCTCTGGAAGAAGCTCCGGGCCCTGCCGCCGGCCGAGCAGCGCGCGCGGATCGGCGCCATGCGCAAGGCCGCGCTCTCCTGCGGCGACAGCGGCGCGCTCGACCAGTTGCCCGGGGGTGCGTCCCGGTGAGATGGCTGACGCTGTACGCGCGCTCCCGGCAGGCGCCCGCGTCGCTCGCCGCGACGCTGGTCGCCGCGGTGGTGGTGCGGGCGCTCGGACGGGGCGGGGGCGCGGGCGACCCCCAGTTCGCCGCGCTCGCCCTCACCGCGGGGGTGACGGCGGCCTCGGTCGGCCTCGGCGGCCAGGACCTCGCGCTGGACCGTACGGCCGCGATCCGTTGGGCGCCCCGCAGGGCCGCGCATGTGCTGCTCGCTGGCGCGGCCGTGGCGGCGGTGGTGCTGGCGGTGCAGACCCTGGGCGACGACCTGGCCGGCACCGCGTTCCTTGTCCGGGACGGCGTGGGACTGATGGGCCTCGCCGCGATCGGGGCGGCGGTGTGCGGGGGGCAGTACGCCTGGACGCCGCCGGTCACGTGGGTCGCCGTCGCCCTCCTGGCCCCCGCGGGGTCGGCGAGCGCGCCGATGCGGGTGACGACGTGGATACTTCAGCCGCCCGGCACGGCGGCGGCCATGTGGACGTCCCTGGTGCTGGCGGTGGGGGGAGCTGTGGTCTACGCCTTCGCGGGGCCGCGGCGGTAGCCCGGGGCGCCGGCCGTCTCGCCGTCTCCCGTCTCGCACTCGGGTCGGGGCCGCGGGCAGATCGTCGGGAGCGCGGGCGCGGGCGCGGTCGGCGGGTTGGGGCGTGTGACAGCCGCTGGTCGGGTTACCCCTTAGGGGTACACGATTCGGGCGGCGCGGATGGTTCGCCCGGGGCAGGAGGACGCTCATGCAGGCCATCTGGCACGCCCTGTCGATCACCGGTTCCATGGCGTGGGAGATCGCCTGGGCCCTGATCCTGGGCTTCACCCTCTCCGCCGTGGTCCAGGCCGTGGTCCGCAAGTCCACCGTCGTCTCCCTGCTGGGCGACGACCGCCCCCGCACCCTGGCCACCGCGACTGGCCTGGGCATCGCCTCCTCGTCCTGTTCGTACGCGGCGGTGGCGCTGGCCCGGTCCCTGTTCCGCAAGGGCGCGGACTTCACCGCGGCGATGGCCTTCGAGATCGCCTCCACCAACCTCGTGGTCGAACTCGGGGTGATCCTGGCCCTGCTCATGGGCTGGCAGTTCACCGCCGCCGAGTTCGCCGGCGGCGCGCTGATGATCGTCGCTCTCGCCGTGCTCTTCCGCACGCTCCTGCCCGCCACGCTGCTGCGCGGGGCCCGCGAGCAGGCGGAGCGCGGCGTGTCCGGCTCCATGGAGGGCCACGCCGCGATGGACATGTCCGTCCGGCGCGAGGGCTCCTTCGCCCGCCGGCTGGGCTCCCGCGAAGGCTTCACCTCGGTCTCCCACGTCTTCGTCATGGAATGGGCGGCGATCCTGCGCGACCTCGTCGTCGGCCTGCTGATCGCCGGCGCGATCGCCGCCTGGGTCCCGGACTCCTTCTGGCGCACCTTCTTCTTCGACGGCCACCCGCTGGCGTCCAAGCTGTGGGGGCCGCTGATCGGGCCCCTGGTGGCGATCGCCTCGTTCGTGTGCTCGGTGGGCAACGTGCCGCTCGCCGTCGTGCTGTGGAAAGGCGGCATCAGCTTCGGCGGAGTCGTGGCATTCCTCTTCGCCGACCTGCTGATCCTGCCGATCCTGAACATCTACCGGAAGTACTACGGCGCCCGCATGGCCCTCTTCCTGCTCGGCACCTTCTATGCGTCCATGGTGCTGGCCGGATACGTCGTCGAGTTCGTCTTCGGCTTTTCCGGTCTCATCCCCGACCGGTCCCACGCCGCCGTTCCGGACAACGGCGTGAGCTGGAACTACACCACCTGGCTCAACATCGCCTTCCTTCTGCTGGCCGCCGCCCTGGTCATCCGCTTCCTGCGTACGGGCGGCAGGGCCATGCTGGGCATGATGGGCGGCGCGCCCGAATCGGGCCAAAACGATTCCGCGCACCAAGGCCGAGACCGATAGCAGCGAATTCACGAAAGCAGGAAAGTCCGACGCCGCCGTCCGGACCCTGTGCCTGAGCATGTTCACGGATGGTGCTCGCGTGCCCAGGGCTTGTGCCCGCCGCGCGACCTGGACGTACCGGAGGGCGGCGACGAGGGCCGTGTTCGGGCCGCCCAGGGTTCCTACCGCCGGGCCGGGGCCGGTGGCGCGCTCATCGCCGCCGTCAGAAAGGTGATCGCCCAGCGCCGGGCCTCCTCGCCTGCCGTCGCCGTCGCCGTCGCCGTCGCCGTCGCCGTCGCGGAGGCGGGGGAGGGGCGGTTGTAGATCTCGACGCGGTCCATGGCCGTCACGGCGAGGATTCCCCGCATCCGGAACCCCAGCTCCTGCGGGGCGAGGCCGGGCAGCGCGTGCGCGAAGGCCGCCAGGTAGCGCTCGCCGACCGTGTCCACGTCCGGGCCGGTCCAACTGCGCGCCTCCTCGGCCGGGTCGCTGAGGATCGTCACGATCAGCCGGGACGTCCGGGCTCCGCCCTCATGGCCGGCGGGCATCGCGTCGAAGAGCGGCCCCGCGAACGCTTCCACCAGGTCGGCGACCGGCGGGTCCGGGGTCCGGGCGAGCAGTTCGTCGAGCCCGGCGCGCTGGGCGGCGGTGATGGGCTCGATCACGCGGCGGGCGACCGTGGCCAGGAGCTCCGCCTTCGAGCCGAAGTGATAACCGACGGCGGCCACGTTCGCTCCGGCGAGGTCGGTGATCGCGCGGACCGAGGTCCCGCGGTAGCCGTGCTCGGCGAAGAGGTGTTCGGCCGCGTCGAGGATCTTGGTCCGGGTATCGGGTAGCGCCATGTCCCGTACTATACAAACGTTCGATTGAAACGAACGTTTGAATCATGCGAGAGAGGTCGTCATGAAACTGCTCGTCTACGGTGCCGGGGTCTGCGGCAGCCTGTTCTCCGCCCGCTTGCACGAGGCCGGGCTCGACGTCTCGCTCCTCGCCCGGGGCGAACGCCTGGCCTCCCTGCGCCGGCACGGCGTGCGGCTCGCCGAGGAGGACAGCCCCGCCGTCAGGCGGATACCCGTGCCGGTGGTCGAGCACCCGGCCGGCGAATACGACCTGACCTGCGTACTCGTCCGCGCCCATCAGGTCGACGCGGTGCTGGAGTCGCTCTCCGGCCTCAAAGGCGACGTGCTGTTCCTGCACAACTGGGCGGCCGGCGCGGAGCCGCTGGGCGCGGCGATCGGCCACGAGCGGGTCCTCCTCGGCTTCCCCCCGGCACTGGCCGGCGGCACGATGGACGGCGACGTGGTCCGCTACCGCGCGGCCGGCTTCATGACCAGCCGGGTCCCGATGCCGATCGGCGAGCCCGGCGGCCGCACCACCCGGCGACTGGAACGGATCGTCCGGGAGTTCCGCGCCGCCGGGATCAACACCAAGGCCGAGCCGCGGATGGACGCCTGGCTCACGACGCACGCCGCGTTCGAGGTGCCGCTCGGACAGGCGGCGTACGTGGCGGGCGGCCCGGCAGCGCTGGCCGACGATCCCGACGCGGTCCGCGGCATGCTCCACCTCATGCGGCAGAACCTGGCCGCCCTGCCGACGTCGCCGGTCCCCCGCGCGTTCGCCGCTCTGCGCGGCCTGCCGGAAGGTCTGCTCGCGGCCCTGCTGCGGCGCTTCCTGCGCAGCCCGACGGCCGTACGCAGCGGGCTCAGCGACACCTCTCCCGCGGCGGCGGCCGAACTCGGCTTCCTGGCCGGACAGTTGCGTGCCCATACGAAGGCCGGGTGACCCATCGGCGGCTGCGGCCCCCCGGCCGCGACGCAATTCAGTGCGCGGTCGGTGAACGGCGGCGCGGCCGAAGCGATACGCGACCGGAAACGGAGCGGCGACCATCGCGTTACCGGGCTCGGGCTCCGGCCGGGTCGGGGTGCCGTGGGCGCGCGGTGTTTCCGAACCGGACTGACTCCGCCGGGCGGAACGGTATCCGGGGCGAAGGGGGGAGACGCCGATTCTCGCGGATGAAACGGTGCGATGCCGTCCCCTCCCTCAGAGTTCTCGCCTAGGGTGACTGTTCCAGCAGGGAAGGCGTGGACTGGAGGAAGCGTGGCGCTCACCGATCTGCCCGACGCGGAAGTTCTGAAAATCCCTCAGGATTTTCCTCCTGGGAAACTCTTCACTATTCCGCCGGTCCTGGCCGAATTAAGGGATCACCGCCCGCTGTGCCCCGTGCAGATGCCCAGCGGCAACCGGCTATGGCTGGTCACCCGTTACGCGGACGTACGTTTCGTGATGCACGATTCCCGGTTCTCCAGGGACCTGGTCTTCCCCGGCGCTCCCCGGATGGCGGGTGACGACCTCACCTCGGTCAAGGGCTCGCTGTTCAACATGGAGGGGCCCGACCACACCCGCCTCCGCACCGTGCTCGCCTCCGCTTTCACCCGCCGCGCCGCCGACGAGTGGCGCGCCATCACACGGACCCACGCACACGACCTGATCGACCGCATAGAACGCTCAGGCCCGGAAGCGGACCTCGTCGCCGATTTCAGCGTGCCGCTCGTGGCGCGGATCGCCGGCGGTCTGATGGGGATCACCCCGCAGGAGCACGAATGGACGCAGGACCGCATCCGGCGCCAGCTGGATCTGCTCGGCAGCCGGGAGCAGATCGTCGGGGCCACCGCCGATCTCGCGGAACTGGCCGGCCGCCTGGTGGACCGGAACGGACGGCCGGACTCCGAGGCGACCGGGCTGGTGGCGACGCTGGCCCGCGCCGCGTGCGAGGAGTCGATCACCCGTCAGGAGGCGGTGAGCACCACGGCCCTGCTGCTGATGAACGTGACCGACCCGCTCGTACCGCCGCTCACCGTGGGCATCATGACGCTCCTCCTCCACGGCGACCAGCTGGAGCGGTGCAAGCGGGATCCGCAGCTCTGGCCGGAAGCGGTGAGGGAGGTGCTGCGCTACCACAACAACGGCATCACCAACTTCCCGCGCGTGGCGTTGGAGGACATCGAGTGGCACGGCGGCCGTATCGCCGCGGGCGAGGGCGTCATCACCTCCGCCCTCGCGGCGGCCCACGACCCGCGCGCGTTCACCGACCCCGGTGTCTTCGACATCGGCCGGAGCGAGAAGGGATCCGTCTTCTTCGGCGCGGGACCGCACTTCTGCCTCGGATCGGCGCTCGCCCTGTCCGTCCTGGCGACGGCGTACGCGGTGCTCTTCGAACGCCTCGGCGGGCTGCGCCTCTCGGTCGAACCCCACGAGGTGACACGGGCGGACGACGGCTTCTTCGCCTGCCCCGAGAACCTTCCGGTCACCTGGTGAAGGAGTTCCGCGCCGCCGCGCCCCGGCCCGAGCCCCGCGTCCGGAGCCGCGTATGACCTCTGCCGCGCGAGACGCGCGCCGGGACGCCGGCGGCCTCATCACCCGCCCCGCTCTGCTGCTGATGGCCACCGCCACCGGGCTGTCGGTGGCCGGGAACTACTTCGCGCAGCCCCTCCTCGACGTCATCGCCGAGCGGTTCACGATGAGCTCCGCCACCGCCGCGCTCGTCGTCACCACGAGCCAGATCGGTTACGTCTGCGGGCTGCTGCTGCTCGTACCCCTGGGCGACCTGCTGGAGCGCCGGCGGCTGACGGTGCTGCTGTGCGCCGCCACCGCCGTCGGCCTGGCCTGCGTCGCCGTCGCGCCGAACACCGCGGTGCTCTTCACCGGGCTCGCCGTGACCGGCCTGTGCTCCGTCGGCGCGCAGGTCATGGTGCCCTTCGCCGCGACCATGGCGGCCCCCGAGGAGCGCGGACGGGCGGTGGGCACCGTCATGGCCGGGCTGCTGCTGGGCATCCTGCTCGCCAGGACCGCCGCGGGCGGCCTGGCGGAGCTGGGCGGCTGGCGCACCGTCTACTGGGTCAACGCCACCCTCATGATCACGATGGCGCTGGTGCTGCGGCGCGTCCTGCCGCGCTTCCCCGCCGCCGGGAGCACCCGCTACCTCGCCGTGTTCCGATCGATGGGCCGCTTGTGGCACCAGTATCCGGTGCTGCGCTGGCGGACCTTGACGGGTGCTTCGAGCTTCGGCGCGTTCACGGTGCTGTGGATCTCCCTGACGTTCCTCCTGTCCGGTCCGCCCTACGGCTGGTCGGCCCAGGCCATCGGACTGCTGGGCCTGGCCGGAGCGGCGGGCGCGGCGGCGGCGTCAGTCGCGGGACGGCTGGCCGACCGCGGACTGGTCCACACCGTCACCCTCGCCGGCGCGGTCCTGCTGCTCGCCTCCTGGGCGCTCCTGGCGCCCGCGGCCCACGGACTCCTCTGGCTGATCGCCGGAATCCTGCTGCTGGACCTGGCCGTCCAGGCGGTGCACATCAGCAACCAGAACGTGGTCTACGCGCTGGAACCGGAGGCCCGCAGCCGCCTGAACTCCCTCTACATGACCAGCTACTTCCTCGGCGGCGTCGCCGGCTCCGCGCTCACCTCCGTGGTCTGGGCCCACGCGGGCTGGGCCTGGGCCTGCGCACTGGGCGCCGCCTTCAGCACCGTCACCCTCCTGTCCGCCCTGGCGGAACGCCTACTGCACCGCCGGCCCTGACCGCCCCGGCTTCCCCGATGACCGAGAACGGCCGGGTGAGTTCAAGCGTCGGGTGAGTTGAAGCGTCGGGGAAGAGCTCTAGGCGTCCGGGATCCAGCTGCCGTGGAAGCCCAGCGGAACCCGGCCGGGCAGATGTATCCGGGCCAGCGGACGGCTGCCGAAGTCCTGGGCCGAGAGGATCACCAGGTCGGTCGCGCCGCGGTCGGGGTCGTTCACATACGACAGAACGTAACCGTCGTCCTCGTCCCGCGCCCCGCGCCGCGGGACGAACACCGGCTCGCTGACCGCCGCGGCCTCGGGGAAGCGGATCAGCTGCCTGCTGCCGCGCAGCATGTCGTGCTTGATCAGATGGTTGGTGAACTTCTCGTCCGGCGGCACACCGTCGGCGGTCTCGTACGCGCGCCACATCTCGGCCGCGCTCGCGGTGTAGGCGTAGCGGTGCCGGCGCGAGACGAGGGATTCGTTGACGCGGGGGAATTCCTGCGGAAGGTCGTCCACCCGGCTGCTGCGCACCCGGTCCGCGCGCAGATCGATCGTCCACCGGTCCAGCGTCGGGGACCCAGTGGCACAGGGCCCGCCCATGCCGCGGCCGGCGGCGTAGAACGGCGCGGGAAACCCGATGTACTCCATCACCACCGTGTCGCCCTGGTCGTAGGCGTTGAGCGTGTGCGAGTAGTACACCGGGTCGATCTCGAACCAGCGCGTGTCGCCGCCGGTGCGCGGCAACAGCCCGATGCGCATGGGGTGTTTCTCGTTCCATATGTACGGTACGAGCGCGCCCGCCTCGGCGGCGCCGGCGTCGAAGGTGATCGGTACGTCCACGATCACCACGTACTTCTCGGTGAGTGCGAAGTCGTGCATCATCGGCGCGTCCGCGACGGGAACCCGCGTGGTCCGCGCCACCCGGCCGGTCCGGTCGATCATGATGTGCCGCACATGGTCCCAGGTGGGGTAGTACACGATGGCGTGCAGCTCGTCGGCCGCCGCGTCGTACTTGGTGTGCGCGGTGAACGCGCCCTCAAGGGTGGAGCGGAAGTCGTACGGGCGCACGGTGCCCAGCTCGCCGTCCAGCTCGTACGGCAGCGGCCCGCCCTCCTGCAGCGCCAGGACACGGCCCTTGTACGGGATCACGTGCGTGTTGCACGCGAAGTCGTCCGGCGGTATCCGGCCCGGGTAGGTCTCTCCCAGCTTCGCCGTCACCTGCGAGGACCGCACCCAGCGGTTGCGGTACCACTCCGCGCGACCGCCGCGCAGCCGGACCCCGTGCACCATCCCGTCGCCGAGCATCCAGTGGTGGGCGCGGACATCCTCCAGGCCCAGAGCGTTCGGGCCGTTGCGCAGGTAGCGGCCGTCCAGATCGCGCGGAATGCGGCCGGTCACCTTGAGGTCGAAGGCGGTCAACTCCTCGGTGGCCGGCGCGAAGGCCCCCTCCAGAAACGGCCTCCCGCCGCTCTCCCCGGCCACGCCGCCCGGCTGCGCCGCGGCCGTGAAGACGCCGGGCCCGAGGCCGCTCCCCACCGCACTGCCCGCTGCCGCGACCGCGGCGCCCTTGAGCAGTCTCCGCCGTGTGTGACTGGCCATCGTGTCTCCCCGTTCCGTTGCCGGTGCCGACTCCATCAGCCGCATGTGCGGCTGATGGGGCAACCTTCCTCCGCGGTCGCCCGTGAAGCAGTCGGCCCAGGCCCCGAATCAGGGGTGGTGCTGACAACACCCCTGAGCCGCAACCCGTTTCGGGGAACCCCTGCTGCCGGCGTTACGGTCCGCCGGCGAGCGAGCCGGGCAAGACACTCGCCCGGCGGTGTGGCGAGGACGAATCCGCGCGTGCTTGTGTGGAACCGCGCGACTCAATCCGTACGCGACGATGGGATGAACGCGATGCCGCTTGAGGGCGAGTACGGGCCGCATCCGGTGCAGTGGGTGCGGGAACAGGTCGAGTTGTACGAGAGTTCGGGCGGCACGCGGGGGACGACGCTCTGGGACACGGGCCTGCCCGTCGTCATCGTCACGATGCGCGGCGCCAGGAGCGGCAAGATCCGCAAGATCCCGCTGATGCGGGTGGAGCACAAGGGGAGGTACGCGGCCGTGGCCTCGAACGCCGGCTTCCCGCGTCATCCGCTCTGGTACTTCAACGTCAAGTCCGACCCGCACGTGGAGCTCCAGGACGGGGCCGTACGCCGGGACATGACCGCCCGCGAGATCACAGGGGACGAGAAGGCCGAGTGGTGGGAGCGCGCGGTCGCCGTGTATCCGCCGTACGTCGAATACCAGGAGAAGACCGACCGCGTGATCCCCGTCTTCGTGCTGGAGCCCGCGTACACGACGGGGCCGGCGGACGCCCCGCCGTCGTAGGCGAGAACCTGATCCGCGCGGCCCGCGACGTGCTGCCCGACAGGGAACGGCCATGAGCTGACGGGCCCTCAGGCAAGGTCGGGGCCAGGGTCCCTCTCTCGGACGACCGCCTTGGCTTCCCGCGGCACCGCGTCCCTGAAGCCTGCCGCAGAACCCGTCCGACCTGCGGGTTCGGATGGGGCGTCAGCCGTGCTGGGCGGCTGGTCAGACGGCCTGACGGTTGGCTCGCTGAGGGCGCCGGGCGGCCGAAGCAGGGCTGCGCCGGCCGCGGGACGTCGTGCTGCGCTTACGGCGCTCAGGCGCCGGCGCGGTGATCGTCACGGGAATGCCGGAGGGGGCTTGGGCGCCGGTGATCCGGCTGAGGGCCTCCTCGCCGGGACGGACCGGGGTGGTCCGGGGGACGATGCCGGCGGCCGACATGAGGCGGATCATGTCGCGGCGCTGCCCGGGGGTGACCAGGGTGACGACGCTGCCGGACTCGCCCGCCCGCGCGGTGCGGCCACCGCGGTGGAGGTAGTCCTTGTGGTCGGCCGGCGGATCGACGTTGACGACGAGGTCGAGGTTGTCGACATGGATGCCGCGGGCCGCGACGTTCGTGGCGACGAGCACGGTCACGTGCCCGGTCTTGAACTGGGTCAGGGTCCGGGTGCGCTGCGGCTGCGACTTCCCGCCGTGCAGGGCGGCGGCCCGCACCCCGCTGTCGAGCAGGTCCCGCGTCAGCCGGTCGACGGCGTGCTTGGTGTCCAGGAACATGATCACCCGGCCCTCGCGCGCCGCGATCTGGGTCGTCGTGCGGTGCTTGTCGGCGGCGTGGACGTGCAGGAGGTGGTGTTCCATCGTGGTGACCGCGCCCGCGGAGGGGTCGACGGAGTGGACGACCGGGTCGGTGAGGTAGCGGCGGACCAGGAGGTCGACGTTGCGGTCGAGGGTGGCGGAGAACAGCATCCGCTGGCCCTCGGGGCGGACCTGGTCCAGGAGCGCGGTGACCTGGGGCATGAAGCCCATGTCGGCCATCTGGTCGGCTTCGTCCAGGACGGTGATCGCGACCTGGTTCAGCCGGCAGTCGCCCCGGTCGATGAGGTCCTTGAGGCGCCCCGGCGTCGCGACGACGACCTCGGCGCCACCGCGCAGTGCGCTGACCTGCCTGCCGATCGGCATTCCGCCGACGACCGTGGCCAGGCGCAGTTCCACCGACCGGGCGTAGGGGGCGAGGGCATCGGTCACCTGCTGCGCCAGCTCACGCGTCGGCACGAGGACCAGGGCCAGCGGCTGGCGGGGCTCGGCGCGCCGGCCGGCGGTGCGGGCCAGCAGGGCCAGCCCGAAGGCCAGGGTCTTGCCCGAGCCGGTGCGCCCTCGGCCGAGGACGTCGCGGCCCGCGAGGGTGTTGGGCAGGGTCGCCCCCTGGATCGGGAACGGGACCCGCATGCCCTGCGCGGTGAGTGCCGCGAGCAGCCGCTCGGGCATGTCGAGGTCGGCGAACGACTCCACGGCGGGCAGCGCGGGAGTGGTCATCTTCGGCAGGGCGAACTCACCCGAGGCCGCCGCGGGCCGCCGGCCCTGGCCGCCCTGACGGTTCGGGCCTCCTGAACGGCGCGGGGCGGGCGAACCGACGCGATTTCCTTGGCGCGAGCCGGCACCGGAGCCGTTGGCGGGACCGCCCGTCCGGCTGCGGGAGGAGCGGTTTTTCGTGCGTGCGGGATTCATTCGGAACCTTCCTTGATACGGCACGCACCAAGGAATTCTCGCAGCGGAAGAACAGCGCGGGGAATCACAAGAACGGGCCGAACAGAATATGGAAACAGATATTGCCTGTGGCGCTCCGGCGCGGATGCCGGAGATGACGGAGCAGCGTTATGCGGACAGGAAGTCCAGGATGCCTGCGGGTACTGCCCTGAAGCGGGCGTCTTCTTGACGAGAGTCCATGGACGGCGTTGTCCCATAGGTGAAATCTCGGGTAATGACCGCAGCTGGGGCCCGCGCCCCGAGGGACGCGGGCCCCAGCTGCGGAGTGCGTCGGTGCTCAGAGGGGGACGATGTTCTCGGCCGTCGGGCCCTTCTGGCTCGGAGCTATGACGAAGGTGACCCTCTGGCCTTCGGTCAGCTCACGGAGCTCCTGGGCGGCGATGCCGGAGAAGTGGGCGAACACGTCGGCGCCGCCCTCATCCGGCTCGATGAAGCCGAACCCCTTGGCCGGGTTGAACCATTTCACTGTGCCGGACGCCATGTCATATCTCCTTCGAGGCGGTACGTCGGCCCCGCAATTCACGGACGCCGGGTCGCCGCGATGATGTCCCGCCCGGAGAATGACCGGTAACGCAAAACGCCCCCCGCGGCTGAAGAGCCGGCGAAGCGTCGAAGTTTTGGGTACCACGACTGCAACTGAGCTCGACAGTAGCACGCGGCAGCGGACTGCGTGCGGCCGATAATTCCGCTCTGTTCGCTACGGTGGAAACACTCTCCGCGCGGCGCCTTAAACCCTCACTTAGCGGCCACAGATATTAATCCACCCGGAGTGCAATGTTTCAGAAGAGCGGTCGCTGTGCCCGGCCCGGAGAGCGCGACGAGCACAGCGGCCCCGTCCGACCCGGCGAGGGCGCCACGGCCCGGATGCCGGCCCCGACACAGGTCAGGGCCGCGCAGCACTGCTGCGCGGCCCTGCTCACGTGCGCCCCGAACCCCGCCTCCGTGCGAAGGCCGATGCCTGCTGTTCGGATGAACCGGCCGGGGGAGCGGGTCTGTCCTGAGTCCCCCCAACGCCCCGACCGCGGACGAGAAGATCGGACGGAGCCGAGGCTCTCGGTCCCGAGCTCGGTCCGGAGCTCAGTCCGCGTCCGCCGGTTTCGCCGATTCGGCGGCGCGGCGGTATTCGGCGTTGATGCGCTGGGCTTCCTCGAGCTGGTCTTCGAGGATCACGATGCGGCAGGCGGCCTCGATGGCGGTGCCCTGGTCGACGAGTTCCCGGGCGCGGGCGGCGATGCGCAGCTGGTAGCGGGAGTAGCGGCGGTGGCCGCCCTCGGAGCGCAGCGGGGTGATCAGGCGGGCCTCGCCGATGGCGCGCAGGAAGCCCTGGGTGGTGCCGAGCATCTCGGCGGCCCGGCCCATGGTGTAGGCGGGGTAGTCGTCGTCATCGAGACGGTCGAACGAGTCGTCTGCTGTCACTTGCACCTCTCTGTAAAACGCGCTTGAGGGGCCCTGGTGCCATACGGCACCAGGGCCCCGAAGAAACTGCTACACCATCCGCCGGCCCTGATACTGCGCCGGCCTTCTGTTTCCGCCGACCCGACCTAGCGATGCCGGGACTGCGGGGATCGCGGTTGCTTGACCGGAGACCACCTCACTATCGATGTCCTGCGGTACCCGGGCTCAATGCTCCGCCCGGGCGATCCTGATGGTGCCCGCTCCTCCGTTCTTCCCTCTGGGATCTCACTTACCTAGCGGGTACTGCTGGTACTGCTCTTCTGTGTACTGCTGGTGATGCGAACTGCCGGTGATGCGTACTGCTCGGTGACCTGTGACAGCGTCACCCTCCGGCAGCCAGCCCCGTCGCCCGTCCTGCGTCTGCTCTGGCTTGGAACCCCACTGCCGAACTTCCCGGTGCGCGCGCCCGCAGCCGACGCCTTCACCGAGGTACTGCTCACTCACTTCACTCACTGCTGGGTACTGCGAACCGCAACTTACTGAACTGCTACTGCGTGAACTGCGGTACTGCTCCGGCGGCCCCTGATCACTGCGGGCCACCCGGTCCGGCAGTCAGCCCCGTCGCCGTCCTGCAACCGCTCTGGCTTCGAAACTCCACCGCCGCACCGTCCTGCAACTGCTTACCGCTGACCGGCAGTTCATCTCTGCCAGGTCTTGCTCGATCTCGGCTACAAGAGAAACCATAGCCACACCGCCGCCTAATGTCTACTGCGCTCGCCATAGATTTTCTTGTGTTCGAAAGCGAGGCAATCACCCTCGAACGGTGACAGCGGCCCTGTCCCCCTGCGCCCACCCGGTCAGGATCACCCGGTCGGCGGTCCTGTTCGACCGCGCGCCGCCTCTCACGACGAGGCACGCCCGCGGGCCCGTGCCGCCGACTGGGGTGGGATCGCCCCGCGTCACGGCGCGATGATCACCTCGTACCACTCCATCTCGATGATGCGGTCCGCGAGGACGGCCCGGCCGAGTTCACCGCCCGCGCCCGTGTTCTCGGGCTTGGGGGCGCCGCCCGGTTTCCGGTGGGTGCGACGGTCGCCGGTGAGGCGCCCAGGGCGAGCAGGGCCGCGGTGACGGCGAGAGTGCGGCTACGGCCGCGAGCAGACGTCTGAGACGTTTCAAGGGCGGTTCTCCTCAGTCGGTGGTGTACGGGTCTACCTGGGATCGAACCGGCCCGAAGTCTGTGCACACGGGGGCGGAATGAGCCCCTCTACTATCATTTTTGGCCAGTTCGGGGCTCACGCCACCACCCTCGCCGGCCGCTACATTCACCCCCTGTCAGACCAGCGACCATCAGGGGGAAGGGCAACAATGCGCGCCAGAAGACCAGTCGGCCGTATCGGCAGAATGCTCATGGCCGCCACCGCCTCGGCGGCCTGCGTGCTCACCGCGGCGGGCCTCACGGCCTCGCCGGCCGCCGCCGCACCTGCCGCTACGGCCGCCGCGGGGGCCGGGCCCGAGGCCGGTCAGTCCTGTACCGCGGCCGACCTCGGCACACGCCACCCGTACATCAAGACCTCCGAGGTGTCCCCGACGATCACCCACTTCAAGGGCTGGTACGTCACCGAGGGCACCACCGGCACGCATACGGTCAACACCAGCACCCAGACCACCATCTCGGTCTCCGTCGGCCTCAACGGCAACGTCGAAGGCAGCTTCGCCGTCGAGACCCTCGGCAAAGTCGGCGCGAGCCTGGGCCTGAACGTGCAGGTCAACTACACCTCAACCAGCAGCGTTTCGGACTCCATCACCTGGAGCTTCCGCCAGCCCGGCTACTACGGTCTCTACAAGGGCACCAAGAAAGTCACCGGCACCTACGGCAGCATCAACTGCAACCGCGTCAAGCAGGACGACGGCTCCTGGGCCCTGAAGTGGATCAAGGGCGTCGACTCCGGCAGCTACACCACCTACACCACTCTTGAGGAAGGCGCGGTGCGCTGCGAGGACAAGGTCCCCGCGAACAGCATCATGGCCAGGGCGCAAGCCCTCCTCGACTGCGGTTCCGCGACCGCGACCGCGACCGCCGGGCACGAGGCCGGTGCGGTCCCCTCGGCGAAGGCCGACGCCGTCAAGGCCGCCCAGGAAGCCGCCACCACCGACGCGCACGGCCGGCCGGCCGCCAAGAAGACCACCGGGAGCCCGGCCCCCAGCACGCGGCCCGCCCTGAACTGCCAATCCGACGTCTACAAGATCGCCGTCCCCGGCAAGCCGCTGAACTGGAGCGCACCGCTCCTGGCCAACGACGGCATCCGCCTGCGCGAATCGACGATCTTCAGCGCCCACCTGGACAACTGGCGCCTGTGCAACGTCACCGAGAACGACGGAGTCCTCGAAGCGACCCTGTGGAACTGGGGCAACGGCGGATGCGCGACCATCTCCGGGCAGAACGCGTCCACCGAACGGGCGGCCCTGACGACAGCCACCTGCGCGGAGGACAACCTCCAGCGGTTCTCCATCTACCGCGACGTCCCCGGCTCAGGGAAGATCGGCATTCAGAACAAGTACACCGGCTCCATGGTCGGCTATGACCGCTACGCCGACGGCGAGTTCCTGCGCCAGTACTCCAGCGGCAGGCAGGACGGATCCGGCACATTCGACCTCCTGAAGGTCTGACCGACAGCAACCCCGGGCGGTCCCGCGCGCCGGCCACAAGTGCCCGATGGCTTCCGGGCGGCAGCCCGGCCATCCCGGAGCCGATACGAGGAAAAGCGCACATGAACGGCTGTACTTTCAGCGGCCTGCTGACCATCGTCGGCAGCCCGACCCTGCGGCTGCGGGCCGCGCCGGCCGACCCCTCGGCCCCGGTCACCGAGGTGCTGCTGCACGACCCGCACGCTCCGCTGCCGCATGCGCCCGGGGCCCTGCTGCTCGCGGTCGGCGTGCGGGCGGCGGCGGCCGGGCCGCTGGTGCGGGCCGCCGCGCGGGCGGGGATGACCGGAGTCGTGGTGCGAGGCGCGGACGGGCCGGTCGGCGAGGCCGAGGCGCACGGTGTGGCGCTGCTGGCGGTCGATGAGGAGACGGCCTGGCACCATGTGCACCTGCTGCTCGCCTCGGCGATCGGCACACGGTCCACGCACGGCGGTGGGCTGGGGGATCTGTTCGCGCTGGCCGACGCGATCGCGGCAGCGGCCGGCGGCGCGGTGTCCGTGGAGGACCCGCGTCAGCGGGTCCTGGCCTACTCGACCGTGCCCGGCCAGCCGGTCGATGAGGAGCGCCGCCAGGGCATCCTCGGACTTCAGGTCCCGGACGACGTGGAGAACTCGGAGCAGGTCCGGCTGGTGTTCGCCTCGGACGGACCGGTGCGGCTGCCGCCGCTCACACCGCACGGGCTGCCGCGGCTCGCCGTCGCGGTGCGGGCCGGCGGCGAGCCCCTCGGCTCGGTCTGGGCGGTCGACGGCGGCACGCTCGCCGGGGACGCCGAGGAGACCCTGGCCCAGGGCGCGTCGACGGCGGCGCTTCTCCTGCTGCGGGCCCGCGCCGCCCAGGAACTCGCCCGCCATCAGAACACCGACCTGGTACGCCGATTGCTGGACGGTACGGCGGACGCCCGGACGGCGGCACACCGCCTGGGGTGGGACGCGGTCCGCGTGGCCGCGTTCGCCATCGACTCCGCGGCGAGCGTGCCGGACGCCGAGCGGACCTCGCTCAGGCTGCTGGACGTCGTGCGCCTGCAGTGCGAGGCACGCTACGGGCGACAGGCGTGCGTACTCCTGGACGGGGTGGTGTACGGGCTGCTGCCCGCGCCCGGCGAGCACGGCGGAGGCCGCGCGCCGCAGGAGCGGAGCGCGGTCGACCGGCGGCACCGGCAGCTGGCGGAGGACATCGTGCGCCGGGCCGACCGGTCGCTGCGGGCGCCCGTGCGAGCGGCGCTCGGAGAGGTGGTGTCCCACCTCGGCGAAGTGGCCGACTCGCGGGCGGACGCGGATCTGGTCCTGCGGCTGCTGCACGACGCCCTGCCGGTGGCCGTGATCGACGAGGTGCGTCCCCAGGCGACGCTCCTGCTGCTCTCCGAAGTGATGGGGGAGCAGCGGGTGCTGAGGGCGGGCGCCTGGCGGCGAGTGCTGGCGGCGGACCTCGATCACGGCTCCGACTACGCCCGTACTCTCGTGGCCTGGTTCGACGCGGGCTGTGACGTGGCGAGGGCGGCCGAAGAGCTCTCCGTCCACCCCAACACCTGCCGCTACCGTCTGAGGCAGGCCGGCCGGCAGCTCGGGATCAATCTCGACGACCCCGACGAACGGCTGGTCCTCTGGCTGCAGTTGAGGACCCTCGCGGGACTCGGCGGCGCCGCCGGAACCGGCGGCGCCGCCGTTCCTCCTCCACGGTGAGCGGCGGCCCCGGCGGTTTCCGGTCTCCTGTCAGCGGAGGGTGCGGATGAGGTCGTCGATGACGGCGTCCACCTTCGCCGAGTCGAACTGGTCCGAGCCGATCAGCAGGGTGACGGCGCGTTGTCCGTCGTCGGTGACGGCGTTCCGGAAATTGTGGCTGGTCTCCATGGAGCCGCTGTGTCCCCAGGTGACGAAGCCCGGCGTGTGCTCGTAGCGCTCGACGCCCAGGCCGTAGCGGCCGCCCTCCTCTTCGGGAACGGTGTGCTTCATCTCGGCCAGCTGGGCGGGGGCCAGCAGCTTCCCGGTCCACAGGGCGGTCCAGAAGGCTGTCGCGTCGGCGCCGGTGGTGACCAGCGCCCCCGACGCGTCGGCCGCGGAGACGTTCCATTCGGTCTTGTCCACCGGCTTCCCGTCCTCCTGCGCGTAGCCACGCAGGTCGGGCTCGGGGAGTGTGGTCCGGTCGCCGGGCCAGTAGGTGTCGCGCAGCCCGAGGGGCTTGATGATCCGCTGTTCGATCTCGGCGCCGATGCCGTGGCCCGTGACTTCGGCGACGATCAGGCCGGCCAGGTTGTAGTTGGTGTTGGAGTAGGCGAAGCCGGACGGAGTCCTGTCGGGCGGGGGCAGCGTCAGCGTCTGCTCGACCGTCTGCAAGGGGTCGATGTGTTCCCAGCGGTGGGCATCCGGGTCTTGCCAGAACGGCGCTTCCAGGTAGTCGGGCAGGCCGCTGGTGTGCTGGAGAAGCTGACGGACCGTTATCTTGCGGCCGTCGTAGTGCTCGGTGCGGATCAGGCCCGGCAGGTACTGGTCGACGGTGTCGTCGAGCCCGATCCTGCCCTCGCCGACGAGCTGCAGTACGACCGTGGCCGTCCAGGTCTTGGTGTTGCTGGCGATACGGCTGTGCTCATTGCCGACGACCTTGCGGCCCGTCTTGAGGTCGGCGAGGCCGGTACCGCCGTTCCGGACCCCGCACAGCGGGCTCTTCACCGTCACGCTGATCCCCGAGGCGCCGACGCTCCCCAGGTCCTTCACCGCCGCCTGGATGCGCTGGGTGTCGCACTGAGGCGTCTCTGCCGAGGCAGCGGGAGCGGCCAGCAATGAGGCGGTGAACGCCAGGGCCAGCACCGCACTCGTCTTCCGTCGCACCATGTCTCCGTTCTTCAGGGGCGAGCCGCGTACGGCGCGCGCTCGGCCTCGTGTCCTCGCGGCCGTTTCCCTCGACCGGGGAGAACGCCACCCTAGAAACCGCCCGGAGCCCTGGAGCTGTCCACATGGCCAACCATTGGCCTGGCGGATTGTGCTGATGGCCAAGGGGGCAGGGGTACCGGCGCGCGTATGGTGAGGCCGTGTCCGAGACACAGCCCTGCGGCCCGGTGTTGAGGCCGGGTGGTCCGGCACACAGCCCAGCGGTCCGGTGTTGAGGCCGGGCCCGGCACACAGCCCTGCGGCCCTGCGGCCTGCGCAGTCGAGCCCGGCAGGCTGCCGCAGCGGCCTCGGCCGGTCCGGCGGGAGAGGCCGCTGACGCGGATGCATACTGTGCGCATGCCGCATAGTGATCTTGGGCTGCTGCACGAACTGCGTGCTCTCTCCATCCTGCTCGAGGAACGGAATGTGACCCGGGCCGCCGGGCTGTTCCACCTGAGCCAGTCGTCCATGAGCCGCACGTTGCAGCGGCTGCGCGCGCTGTTCGGCGACGAGCTGCTGGTCCGGTCCGGCGGCGACTACGAGTTGACCCCCCGAGCGCGGGAAATGCAGCGCGAACTCGCCCTGCTCCTGCCCCGGCTGGAGAGCCTCGTGTCCGGCCGGGGCTTCGATCCCTCCACGGCGACCGGGATCGTACGCGTCATCGGCACCGACTACACCACCGCGACGCTGGGGCCGCACCTGCTGCCCCGGCTCCTCCAGGCCGCTCCCGAGCTGGAAGTCCGTATCGAACCACGGGACGAGGACTCGTACGCGGACCTCGAACGGGGCCGGGCCGACATCGCGCTGTCCGTGCTCCGCCCCGCCACGCTGCTGCGGTGGGAGCGATTGTTCACCGACGACGTGGTCTGCGTCGTGGACCGCGACCACCCGGTGCGGGATCGCTTCTCACTGGCCGACTACGTCGCCGCCCGTCACGTGGTGGTCACGCTGCTGCACCAGGAGCAACCCATGATCGAACGGTGGCTGCAGACGCTTGGCCACAGCAGGAGGGCCGCGGTGCGGGTGCCGCACTTCAGCTCGGCGTTCGACGTCCTGCCCGGTACGGCTCTCGTGGCGACGATCCCGCGGCGGCTCGCGGAACCGCGGGCGGCCACTGATCCGCGGGTGCGGCTGGTCGAGGCGCCGGAAGGGTTCGACGCGTTTCCGTACGGGATGATCTGGCACGCGCGGCTGGAATCCGACCCGATGCACTCCTGGTTGCGCGACACGATCCGCGCGGCGGCACAGGACCTGACCGGCTGACAGCCGCGCGTACCGGCCTCACAGCAGTTTGTCCATCGTGATCGGCAGGTCGCGGACGCGGATCCCGGTCGCGTTGAACACGGCGTTGCCGATCGCCGCGGCGGCGGCGACCAGGCCGATCTCGCCCAGCCCGCGGGCGCCGAACTCGCTGATGTGCGGGTCCGGGCGGTCCAGCCAGTGCACGTCGATCTCCGGTGTGTCGGCGTGGACCGGGACGAGGTAGTCCGCCATGCTCGCCGCGGCGAACCTCCCCTCCGGCTCGATCGGGTCGGCCTCCAGCAGGGCGTGCCCGATGCCCCAGATGATCGAGCCCATGAGCTGACCGCGGGCCGCCTTGGCGTTGACGACTCGCCCTACGTCGAACACCGACGTGAACCGGTCGACGCGTGGCTCGCCGGTCAGCCGGTGGACCCGCACCTCGCAGAAGTGGGCGCCGAAGCAGTGGAACCGGTACGGGGCCGCGCCCGCGTCCGGCGCCGCGGTGCTGACCGCCTCCACGTACGGCACGTCCATGCCTCGCAGCAGGGTACGGAAGTCGACCGATGCGCCGTCCGCCTCGATCCTGCCCTCGCGATAGCGCACGGCCGCGGGGTCGATGCCGGCGAACGGGGACCGCGGATTGTCCACGGCCGACCGGATGAGCGCCGTGACGGCCGCCCGGCACGCGGCCTGCACCGCCGGCACGGTGCTCGTCGTGACGCTGGACCCGAACGCCCCGACACCGCCGGGCGGGAGCGCGGAGTCACCCGCCTCCGCCGTGACGGAGCCGATCGGCAAGCCCAGCTCTCCCGCCCCGACCGCCGCCAGCATGGTGAAGGCGCCGGTGCCGACGTCGGACGTGGCCGAGGCGACGGCGACGCGGCCGTCGGCGCGGAACCGGACCCGCGCCGAGGCGGGCTGGCGCCACGCCGGGTAGACCGCACTGGCCATCCCCATGCCGATCAGCCAGTCGCCGTCGGTCCGCGACCGGGGGCGCGCCTGGCGCCGATCCCAGCCGAACCGCTCGGCTCCGACCCGGTAGCACTCGTCGAGGTACTTGCTGGAGAAGCGCCGGCCCTCGACCGGGTCCTCCGTCGCGTAGTTGCGCAGCCGCAGTTCCACCGGGTCGACTCCGGTGCGCACGGCGAGTTCGTCCATCGCGGTCTCCAGGGCGAACATGCCGGGCGCCTCGGCGGGGGCCCGCATCGACCAGGTCGGCGGAGTGTCCAGCGTGACCAGTCGCTGGTCGATCCGGATGTTCGGGGTGCGGTACGTCACCGCCGAGGTGTCGCGGCCGGGCATCATCTGCCAGCCGCCGGCCGCGGGCAGCTCCGCGTCGCTGTCGTGGCTGAGCGCGCGGAGCCGGCCGTCGGCGTCGGCGCCGAGCCGGATCGTCTGCCGGACGGCTCCTCGGTGGCCGATGGCGGTGAACACCTGTTCCCGGCTCAGCACCAGTTTCACCGGACGATCGAGCGCGCGGGCGGCGGCGGCACACAGCAGCGCCTCGTTCCACACCGGTGAGCGCTGGCCGAAACCCCCGCCGGTGTAGCGGCAGATCAGCCGCACCTTGGCGGGCTCGACGCCCAGGCGAGCGGCGATCGTCGCGGCGGCCCGCTGCGGCGCCTGCGCTCCGCAGTAGACGGTGAGCTGGTCGTCGACCCACACCGCGGTCGTGGCGTGGGGCTCCATCGCGATGTGGTGGTGGGCGTGCTGGGTGACCGAGGTGGTGAGGGTGACCGGGCTCGACGCGAGTGCGGCGTCGATGGACGACACACCAGGGGCCAGCTTCTGCACGACGCCCTGTGACACGCCGGGACCGGCGTCGGCCAGCGAGGTCCGTGACGGCGTGACCGCGTAGTCGGCGGAGACCAGCGCGGCGGCGTCCCGGGCTTGCTCGAAGGTACCGGCCACGACCAGGCCGATGATCTGGCCGCGAAATCGGACGGCGGTGTCCTGCAACGCGCTGTAGTTCTCACCGCTCTCACCGCTCGGCGCATGGAGCCGGAGCGGTCGGAACGGCGTGTAGACGGCGATGACCCCGGGCGCGGCCTCGGCGCGGGACACATCCATGCCGCGAACCGTTCCCCGGCCGACAGCGGCCTGGACGAGATAGCCGTGCACCAGGCCCTCGGGCCGGTAGTCGGCGGCGTACGGCGCACGGCCGGTGACCTTCAAAGGCCCGTCGACGCGATCGATCTCGCGTCCGAGCGGAGAGACGGTCATCGAATACGCTCCAGTTCCAGCAGCGCCCGCACGACGGTACGCCGCATCAACTCCGGTTTGAATGCGTTGTGCCGCAACGGACGAGCACCGTCCGCCGCGTCGGCGACCGCCGTCACATAGGTGGCCTCGGCCGCCGGCCGACCGGCCAGCGCCCATTCGACCGCGGGCAACCGCCATGGCCGGGTACCGATTCCGCCCACCGCCACGCGCGCGTCGACGATTCTGTCGCCGTCGCGCCGGATCGCCACAGCCGCCGACGAGAGCGCGAACTCGTACGACTGCCGGTCGCGGATCTTCAGGTAGACCGAGCGCTGAGCCCAGTCGAGACGCGGGACGACGACACCGGTGACCAGCTCTCCGGGCCGCAGGTCATGCTCGCGGTGCGGGGTCTCACCGGGCAGCAGGTAGAAGTCGCGCAGCTCGACGGCGCGAACGCCGTCCCTGCCCCGCAACTGCACCCGGGCATCGAGCGCGACGAGAGCCACGGCAAGGTCACTGGGGTGGGTGGCCACGCATGAGCCGCTGGTCCCCAGCACGGCATGCGTCCGGTTCTCGCCCTCGATCGCCGGGCACCCGCTGCCCGGCTGCCGCTTGTTGCAGGGCGTGCTCACGTCGCGGAAGTAACCGCATCGTGTGCGCTGCAACAGATTCCCCCCGATGCTGGCCATGTTGCGGAGCTGGCCGGACGCGCTGAGTTCGAGCGCCTGGCTCAGCATCGGGTAGCCGCGGCGGACTCGGGGATCCGCCGCCACGTCGCTCATCCGCTCCAGCGCCCCGATCCGCAGCCCGCCGCCCGCCGCGTCGATCCCGCGCAACGGCAGGCGGTTGATGTCGAGAACGCGGCCCGGAGTCATGACGTCGAGCTTCAGCAGATCTACGAGCGTCGTCCCGCCCGCGAGGAACGCGGTACCGGAACCGGACCGTCGCACCGCGTCGTCGACGCTGCCAGGACGCTCGAACACATACGGGCGCATCAGCGCATCTCCGTCCGTGCCTGGCGGATTGCGGCCAGGATGCCCGGGTACGCGCTGCAGCGGCAGATGTTGCCGGACATCTGCTCGCGGACCTCCGCGTCGGTGCGGGCGCCCCCTTCGTCGATGATCGCGGCGGCGGACATGATCTGCCCCGGGGTGCAGAATCCGCATTGGAGACCGTCGTGGTCGACGAACGCCCGCTGCAGGGGATGCGGGCGATCGCCGTCGGCCAGCCCTTCGATCGTGGTCACCGACGCGCCGTCCACGGTGGCCAGCAGGGTCAGGCAGGACACGACCCGCCGCCCGTCGACGTGCACCGTACAGGCGCCGCACTGACCGCGGTCGCAGCCTTTCTTCGTGCCGGGCAGTTGCAGCCGCTCCCGCAACGCGTCCAGCAGCGTTACGCGCGGATCCACGGTCAGCGACGTCGCCGACCCGTTGACGATCATGCGCACGGTGACATCGGTCGTCGTCGTGGCCTGCGCCGCCGCTTCGCCGCTGCCCGACGGCAGCGTGGCGGCCGCCGCCGCGGAGCCGACCAGGCTGAGCACCCCGCGTCTGGTGATGGTCTCGTATTGCGTCATGCAATCCAGCTTTCACCGCCGACCGGGCCGTCACCAACGCAATGTGCGGATCATTTCGATGCGTTCAGCGCATGGTGCGGGGGAGGGGGATCCCCCGGGTTTTCCGCGCCGTTATCTATTGGCGGTCCGTTTTCGAGGTCGTCGGGGTGGCCGAGGTCGCCGGGGTCGCCGGGGTCGTCGAGGTCGCCGAGGTCGTTGAGTTCGCCGCGGTGGCCGTCAAGATGCTGGCAGTTTGGCGTCTTGTGGCTCTTCCCGGCCTTGCAACGTCGCGTCAGGTCCCGCGGCCGGCCAGGAAGTCTTGTGGGCCCGGCAGCGGTTCTGCTGCCGGGCCCACAATGCAGGGGGCGTTCAAGACGTCCTCCAAGACGTCATCGTCGCGCGCCGACGCTCGGGCGAAGGGGAACCCAGGTTCGTCGTGGGAGCCCACCGTCCGGGAATACGGGTCAGTGTGTATTTCCGGGGACGTCGCCGAACCCCTTGGTCCAGCTGCGTTCCTGACCTCGCCGGGAAATCCGCCAGCCCGCCGGTGTGCGGATGTATTCGTCGATGTACCACATGCCCAGCAACGCGATCTGCGGATCGCCGTCCTCGGTCGGGAAGCCGAGTGCGTTCAGACACATCACCCGTCCCGTCGCGCGGTCTCCGTCGCCGTCGCCGTCGCCGTCGAAGCGGATCTCCGGGTTGGCGATCAGGTGCTGGCACGCGGCGAACTGCGCCATGCTCGACGCGAGGAACTCCTTCATTTCGGCGCGGGTGCCCGCGATAGCGCCGAATGTCGTGTAGTCGATATGGGCGTCTTCGGTGAATATCCGGTCCAGGGAGTCGAAATCCTTGCTGTCGATCGCGGCAGCGTAAGCCACCAGCAGCTCCTGAATCTCCATCCGGTCGGAAATTTCTTGAATGTCGAGCACGTGACCTCCTGAGATGTTGTAGTGGTTCACGGATCCTGGGCAGATGGTGCTCCAGGTTGAATGCCGTGTGAGGAACGGAAAGCGGGGGGTGGGGACCCCATGGGAGCCTCGCCCGCCGGAAATTCGCTGCACCCGGGCCATGACGCCGGCGTTATAGCTCTTGGAGCCCGGCGTGGTCGGCCAGCTCACGGAGCCGGTGTTTTCGGACTTTTCCGGAGCCGGTGAGGGGCAGTTCGGTGGTCCGGAGCCAGCGCACCGGTGTCTTGTGGGGAGCCAGCCGCAGGCGGCAGAAGTCGTGCAGCTCCGTCGCCGTAGGTGGTCGGCCGGGTTCGGCGGGTACGAGCACGGCGACGACTATTTCGCCCCACGTAGGGTCCGGCAGGCCGATGACGGCGACGTCGCGCACCTTCGGGTGGGTGAACAGGACCTGCTCGATGTCGGTGGCGTAGATGTTCTCCCCGCCTCGGATGATCATGTCCTTGAGCCGTCCGGTGACCGTGAGGTATCCGCGTTCGTCGAGGCTGCCCAGGTCGCCGGTATGCACCCAGCCCTCCTGGTCGATGGTCTCGGCGGTGCGCTCGGGCAACTCGAAATAGCCGAGCATGGCTTGGTGACCACGGGCGCAGATCTCCCCGGGCTGCCCGACCGGCACGATGTCCCCGGTCCGCGGGTCGCGGACGGCGACCTCGACCCGAGGCAGTGGACGGCCGGCGGTGGCGGCTTTGTCCTCGGGCGAATCGTCAGGGCTGGTTTGGGTGATCACCGGGGAGAGTTCGGTCTGGCCGTAGACAGCGGTGAACCGGGCTCCGAAGCGGTCCTCGACGCGACGGACCAGCTCGGGCGGGATGGGGCTGCCGCCGGCGAGCACCCGCGACAGGTGTGACAGGTCGAACTGCTCGAATCCGGGGTGGTTCAGCAGCGCGATGAGCATCGTCGGGACCCCGCCGAGCATGTCCGCCCGGTGCTCCTGGGCCGCGGTGAGCACGAGCGCGGGGTCGAACAGCTGACACAGGACGTAGGAAGCTCGTTGGTGGGCACTGCCGAGCACCCCCATGGCGCAGCCGGCCGTGTGGAACAGCGGCGCGGCGGACGCCAGAGTGCCCCGTTCGGGCAGCTGAGCCCGGTCGATCATGAACTTCGCGTTGGTGACCAGACCGCGGTGGTGCAGTAGCGCTCCCTTGGGGAACCCGGTGGTGCCGGAGGTGTACTGGATCTGGGCGGCTTCACCAGGACGTACCTCCGGCA
Organism: Streptomyces sp. NPDC050617; assembly: GCF_040654795.1. NCBI lineage: Bacteria > Bacillati > Actinomycetota > Actinomycetes > Kitasatosporales > Streptomycetaceae > Streptomyces > Streptomyces sp. NPDC050617. The sequence continues at coordinate 80,799 of NZ_JBFAIS010000008.1, read as the reverse complement.
GTGGCCCGCTGTCCCGATGGGCGCGCACGGTCGTCTGCCAGTCGGCGAAACAGGCGGTCGTTCTGAGTTCCGGGAGCCCGTGCGCGGCGTCCCGCGCGATCGCGGTCATGTCACTGCCGCGGAACGCCGCGGTGTGGAAGAGCCCGGCCGAACGGGATTGCTCCAGTACATAGCGGAGTTCCGCGGCGCGCAGCGCCGGATTGGCGGTCACCACCACCAGACCGGCCAAGGCGGCGCCGTACTGGAGGATGATCCACTCGGGGATGTTGGGAGCCCAGACCGTGATCCGCTCGCCCGGGGAAAACCGGGCCAGCAACCAGTGCGCGCATTGCTCGGCCTCGGCCAGCAGTTGCCGGTAGCTCCACCGGCGATCGGTGCGTTCGGCGCCGGACAGCGACGGGGTATCCAGCGGTGCGACCTCGATCAGGGCGGTCTGGGCCCCTGCGTCCCGCACGGCCTCCCGCAGCAGGTCTCCGGCGGTCAGCTCCACCACCGGTGCGCTGGTGTCGGCGGGCCAGTACGACTCCGTCAAGATTTTCGGCATGATGCGTGAGCCGCCCTTCGTTAGGTGCCTGACGCGGACGGGGCCGCGTCCGCGAGTGCGACGCCGGGGAGCGCACCGCGTGGCGCGGCGGCGTCCGCCGTCCCCAGGCACTGTCCGCTGTCGAACAGCCCCAGTTCGTAGTGCACGGTGTGCTCGTCGTGTCCGCTGACGGCGATCCCGATGTCGTAGGCGCGGGGGTAGTGGACCTCGCCGAGGTAGTTCACTTGATAGCGCCAGGGGAGGAACCGCGGGAGTTCTCCCGCGGAACCGTTTCCCAGCAGGCCGTGTGCGTGAGCCGCGATCGCCTCGTCGTACCAGCCGAGCTGGGCTATGTAGTTGACGTGCCGGTTGAGATCGACGTCCCCGACGCGGGCGTGGACGGTCGCGGTGGCCGGGTAGTACCGCCGCTCAAGGCGCCGCGGATCGGGCCTCGCCGCGGCTGCCATGCCTGTTTCCGGCAGTCGCAGTTCCTCAAGATCGGCGAGCAGCTCCTCCGGCAACGGGATCGTCTTGGACTCGTCCGCGAGCACCATGGTGCCCTCGGCCGTAGCGACGAGCTGCCCGTCGGCGAACATCCCCTGACCGTAGGTGTACGAGGACCGCCCGATCGCCCGGATGCCGGTACCGATCCGTACGATCTCGCCGTGCTTGCCGAATGCCGTCCGCCGTTCGACACGCTGACCGACGAACAGGAAACGGAACGGCCCGAATCCGCCGTCGGCCACGAGCTTGTCGAAGCGCGCGAAGCGCAGACCGACCAGAGGGTGCTCGAACATGCGCGACAGGGCCACCGTGCTCGTCGTGCCATCCGGCGCGAGGTCGCCGAACCGCTGCACCACCTGCCGGCGGTCGGGAAAGTCGGCCTCGGCCGGGAGCGCGGCGGCGGGTTGTACGTCGATGGTCAACGTTCTTCCATTCGAGAGGGGCACCAGGCCGGAGGGGGAGGGACTGCGGTCCGTAGACCAGCGCACGATCCGTGACAGCAGGGCAGCGACAGGGGCGTGGCGCGTCGCGTCGCGTCGAGACAGTGATGGATGCCGTGGCCGATGGCTACATGTGGGCGGTGGGCGGTGGGCTTGGGTGACGTTCCGGACGAAACCGGCGTGCGGAACCGAGGTTCGGAACCGAGGCGCAGCGCAGTCGCGCTCGGTTCATCGGAGCTGGTCAGGCCGGTACAGCAACGCCAATGTGCCGAGCGGGATCACGTTCGCGGTGGTCTCATGACCGGCGATCAGCAGCAGACCCGCGAAACCGACCACTCATCGTCGGAAAGCGCACCCGCGCCGTGCTCCGCTGCCGCTAACGGACCGGCGCCAGCAGCGCTGCCGGGAAGTCGTGATCGCTTGCGCGACGCGTCCAGCAGCGCTGCCTGCGGATACGTGGTCACCGACATAGCTGACCCGTGAGCGGCCATGCGTACGGTGACGTCCCCCGTCGTCGCCTGTGCCGCAACTTCGCATCCATCCATCGGGACGGTGGCAACCGCAGCCGCGGTACCGACCAAGCTGCGCAGGTCGCGTCCGGTGATGGTCTCGTGCTGCGTCATGCAAGCCAGCATCCACCGTCGACCATGCCGTCACCAACGCAAGTTGCGGATCGTCCAAATGCACCCGGCGCATGACGAGGGGAAACGAAGACGCCGTACTTGCCGAGCCTGCGTGCGGGACGCCCTCGTCGGCGTACTCCTGCGATTGCTCCACCGGTACGGAGATACGGGCACCAGCAGGGAGGCTCTGAACATGCCTATATTGCGGCCGGCCGAACGAAACTGAAGATGTCGTCGCAAGAAGGCGATCTGGGCCTGCCCTCGCGGCGTGATTAATTCTGTATCGACATCGCTTATGTGCCAATTCCAGAGCGCGATGAATGCTATCAAGATCTTCCATTGGGGGAAGGGAGCTCGTCGTGAAGCAATGAGTTCAAGCCGTTAGCTGCGCGCTCTCCAACGGTGATAAATTGATCTTGAGGGGCGGTTGACAGTTGTATGACGCGCCCTTAAGTTTGCAATCTGATTGCCGGGTGCTGGTGTCGCATGGCTGTGTTGCCGGTCCAGCGTGCCGCACGTCTCCGACCTGATCAGGGGACCAGTATGCAGAATTCTGGCTGTGAGGATGAAGCGGACCTGCGCGCGTCTATTCGTGAACTCTTGGCCAGGCCCTTTGCCCGTGACGAGATGGCGTGGGTGTGGGCTGAAGCCGACGAGGAGTGCCCGCACCCAGCCCGGATATATCAGGAGCTCGGCGCCAATGGCTGGCTCGCGCCACACTGGCCTCGCCGCTACGGAGGTCTGGGGCTGAGCGAGTACGCCTCAGCGGTGGTGGCCGAGGAACTGACCCTGCACGGTATCCCGGATAGCGTGCGGGTGAATACGGTCGATAATGCGGGTTCTATCCTGATGCGAGTCGGTACCGAAGAGCAGCGCGCCCGGTATTTACCCGGGATTGCGAGAGGTACCACGGTCTTCTCCGTCCTCTATACCGAGCCCGAGGTGGGCAGCGACCTCGGGGCGATGAGTACGAGGATCGAACCCGTTCCAGGAGGGTGGAGCCTCAATGGGACCAAGGTCTGGAACGCCCGCACCGCGGAAGCGCAGTTCGGCACGGTGGCGGCGCGTATCGCCGACGAGGGCCGAGGGACCAAGTTCGCCGAGGTCGGCCTGTTCATCGTGCCCCTACAGGCCCCGGGCGTGCGCATCGAGAAAATCGACTCCATCAACCATGAGGATCTCTTCCGAGTGCGGCTCGAGGAAGTGTTTCTGCCTCAAGAGGCGCTGGTGGGGAGCCCGGGCCAGGGATGGGCGTTGCTGACGGAGGCCCTGGGGCTGGAGCGTACGGGCGTCAACTTCGCCGGGAAGGCACGCCGTTGGTTCGATCAACTGGTCGCCGGGCTCCAGGCGCGAGGGCAGTTGGAGGAGGCGGGCCCGCGGCACGGCCTGCACCGGCTCGACGCCGAGATCCAGGCCGCCAGGCTGCTGTCGTGGCGGGCTGTGCGCGATGTCGCGAAGGAGCGGCAGAACCCGGCTTCGGCAGCCGGCGCCAAATGGTGGGCCAGCAGCCTCGCCCAACAAGTGGCCCTGCTTGCCTGGCAGTTGCTCGGGCCGGCCTTCGGTAGGCCGCATGAAGACCCGCATTTCCCTGACCTCGTACAAGCCGCACGAGAGGCGCCGGGACTGACCCTCGCCGCCGGCACCTCCGAAATGCTGTTGGCCACGGTGGCCACTGATCTCATGGACGGCAGCGACCCTTGGGAGGACGATTGACGTGCCCGTAACGACTTCTTGGCGGCGTCACCTGGCTGATGAATTCGCGCGTGCCCGGCCTTCCCCCACCGCCCCCTCGACCGTCGAAGCCCGCGCCATCATGACGCGCAACGGCTGGAACGGGCTGTGCGTCCCTGTCGACCAAGGGGGGCTCGGCCTGGGATGGCACGAGGCAGGTCTCCTGGCGAAGGAACTGGGGCGGGCGTTGGCGCCCAGCGACGCCGAGGACACCGTGGTCGTCGCACACCACCTCGCGCGTACAGCCCCCGCATCGCTGCCGACCGTACTGCGGGGCGAGACGACGGCGGGCCTCGGGTTCTGCCCCGAAGAGCCCGACGCACCCGGCGTCAGCTATTTCTGCGACAACGCTCCCGACCTCCTCCTGCTCCTCGGAACCCGTGCCCGCACCCTCGACATCCACCGGCTGCCGGCCCAGGAAAGAATTTCCCCCTCAACCCGCGTCGTCGGAGTCCAGCTACCAGCGGACCGCCCCCGGCAGGAATCGCCTCTCGGCCAGACGAAGGCAGCCGCGCTGCTGCTTCGCAGCGCCCATCTCCTCGGGCTCAGTCTCACCGCCCTGTGGGGCGCGGTGGATCGAGCCGGCACCCGTCGGCAGTTCGGCAGGCCCATCGGGTCCTACCAGGCACTTTCCTTCCCGCTGGCCGGGCAGCGTGCACGGCTCGAAGGGCTGCGGCTCGCGGTCGACATGCAGTTGCTGCGCCTCGATGACCTGCCAGACCGCAGCAGTACCCCCACAGGTCTGGAGGCCGACGCCGAAGGGCTTCTTGAGGCGACGCTGTCCCTGGCGAGGGAGTGCGTCGGGCACGCCTCACAGGTATTCGGCGCGGCGGGACTGGCCGTCGACACCATCCCGGCAACGTGCTACCGCCAACTGCTGAGGGAAGAATCGCGCACCTCCACCGCATCGCCTTCCACCGCACCGCGCTCCGCAGCATCGCCTCCCACCGCACCGCGTTCCACCGCGCCGCGTTCCACCGCACTGATCGCCGAGAGGCACCCCGCTCCAACCCGTCAGGAACCGCGCGCCCTCTGGGACGACGGCCCGCCCATGGCGCGGCTGGCCTCCCTGTTCCGCGAGCGGACACTGCCGTCCGTCAATGACACGGCAACTTCGTACCCCGCCGGGCTGTGCCTGCACGACCTCTTCGAACGCGCCGCCCTGACCTACCCGGATCACCCCGCGCTCCTCTCCTCGTCCGGCACGCTTACCTACCGGGAACTGGACGCTCGGGCCAACCGGCTCGCGCACTTACTGAGGGGGCAGGGGACACGCCCCGATGCCCCGGTGGGCATCTGTATGGAAAGGGGCCGCGACGCGATCGTCGCGGCCCTCGCCGTACTCAAGGCCGGCGGTGCGTGCCTCTTCCTGGATACCGGCTATCCGACCGAGCGCATCGCCTTTATGCTGCGCGACAGCGGTGCGGTGGCGGTGCTCACGCATAAACGCTGGCTGGACCGCATCCCGGATCTTCCCGTGCCGGTCACCGCCCTCGACCAAGTACGCACGGTCCTCGACGAGCAGCCCAATGTTGCGCCGCCTCCCTTGGCGGCGCCCCGCGATCTCGCCTACCTCATCTACACTTCCGGCTCCACCGGCACGCCAAAGGGCGTCGAAGTCGAGCACCGAAACCTCACCAACCGCCTGTACTGGGATGCGAGCGAATTCGAGCTGGGGCCGCGCGATGTGGTTCTGCAGCACACGGCACTCGGCTTCGACCCCTCGATCTGGGAGATCTTCGCCCCCTTGATGTCAGGCGCGGCCCTGGCCCCGGTCGCGACCGGAGCGAGCGACCCGCGTCAACTGCTGCGGACAATGCTGACGATGGGCGTCACAGCCCTCACCTGCGTTCCCTCGGCACTGGATCTGCTGCTGGAGGAAAATGACCCCGCCCTGGCGGACGTGGCCGGCCTCCGGCACATCTTCTGCGGCGGAGAAGAACTCCAGCCGAGCCTGGTACGGCGCTTGCACCGAAGCGGCTCACAGGCCGTACTGCACAATTGCTACGGGCCGAGCGAGTGCTCCATCGACGTCACGCATTGGCAGTGCACCGCCGCGGAAGAACAGGGAGAGGTCCCCATCGGACTGCCCATCGGCAATGTGCGCGTGTACCTCCTGGACGAGAAGGGCGAGCCTGTTCCGGCGGGCCGGGCCGGGGAGTTGTACGTCGCGGGCGCGGGCGTGGCACGCGGCTACCGGGACCGCCCCGAACTGACCGCGGAACGCTTCGTACCCGACCCGTTCACGGCCGACACCACCGCGCGGCTCTACCGGACCGGCGACATGGCGCGTATGCGCGAGGACGGAGCCCTGGTTTTTCTCGGGCGCTTTGACGACCAGGTCAAAATCGCCGGGCACCGGGTGGAACTGGGAGAGATCCGCAGTGCTCTCGAAGAGCGTCCGGACGTACGTACCGCGGTGATCCGGGCAGCCGATGGACGCGTCAACGCATATGTGGTTCCGGCCGACCCGGAAACCTTCGACCCAGATGTGCTCCGCAGTCAACTGCGGGGAATTCTGCCCAGCCACATGGTGCCGTCCGGCATCCGTGCCATAGCGGACGTCCCCCTGACGGCGAACGGCAAGGTCGACTACGCGGCCCTTCCGCCCGTATCGAAAAATGCGTCGAAAAATGCGTCGAAGAGCGTGTCGAAAAGCGAGGGAACCGCCCACCGAACCGCCGAGGAATCCTCCGGTACGGAGCAGAGGCTCGTGGCCCTGGCCGCGCGCGTGCTGGGCGTGGAGGCGATGGGGATCAGCGACGACTTCTTCGCCGCCGGGGGGAGTTCCCTGCACGCGGCGCGCTTCATCACTCGCGTACGCAACGAACTCGGGTTCCAGGTCGATCTCGCGACCTTTCTCGCCGCCCCTACGGTCAAGGAACTCGCCGAAAGCTGCCTGAACGCAGCAGCTGACACGAAGTGACCGCCTCATGAGCGACGCCGCCGACTGGGTGCTCACGCCGCCCGAGGGGATGGCCGACGACGGCCGGCCAAGGCTGTTCTGTCTTCCCCACGCGGGCGGCGACACCGTCGAATATCAACCATGGGCACAGCTGCTGGCCCCGCGGGCCGAGGTGCTTCCCGTGGTGCTTCCAGGAAGGGGAAAGCGGTACCGGGAGGCTCACGCCACGAATCTGCGGCAGCTCACTGAAGCCCTTGTGGAGGGGCTGATGCCGCTGACCGATGCCCCTTTCGCCTTCTTCGGACACAGTCTCGGCGCCGTCCTTGCTTTCGAGACGGCACGGGAATTGTCCCGACGCGGTCGCCCACCGCTGCTGCTGATCGCCTCCGCGAGCCCGCCCCCGCACCGGGCCGCGGAACGTCCGGGAGACCGGCACCTGCTGCCGGACGCGGAGTTCCTGAACGCGGTGGTCGAGGCCGGGGGGACCTCGCCGGAGGTGCTGGAAGAGCCGGAACTGCTCCGCCTGGTCCTTCCACGGCTGCGGGCCGACTACACCATGGCCGAGACATACCGCTATACCGGCGGCGGACCGCCGCTGCCGTGCCCGGTCCGCAGCTACGCCGGCCGCCACGACGGCATGCTGCGCGGCGGGGCGCTGGAGGAGTGGGCCCATGTGAGCGCCCAAGAGACAGCGCCTCCCCGAATGTTCCCCGGCGGCCACTTCTATCTGGAGGAATGCCGCCCCGCCGTCCTGGCGGCCATCAGACAGGACCTCGCCGCGGCTCTCGACAGCGGTCAGCGGTAACCGGGACGCCAACCCGGCCCCGCAGCACGGAAAGCCGCGCCCGACCATCATCCACGAGAGGGAGTACGGCAGCTGATGACTTTAATGGAAGGCGAAGTTTCCCGTGCCCCGCACCCATTGGACCCGCTGACGGCCAGGGAGATTCGCGCGGCGGTCAAACTGCTGAAGGAACAATACGAGATCGCTTCGAATACGCGCTTCGTGATGATCTCCCTGCGGGAGCCCGCGAAACATAAGCTGCGGACATGGGATGCCCGCAGTCGGCCCGATCGTGAGGTATTCATGGTGCTGCGCGACCGCGCGCAGCGCCGCACTTACGAAGCAGTGGTGTCCCTCAGCCGGCAGGAGGTCGTGCGCTTCGAACACCGCGAGGGAGCGCAAACGGCGATAACGGAAGAGGAGTTCGCCCAGTGCGGCGAAGCCGTGCGCCAGGACGCGCGCTGGCAGCAGGCCATGGTCCGCCGCGGAGTGGAGGACTTCTCCCTGGCCATGGTGGATGCCTGGCCGACCGGCCGTACAAAGGTTCTCGATGAGAGCCCGGAACTACGCCTGTGCTACGCCCTCACATTCGTACGCGCACACCCGCAGGACAATGGTTACGCACGGCCCGTTGAGAATCTCCAAGTGACCGTGGACCTGGACTCGATGGACGTCGTGGACGTCACCGACCACGGTGTCGTGCCCCTGCCGCCGCTCGCCGGGAACTACGATCCTGCCCTTTGGGGCCCGGAGGGGAACTGGCCGGGCGTCAATCGCCCTCGCGACGACCTGCGGCCTGTCGAAATCACCCAGCCGGAAGGCCCCAGTTTCACCGTCGAAGGATACGCCGTACGGTGGCAGAAATGGCGGTTGCGCCTCGGATTCACGGTGCGCGAAGGGCTTCTGCTCCACCAGGTCGGATACGAGGACAAAGGCCGGCTCCGGCCGATCCTGCACCGCGCCTCCCTCTCGGAGATGTACACCCCCTACGGAGACCCCGGTATCACCCACCGGCACAAGAACGCCTTCGACGAAGGGGAGTACGGGGCCGGGTTCATGGTCAACGCCCTGGAACTGGGATGCGACTGCCTCGGCGAGATCCGCTACTTCGACGCGGTGGTCCACGACCAGGACGGCGAACCAGTCGTACTCCCACACGCGATCTGCATGCATGAGGAAGACGTCGGAGTGGCCTGGAAGCACACCGACTTCCGCACCGGAACCACCGTCACCAGGCGCCAGCGCCGTCTGGTCATTTCTTCTTTCGCCGTCCTCGGAAACTACCAGTACGGCTATTTCTGGTACCTGTATCTCGATGGGACCATCCGGTTCGAGGTGAAGCTCACGGGAATGATTTCCACCGGGGCTGTCGTCGGAGGACGCCCGGAACACGGAACCCTGGTCGCTCCAGGTCTCTACGGCCCGCACCATCAGCACTTCTTCTGCGCCCGCCTCGACATGGACGTCGACGGTCACGGGAACACCGTTCACGAGGTCGACTCCGAATCCCTTCCTATGGAAGGAACCAACCAACGCGGGAATGCCTGGAGAACCCGAACCACCCCCCTGCGTTCGGAATCCGAAGCCCAGCACCGCACCGCGCACGCGCCCACAGGAAGATTCTGGAACGTGGTCAACCCAGGCCAACTCAATGGGCTCGGAGAGCCGGTGGCCTACAAACTCGTTCCCGGATCAGGACTCCTGCCCATGCAGCCGGAGGGAAGCGAAGCGTGGCAGCGGGCCCGCTTCATTTACGGACACCTCTGGGTCACCGCCTACGACCCCGCACAGCTGTACGCCGCGGGTGACTACCCGAACCGCAGCGAGGACGAGGACGGACTCCCCGCCTACGCGGCAGGAGACCGCTCCTTGGAAAACACGGACGTGGTCGTCTGGCACACCTTCGGGGAGCACCACGTCGTACGGCCCGAAGACTGGCCCGCCATGCCGGTCGTGAGCACGGGATTCACCCTGAGCCCCAACGGCTTCTTCGACGGCAACCCGGCCCTGGACATCCCCGCCCCGTCCTCCTGTCACACGCATGAACAGCGATGAGCCGCCGACCCACCAATCCGGCCTGACGCACGGCGCTCCATTCATCATCGGTCCGATGATCCCGAGTGGTGCCGGGACCTCACACGGTCTGCGGGATCAGGCCGGGCGCAGATTCGTGTCCAGACGGGCGGCGAACTCCCGGAGCATGGGCGCGACCGGCTTGGGCACTCTTCGCCGGCTGTCACGCTCGGTTACTATGCTCTCTTCATGCCGGAGGTCGGAAGCAAGGGACGTGCCGCGATCGCCGGCCTGCTCGGGGGCCAGAGGGGGCGGCATGGTGACCGAAAGCCCCCAGGTTCTCCCCAGGAAGTGTCGGCGCGGCGGGCTGTGATGGTTGGTATGCGGGGCGCGCCTCATGTGCGATGTGGGCGTTACGGGCGCTGTCCCGACGGGCGCGTCAGAGTTGTCGGCTCGGGTATGGTCCGGATCTTGTTCTCCCGAACTCTCGGCTACCCGTGCATGCGGATCACCGCGTACGTTTCGCCGTCTCCGCACCTGGCCCAGCGTCGTGTAAGCCTGGGAAACCAGCTGGTCGTCGGCGCCCCGCAGATGGAACGTCAGCGAGGAGTCGCCCCGGTACGAGTGCGCCGCATGCTTGGCGACCAGCTTTCGCGTCGTGTCGTCGACGAACACTTCCTCCCCGTCGCTCGGGCGTGCGCGCAGGCTGCGGCACCTGAACCTGTACTGCACGAGATGGCTCGCCCGTAGTTTCGCGGCCGGTGTGCTGCTCATCGTGCGGGTTGTCCGGTAGCCATGCGCCCCTGCCCGCCCCGCACGCGTCCCGCTAGCCGCCAGCCTCTCGGCCCTGCCGCTGATCCGTCAGCCGACGGAGGGCGGCGGCGATCGCCGCCGAGTCAATGCCCGCTTCGTGGAGCCGCCCCGCCGGGGTGGCTGAGCCCAGCTCGGTGTCCACCGCGAGCCGCACCATGCACGGTGCCGGGTGGCCGTCGGCGAAGACGCCCGCGACCGCGTCGCCCAGCCCGCCTTCGGGCCGGTGGTCTTCTACGGTGAGCAGACACCCCGTCGCTGCGGCGGCCTTGTGCAGCGCGTCCGCATCGACCGGCTTGACCGAGTACAGGTCGATCACCCGCACCCGGACGTCCTCGGCCGCCAGTTCGTCGGCGGCGCGGAGCGCCTCGTGTACGGCCACGCCAGCCGCCACGACCGTCGCCCGGTCCTCGTCCGTGGCCCGCAGCAGCCTGCTGCCGCCCACCGGGAATTCCTCGTGCGGCCCGTAGACGACGGGTGTGGCGTGGCGCAATGTCCGCAGGTAGCGCACGCCCCCCGCCGCCGAGTCCGCCAGCGCCGCCGTCAGCCGTGCCGTCTGGTTGGCGTCGCAGGGGTGCAGCACCGTACTTCCGTGCAGGGCGCGGAACATGGCCACGTCCTCCAGGCACGTCTGCGCGGGCTCGCCCCGGCCGGCCGCGACACCGGAGTTCGAGCCGATGACGTTGAGCGGGATGCCGCCGATCGTCGCCGTCCGCAGGTAGTCGTGTGCCCGCGTGAGGAGCGTCGCGAGGGACGAGACGTACAGTGTCCAGCCGCGTGCCCGCATGCCGATGGCCGTGCTCACCTGCTGCCGTGCGGGGACGTCGTACGCGAAGAAGCGCTCCGGGTGTTCGCCCGCGAATGGGTCCCTGCGTGTCGAGTGCTGTACGTCGCCGTCCAGTACGACCACCTCGGGCCGGGCGTTGCCGACGGCGGCGACGGCCTCGCCGTAGGCGTCGCGTGTCGCGATCCGGCAGCCTGGGGCGTACGTCGGCAGCTCCAGCGGCGCGCCCTCGCGCGACGCGCGCTCCGGCGTGTGGTGCGGCGGCCGGGGGCGTATGCGCACGTCCGTCACTGCCGCAGCCGGCGCCGCGTCGCCGCGCGCCCCGGCGGGGACCGCCGCGCCGTACGCCGCCGTCAGGGTTCGGGCGATGACCGCCGTCGGTCGGCCCGCCTCTGCCTCTGCCGCGGTGAATGCGGTGTCGATCGCGGCCGTGTCGTGCCCGTCGACCTCCACGGTGTGCCAGCCGCAGGCCCGGATGCGGCGTACGCAGGAGTCGGTGCCCCGGCCCGGACCATTGACGTCGACGATCGTGGTGAGCAGGTGGAGCCCCTCGTCCCCCGCATGCTCGAACGCCTCCCAGATCGAGCCATCCGCCAGCTCCCCGTCCCCGCACAGCACCCATACCCGGTAGGGCAGCCGGTCGAGGTCGCGACCCGCGAGGGCCAGCCCCACCCCGACCGGCAGGCCCAGCCCCGGCGAACCCCTGGCGACCTCGGTGTCGAGGGCAGCGCCCGCCGCACGGCGCATCGCGTAGAGCATCGGCTCTGCAGGCCCCTTCGCGTAGATGAAGTGATCGTTTCCGGGATGGTCCGGCGCCTGAGTGTCGTACCGCAGATGGCGGGCGAGCAGCACCGCCACCAGCTCCGCCGACGACAGGAACGGGGTGGGAGGCCCCGCCCCCGCGGCTGACGGAGCATGCGCGGCGTCCATGCGCAACTGCTCGGCCAGTCTGTCCAATTCTCTACATCCGTGGGCTTCGGGGGCCATAGCTCTACTTTCGTCGTTGCTTTCCGGTTGTCATAATGCTGTTGGCCATGTGCTGTCCCCACCCGCGACAGCCACCGCGTTCGACAAGGCTCCTGCCTCGCGAAAGGACCGCGATGAGCACCGGAACCCAAGCGCCGTGAAATCCGTCCACACTCTGGAGTTGGAGATCACCGGGGCCTGCCAGCTTGAGTGCACGCACTGTCTGACAGAGTCGAGCCCGCGGGCGGGGCACGGCAGCATGACGGCGGCCGACTGGCGGACCTTGATCGAGGACGCGGCGGCGCTGGGCGTACGCCGAGTGCAGCTCATCGGCGGTGAACCCACCGCGTACCCGCACTGGCGCGAACTCGGCGGACTCGCCCTCTCCCGCGGCCTCGGCGTCGAGGTCTACTCGAATCTCTTCCGGGTCGACGCCCGGGGGTGGGAGTTCTTCCGGAGGGCCGGCGTCTCGCTCGCCACCAGCTATTACAGCGACCGCGCCGAGGAGCACGAGCGGATCACGTCGACCCGCGGGAGCCACGCCCGGACCCGGGCCAACATCCGCACGGCGGTCGAGCAGGGCGTCCGCATCCGGGTGAGCGTGATAGAGGTCCTGCCCGGTCAGCGCGTCCGGCAGGCCCACGAAGACCTGCGCTCCCTGGGCGTGCGGCGGATCGGCGCCGACCGGGTGCGAGCGGTGGGCCGGGGCGTACCGCCCGGCGGGGTGCCCGACCCCGACACCCTGTGCGGGGCATGCGCGCAGCAACGCGCGGCGGTCCTGGCCAACGGGGATCTGGCCGGCTGCGTCATGTCGCGTTTTCTGCCCTGCGGAAACGTACGCGAGAAGCCCCTGACCGCCCTGCTCGACGGGCCGGAGTGGCAGCAGCTCGTGGCCGGTTTCGCCCTGCCGCGCCACGCGTACGACCCGGGCAGCCCGGACAAGCCGAGCGACCCTTGCAGCCCGACGTGCTCGATGAACGACTTCGACCCCGGGTAGGCACGACCCGAGCCGCCTGGTCAGGGCGCGTTCTCGAATCCCCCGGTCCCTTCGGGGACGTCGAGCGCCGCCAGCCGGGCCCTGGCGCGCTCCGCCCGGTCGGACATCCGCAGTTCGGTGAGGACCGCCGCTTGGCGCTCCAGTACGTCGCGCAGGCGGCCGGCGAACTCGGCGGGGCTGCGCCCTGCGAGCCGACCGCAGACCTCGGCCACCTCGTCGAGCACGTCCAGCGCCCGCTCGGGCAGGCCGGCCGCGCGCAGACACCCGCTCAGGTTGAAGAGCATCCTCGCGAGGCCGGCTTCGTGCAACGCCGGGTCGGCCGCGGCGAGACGTCGGCGGATCTCTACGGCCCGCTCCGCCGCGCGTACGGCTTCCGGCCAGCGCCCCGCCGCGGCCAGCCCGTCGCTGAAGTTGGACAGGGTGCGGGCCAGGCCCCGTTCGTGCACGGCCGAGTCGGCCTTCGCCAGCCGGGTACGGATCTCCACGGCCCGTTCCGTCGCCGCCAGCGCCTCCGCGGCGCGGCCCGCACGGCTCAGCTGCACCGCTTGGTTATTCAGCAGCCGGCCCAGCCCCTCCTCGTGCGCGGCAGGGTCGGCGGCGGCCAGCCGCCGCTGGATCTCCACCGCCTCCTCGGCCACCGCCACCGCCTCTCCCTCCCGGTCCGCCGCGCTCAGCCGGAAGCTGAGCATGGAGAGGGAGGACGCCAACTCCGGGTCGTGCTCGGAGGGGTCGGCTGCGGCGAGGCGTCTGCGGATCTCCACGGCCCGCTCGCAGGCCGTCAGGGCTTCCGCCCGGCGTCCCAGCGCACCCAGCAGGATGCCGTGTTTGTGGAGGGACTCCGCCAGGTCCCGCTCGTACGCGGCGGGGTCGGCCGTCGCCAGTCGGGTACGGATCTCCACGGCCCGTTCCGTCGCCGCCAGCGCCTCCTCGGTCCGGCCCACGTCGGACAGGCGAACGCCGAGGTTGGACAGGGCAGTCGCGTACTCCGGTTCGTACGCGTCCGTGTCGGCGGCGGCGCGTTTCTCCAGGGTCCGGGCGAGGGCGGTGGTGAGGCGCAGCGCGAGCCCGGCGGTGGGGGAGGTGCGGTACGGCAGCGAGGCGGTGACGGTGCGCAGCGCGCCCGCGTCGAGAGGGCACTGGCCGAGGGCGGCATCCAAGCCGAGCAGAGTCCGCTCGTGCTCCTCATAGCGCTGCGCGTTGTAGTGGGCCAGCGCGGCGCGCACCAGTACGGTCAGCAGCCGGCCCTGCTGCTGCGGCGAGGCGCCCGTGAGCAGGCGGACGAGGGTGCTGGGGCCCGCCAGGACGGCGGACGCGAGATACTCGGCCACCCGGTCCGGCTCCAGCGAGCCCCAGTAGGAGTCGGCGGGCGGCGGGTAGAGGCTGTGCAGCCACTCGGCGACCGGCAGGGCCTGCTCCGGCGGCAGCCCGGGGATCTTCTGTGCCGTCGCCTCGGCCTCGTCTGCCGTGGCCGCCCCACAGGCGGCGGCGACGGCCACGGCCCGGCTCAGCGTGGAGGTCCGCATCCCACCGAGCCGGTGGGCGGGCGTGGTGGCGGTGTCCTCCCAGTAGTGCTGCTCATGGCTGAGCACTGTGGCCTCGACGGGCTCGCGCACCGCGGTGCCGACGGGCGCGGTGCCCTGCTGGAGCAGCGCGGTCAGGGCCGTCATCTGGAGCGTCAGCACGGAGTCGTACCGGGGGTCCGTCAGCGGCCCCGGGGCCCGCAGCGTGCCGGCCAGGGCGGGCCAGCCCTGCTCGGGCCGCCCCGACAGGTGCGGCAGAAGGTCGAGGTGGCGGGCGAAGTCGGCGGCGGCGCGGGCGAAGTCGGCGGCGCGCTCCCGCGGCGGTGTGCTCCGCGGGATGAGCGGCGGCAGGGGCGTGACGGTGGCGGTGTGCAGGAGGTCGCGTACGGCAGCGTCGGCCCCGAGGGCGTCGGTGCGCCACTCGCCGTCGGCGCGGGCGAGCAGCAGCAGCCGGGTATGGTGCCGGGCGGTGCGCAGGTGGTCGACCAGACGCCGGACGGTGTGGGGGCGGGTCTCGGCGTAGTCGACCACGAGCAGGCGGGGCAGGGTGCTGTCGAGTCGGGACAGCTCGGGGGGCGCGGCGCCGTCGTGCAGGCTGCCGAGAACATGCCCCGTCACCCAGCCCTGCCGGCGTAGCCGTTCCGCGAGGTGCCGGGACAGGCGGGTCTTGCCCTGCCCGCCGGGGCCGGTGAGGACTTGCACGGCGAAGGGAGCGCTGTCGTCGAGGCACCACTCCGCCAGCTCGGCCAACTCGCGCTCGCGGCCGTGGAACGACACGGCTTCCGCCTCTGCGCGCAGCAGCATTGCGGGAGAGCGCAGATCGAGTTGGCGGGCGGCGGGCGCGAGCAGGGGAGCCGGTTCGGCGGGCTCCAGCAGCGGCGGCCAGCCGGTGTGCTCGGAGACCACGGCGGTGAAGTCCGGGTCGGCCAGGAGCGCGGCGGCGGGCGTGGCGGTCAACCGGGTGCCGCCGGCGGCCTCCCGATCACGGCGTACGACGCCGCACAGCAGCGCTCCGTCCGGGGCCGCCGCCAGTACCGCGGCGCCGGACATCCCTGCCCACGGGGTCGCCCCGGCGGGGCCGGGCGGGGCCGCCAGGGTGGGGGCGGTGGCGTACAGCTCGTAGCGGTGCGCCAATGAGCCGCTGCCCGGGGCGATCTCGGCGGTGAGCTGCTCGTCGAGGCGGCCGGCGGCAGGGTCCTTCTGCATGCGTGGGAAACCCATGACGGTCACGGCGTACGGACGGGGCCCGATCAGCCGGCCCCAACGCTGCGAGGGCCGGGTCTGCGAACGTGCCATGGAAGCGGGCGGGCTCCAGCCCCGGTCCGGGGCGATCTCCAGCAGCGCCGCATCCGCTCGTTCGTCATGCCGCCGCCAGCGTACGACCGCGGCGTGCTCCTCGTCGCCCGCGTCCGGCCGGGACACTGTCACGCCCTGCACGTCGCCGAGGTGACCAGTGGTCAGCACCAGGCGCGGGCCGACCAGATACCCCGAGGCGAAGCCCGGACGGCCCGACGGGGAGCCGTAGCGGCGGACCTGCACGCGGCGGTCGAACTCCACCCTCGTACCCTCCGGGGCCTATTCCTCGTCACCGACCTCGACGCCGGAGCTGTCCGCCGTACGCGGGTCCAGGCGCACGGTGACCCGGTGCGTCGCGGTCCGCGTACTCTGCCGCTCGCCTTCCACCCCGACCACCCCGAACCGCAGCTTCCCACCCGCGCCCTGGGCCCGGGCCAGCTCCATGCCCAGCTCCAGCGTGATCTCGCCCAGCCCGAACCGGATGCCCTGGTCTCCTGCCGTCCCGGGGGCGTCGATCCGACGCTGTGCCTCGGCGACCTGGTCCCGCAGGAGAGCAATCGCGTCCGCCAGGTCCAGCCATTCTTCACCATTGTGGGACCGCAATCAGACTCCTAGTGTGACGATCGGGGCCAGTCGCCCGTGCACCGGGACAGCGCGACAACCCGCCCCACTCGGCGCACGCATGGACCACGCACGGACTCTGCCACAGCGGATGTGAACCCTGCCAGAGGGAGGCGTCCTGTACTCGCCACCGGACCAGGCGACCTGGCTGCGCATGGAGGCCGCGCAGCAGACCGCGGCCCGCGAGTTGGGCGTACTGTGCCGCGGTCCGGCGACCTGGGGCTGGCGCGGACGCTCCGTGGGCCGCCGCACCCGTGACGGCCGCTGGCTGCGGGTGGCCTGCGCCCCGCCGGGCAGGACGGGGCCGACGGAGGGGGTACGGACGGCCGCGGCCCTGCTGCCCCCGCGAGTGCCCCGGCCGCGGCTGTACGCGACCTGCGAGTGGAGCGCCGACGGTCAGGTGTACGCGGGCGAGCTGACCTCGTACGTCGAGGCACCCGCCATCAGTTCCGGCCGCATCGACCTGCTGTCCGATCCCGGTTTGTCAGACGACTGGTGGCGCCGGCTCGGGCAGGCGCTCCGAGCCCTCGCCTCGGCCGAGAGCCGGCGGATCATGGCCGGTCGGGGTGAGCTGGCCGTGCTCCGCGGGCGGGGGATCGAGCCGCCGGTCGCGGTGCGGTGGGTGACGGGCCACGGCGATCTGCACTGGGCCAACCTCACCCGCGCGCCACTGACCTTTCTCGACTGGGAGAGTTGGGGGCTCGTGCCCGTCGGGTACGACGCGGGGACCCTGCACGCATTGAGCCTGCCGGTGCCTGAGGTGGCCGCCAGGGTCCGGCGGGAGTTCGCCGCCGATCTGGATTCTCCCGCCGGGCGGACCGGCGAACTGCTCGCCCTGACCAGGTTGTTGACCGCGGCGTCAGCGGGGGCCCACGCGGACTTGGCATCGCTGGCCGCCCGGAGGCTCTCCGCCCTGACCGGCGGGGGGTGACGGCTCACAGGAAGTAGCGCGCGACCGCGACGGTTCGTACAGGAAGGGGCGTCCCGGCCGTCGGGACGAGCGGCGTCGTCATGTGCTCGACCGTCGTGGCCTCGAAGAGCAGCGCATCTCCGGCGGCCAGGTGCACGTTACTCGGCCCGGTAGGGGCCAACAGCCTGAGCGTGCCGCCGCTCTCGGGCGGGGGCGCGAGGAGGCAGACCACGAGGTGCGCCGTCCCCGCGGCGTCCTTGTGCGGCGGGATCCACTCGCCTGTCCCATACCGGTTCAGCCAGCACCGGGCCCGTCCCGGCCCAGGCCGACCGGGTGTGTCGCCGGTCAACGCCTCGCCCACGAGCGCCCACGCGGCGGCCCCGGTCAGCAGCCGCCTCAGCCCGCTGTCCCCACCCAGCAGATGTTCCTCCCACGTCCCCCGCGAATCTCCGACCGACACCCGGCGGAAGGACAACTCCAGTGAAGCCGCCGCATGTTCCGCCACGGTGGCCGCGTCCAGCCATGATCGGACCAGCGCGAAGCGGTGCCGGGCGTACGACGCCGTTGCCGTCCCCCGCAACTGCCCACCCACCCAAGCCTCCCGCGGCTCTCACACCGACCTGTCCCCGGACCTCGCCCGCTCCCCGAAGCATTCCCACGCACGCCGCCTCCCATGACGATGGGCACCACACGGCTACACCGCCTACGGCGGCAACGACGGTCGATCCGCCGCCGATTCGTCGACCGCTGGGAGGCCGTGGCCGTACTCGTTCGTCGCCGCCCTCGAACCCGGCGCCACCTCTTGGACCGCGATCCTGGAAGTGGTCCGGCCAGGACCCGCGGACGACGCGACCGCCATCACCGCGGCCCAGTTGTACGACGTCGTCCAGCGTCTGGTCGTCGCCGGACAGTGGCGGGCCGGGGACGCGGACATCACGATCGTCGCCGACGCCGACGGACGGTCCTCCGGCTTCAGCGAGGGCCTGTTGTCGATGATGGCGCAGGAGCTGATCGCGTGGCCAGGTTGAGCGCCTGGTCGGAGCCCCTCCTCGCCGACCTGTTCCCGATGACTCATCATGTGGAGTGAGTGGCGATCCTGAAGCCTGCCGCGAAGGACGCCTGACCTGCGGGTTTGGGCGAAGTGCGCTATATGCAGTGTGGGTGTTACGGGCGATATCTCGACGCTGAAATTATGCTCTCCGAGGCGTCCTGACGCTCATTTATGCTCGTCCTGATGGGGCATCAGGTGAGCGTTTTCGCAGGTGGCGGCGAGTTGGGCGACATCTACTGAGGCCCTCCTTGGCCGTTCCTTGGTGAACAGCTGTCGGTTACGGCCCGGAGTGGGTCTCAAATAGGAGCGGAGTCCGTAGGGGCTTGAGCGGCCGAGGGAAGGCTTGGGGTCGTCGCCGCTGACGTGCAGGTTCCCCGAGGGCTTCTGAGAACTGAGAAGGTGCTCGTCAGCAGATCAACGATGTGTGTGGCGTACGTTCCGGGCAGGCTGAGTCCGTAGGCGTCTGCATCCGCCTCGGTCTTAGGGGCGTAGCGACGATAGGCCTCGTCGACGTGATCACTGTGGCGGAAGACCCTGCAGGCGCTCGCCTGGCTCAAGTCAGGTGGGGCGGGCGGTGGCATGAGGGCGACTGGGCGCGCGAGCGTCGCCGTTTGCCGACTGGCGTGCGGGTGCGGTCGTAGACGGCCAGAAGCCGGTCCGCCCGTGGGGTCAGCACCGGGTACGGGCAGCACCAGCGGTCTGGCCCGATGCGAGCGGCCCAGACGCTTTGGCAGTGGCCAGACCGGCGATGAGACTGAGCGGAAGGGCGAGAAGCCACACCAGGGCGGGCGGTCCGATCCGGCCGATGGCCAGGCCGGAGGTGGGGCCGATTGCTGTTCCGATGTCCTGGGTGGTGGAGAGGGCTGCCTGATAGGTGGCGCTGCGCCCGGGGGGTGCATGGCGGCTGACGAACGCCGAGGTGGCGGGGCCGGCGAGCATCATTCCGAACGAGATCAGCAGAACCGCCGCGACGAGGGCGGGATACCCCGCCCCTGCTGCCGCCAGTCCCGCAAGGCCCACGCCCTGGAGGGCTGCACCGGCGAAGAGCAACCGTGCGGTGCTGCGGTCGCGGGCCCAGCGGCTGATCGGCATCTGGAACAGGACGGTAGCGGCTGCGTCCACCGCGAAAAGCGCGGCGAAGGCCGAAGTGCCCATGGTGTGCAGCCTGTTGAGCAGTACCAGGCCATCGGCTTCCCACCAGGTGAAGGTGATGCTCAAAAGCCCGCCGCCGACGACGAGGAGCAGGAGTCTGCGGTCACGCAGGACCTGCATCAGCCCGCCCGGAACGTGGTCCGGTTCTGCTTCGGGTTGCGCGGGCTCGATGGCGCGGTCGGGTGGTACGGCGAGGAAAACGGCCAGGACGGCGCCGAGGAGCAGGATCCCCGCGGCGGCGAAGACCCAGGACAGGGAGAAGGAGACGGCTGCGGCACCGACGATCGGGCCGGCGATGCTGCCGAGGCTGGCCGCCACTCGGGTCATTCCGTAGGCGTGGTGGAGGTCCTGTCCCTGGTGCAGGTCGGCGATGAGGGCCGCGATGGTGGGGTGGAAGGCTGCTTCGAAGATGCCCGCGGTGAGGAACGCGACCAGGGCAAGAGCGGCGTGGTGGATCAGGAACAGACTGCTGTATCCGGCCGCCATACCGATGGTGGATATCAGCAGCATGCGCCGGTGGCCGACACGGTCCGCGA
Source organism: Streptomyces sp. NPDC050617 (assembly GCF_040654795.1). Taxonomy (NCBI): domain Bacteria; kingdom Bacillati; phylum Actinomycetota; class Actinomycetes; order Kitasatosporales; family Streptomycetaceae; genus Streptomyces; species Streptomyces sp. NPDC050617. The sequence goes on along the minus strand of NZ_JBFAIS010000008.1, from coordinate 60,633 downwards.
GGACGCCACCGGCGAGGCCGCCGGCGAGCTCGCCGAAGGCCAGCGCCAGGAAGAGCATTCCGGCCGACGCTCCGCTCAGCCCGCCGGTTTCATGGGCCCACAGAACGATGAACGGCAGCATGGCGCCGTCGGCAAGAGCGCCGAGCAGGCGGGCGGCGAGCAGTCCGCGGAAGGCCCGCCTGGTCTGCCGGCTCGCCGGGCCCGGGCTTTTCGAGAGTGCGTCAGCCGCGCTCACGTCGTCCCCCGAGCACGCTGGAGGAGGGGCGGCCCGCGGTCCAGTAGCCCTTGGCGAACACGCGGTCAGGCGCGACGCCGGCCGCGTGCACGAGTTCGCGCAGCGCACCCGTCGTATGTGCCTCGGCGAGGATGTAGACCTGTTCGAACCTTGCTTCCTGCAGTTCCTGGTCGACCGCGGCCAAGAGCAGTGCCGGGTCGCCGGCAGCCGCCGGGCCCCGTTCGATCCAGCGGACGTGGTCGGCCGCCACGGGGAGTCGGTCTGCCTCGGACTGGGTCTCGACGACTGCGGCGGTGACCTGATCGTCCGGCAGCGCCTCGGCCAGGGCGGCGATCGCGGGCGAGGAGGCCTCGTCGCCGATGAACAAGTGTCCTTCAGCTGGACGCAGTTGTAGCTTTCCCCGCGGGCCGACGAGTTCGACGCGCGAGCCGATCTGTGCTGTTGCCGCCCAGGCGCTGCCCGGGCCGGCGCCCGCATGTATGACCGCGTCGATGTCCCACTCGCCGCTCTGGGGACGAGCGTGGCGAATGGTGTACCGCCGCTTGATAGGCGCGCCCGTGGCATCGGTGAGGAGAACCTCGATGTCCTGGGCCGGGCGGGGGGTGAGTCCGGTGAGGCTGGGGCCGCCCAGGGTGAGCCTCACCATGCGGGGTGTGAGCTGTCGGCGGGCGAGGAGCTCGCAGTGGTGCAGATCCTTCATCGCTGTACCTCCGGCGTCGTGGCAGGGACGGGACGAACGTGCCCTCGGGTCAACTCCCGCGGCCGGCCGACGATGGGTCCGGGCAGAACGAAGCAGATTTACGAGGCAGGCTGTCTCGGTATGTAGCGTAACAGCATTTCGAGGCACTGTGCTCCGATATGAAGCCCTCGCCACAGGCTGACGCCATCCGCGGCATGAAGCCGGTGGCGTTGCACGCTTCCTCCGCCGGCCTGGAAGCCCTCAAAGCGCTTTGCCCCGGCGATGGATCGGAACCTTGTCTCAGAACGGCCGCACTGCGGCAGCCTTCAAGGTCGTACGGCCGACCACGGTCAGAATTTTGGCGAAGCAACGCGCGGGCAGGCAGCGACACTCATGCCCAGCCCGCGTGCGCATACCGCTGGCGCCTCAACGTAGGCTCCCAGCACAACGAACACGCGGCGATGCGGCACACGAGCGAGTTGACGCCGGGCATCCGTGCACACACCGGCGGCGTCGCGCCGGGCTGGACGCCGGCTGGCTGGTGGACCGTCTCAACGGCCTGCTCGGCGATCCCGATCCGACACCGCGGATCCTGGTCAGCCTGTTCATTCCAGCTCTGGTCTGTGTCGCTTCCGAGCACGTACACGGCTCCGGCGTGCTGGCCGTGCTCGTCTACACGCTCTACATGGTCAATCATCCCGCGCCTGCGGAGGGCGCGGCCGCCCGGGTTTCCAGCGACTCCTTCTGGGAGATCACCGAGACGCTTATCACCGGCGTGGCTTTCGGCCTCATCGGTCTCGAACTGCGCACCGTCGCCGACACGGTGACCGACGGCCGGCAGGGCCTGCTCGGACCGGCGGCACTCTTCGTCGTCACTGTCGTCGCGGTCCGGGTGCTGTGGCTCCTGCCAGCTGTGTGGGTGAGCGGCCGCCTGGAGCGCGCCCAGCGCAAGGTGCGCTGGAAGCTGGAGCAGCCCCATGTCCCGATCGAGCCCGACCGCCGTGCCATGTTCGAAGTCTGGGACCGTCGCATCCAGGAACGTATCGATGCCCGCACAGACACACCGCTCGGCCGGCGCGAGACTTTGGTGATGTGGTGGTCAAGGATGCGCGGTGTGGCGACTGTGGCCCTCGCCCTGGCTGTCCCGCCGGCCACCGATACGGGCCGGGCTTTCCCCGGTCGCCCTCAGCTCGTCTTCGTGGCGTTCTGCGTGGTGATGCTCTCCACGCTGAGTCCTGGAGTTGTCGAGGAGATGGATGACGAGTTCCGGTCCCGAGCGGACTGGGTCCGCCAGTTCCGCGACTGCCAGGAGCGGCTCGCCACAGCCGCCCGGGCCGAGTTGATCGCCGCCCGCCGCGAATCGGGCGTGATCCCCGAGCTCGTAGACCGGCTCATCCATCGCCTCGACCTGCAGAGCTTGCTTGTCGAAACCCCTGTGAGGGGCTCCCACTCCCGAGCTACAGACGGCAGCTGATCTCCAGACCGTCTTCTACGGGGAAGGTGACGCTGTGGTAGCCGTTGTCGGTGTCACGAACATAGTCGAGGTATGGACCGAGATCGGGCAGGTCGACGTCGTCGGCGACCACGAGAGTGCCCGGTGCGAGATGTGGCTCGATGAGTCGCAGCACGGGCAGGCAGAGATCCTTCCACCCGTCCAGAAAGAGGAAGTCGACAGGGGTCTGCAGCCCGGCCAGGGTCTGCAGGGCGTCACCTTCCAGCAAAGTGATCACGTCTTCGAGGTCGGTGTCGGCAAACGTGTGTCGTGCGGCCGTCGCTTTTGCCTGGTTCATCTCCGTGGTGATGACATGACCGGCTCCGTTGTCCCGCACGGCTGCAGCCAGATGCACGGTGGAAATCCCGTAAGAGGTTCCGAACTCAACGACCTGTGCAGGCCGAGTGGCGCGCACCAGGTTGTAGAGAAGTTTTCCTCCCTGGGCGGAGATCGGCATGTAGATGTCCTGCGACGCGTCGGCGAGCTGCTGGGCTGTGAACTTGTCCCGCTCGGCGAAGTTCCGGGCCCCCAGGCGCTGCGCGGTCTGCCCGTCGCGCTCCGCGGCCTCGAACATTCGGGCCAGAGCAGTGGAGACACGCGGCTCAGCAAGTGTGTAGGGATGCGTGGTCACGAGATGCGCTCCTCAGGTGTCGGGGGTGCGGGTGGGCGGCCCAGCGCATGAGCCGCCCACCTGCTGTACTGCCAGTCGTGTCAGGCGGTGTAAGCGCCGGCGTCGATGTCCTCGATGAGGGTGGGGCGAGCCCGGCCAGGAGTGTCCCCTCGCGGCCGGGCTTGTCGCCGGCCGCACCGGCGGGGATGACCAGGCAGGCGAAGATCACCACGTAGGCGTCGACGATCCACAGCAGCTCCGACGACGTCGGCTGCAGTGAGCTCGCCGTCAGTTCGGGAACGGCCAGGTTGATCGCCGCGACGAAGCCGACCACCAGGGTGGTGCACACGCTCATACGCGCGAGGCCCAGGCCGGACCTCGGTGCCGGGCGCGCGGGACTTTCCAGCGTGGTGGAAGCCATTGCTCTCGATTCCTTCAACGGGTGCACCACACGGAGCACGGCGCACAATGCGGCCGGGCAGCCCTGAATCAAATTTCGAGGCACCGTGCATCGCAAACGTAACACATGCGGTGCACCGTGTCTTGTTTATAGTGGGTGCGTGGTGGAAGGAACTGGCCGCGGGCGGCCACGCAGCGAGAGCGCACGGGCTGCCGTGCTGCATGCCGTCGACGACCTCCTGGTCGAGGTCGGATACGCGGCACTGACGATGAAGGGCATCGCGGAGCGGGCCGGCGTGGGCCGGCAGACCGTGTACCGCTGGTGGTCGAACAAGGCGGAAGTGCTGTACGAGGCGACCGTGCTCGACGCCCGGCACGAACTGGCGGTACCCCTCAGCGGCGATGCCCGCGCCGACGTAGAGGCCTACCTCAACGCTCTGGTCGGCTTCCTGGCGCACTCTCACGCGGGAGCCGCCTATCGGGCCCTCATAGGGGAGGCGCAGCACGACCCGGACGTCGCCCTCCTGCTGGCCTCGCGCGACATCATCGGCGAGAGCGCGACGCAGACCGTGGACGCGGCGCGGGCCGCGTGCGGGTCGGCTCTGTCCACCCAGCAGGCGGCCGCGCTCCTGATCGGGCCGCCCTTCTTCCTGATTCTGTCCGGCCACGGCGCGGACGGCATCGACACCAAGGCTCTCGCGGACCAGTTCATGCAGGTCCTGGGTTCGCCCTGAACCGCGCAGGGTTGCCGCTCCGGGCCAGGCCTGCGCGTCCCGGACCCCGGGCGGCGCACTGCAGGCGCGTTCGCGGCTCCTGCCGGGCTGTGCAACCGCGTTCCCGACACCGCGCGGCCGACTTTGCTCAGCGCTTCTGCGGGGCTGCGCGACAGTCGGCGCGGGGAGAGGGGGTTCCCGCTGCATCATCGGGCGCGCCCGCTGAACCTACGTCGCGAGCCCGTCGGCGCGGCGACCTCTCGAAAAGCTGAGCCATCTCGGCTGCTGCACCAGACCTGGGCCTGCGGACAGAGCTGTGCCGCCAACGGCTTCCGGGGGCGGCGGTGCCGAAACTCAGGCCCGTACCCGATCCAGCGAACGGAAGCCTGCGAATTTCTCGTCGTTGCTGACGATGACCGACGGACGAGGAGGGCGGCGTGGAAGGGCCTTCCGGGCAGTCAAGTTGGTCCGTCTTGGCGAGTTCGGCCGGCCACGGTCAGGGCGTCGGGTGTCTCGCCGCGGGCGTAGACCTTGAGGATCGCCTGGTAGATCAGCTCGTGCGCGGGCTGGTAGAAGTCGGCGCCGGCGAGGAGTTCCACGGCGTCGGCGATCGCGTCCCGGGAGAGCGGCATCGCCGCCAGTACGGTCTTCTCCGCGCGCACGTCGCTCGGCGGTCGTACCGGGTCGTTCTCGTCCTCGGCCGCCTGGTTCCTTTCTGCGACGGGCCCGCTCCCGCTGGGTGATCAGCCAAGCGTAGTCAGCGGCCGTACGGCCTGTTCGCCGGAGAGAAGGAATTCCCTCTCCCTTCCGCGCCGGGCGTGAACTCCGTCGCGAAAGGGGGCTGAGGCGACTGCGTCACCGTTCCGCGAAGACTGTCTCGAATCCCCGGTTGAGCACGGCGAATCTCTGGCAGGACCCCAGGGTGACCGCGTCGACATCCGAGTCCTGGGCCCGGCGTCAGGAATCAGTCAGTCGGCGAGGAAGCCGAGGATCTCTTCCGTGACGCGCTCGGGCGCGTCCTCCATCACGAAGTGTCCGGCCCCGGGGACGACGGTGAGGCGGGCGCCGGGTATGCCCTCGGCGAGCCGCTGCGCGTAGGCCAGGGGCTGCCACTGGTCGCGTTCGCCCCAGAGGATACGGACGGGCATGGTCAGCGACGCGAGCCGGTCGGTGATCTCTTCGGTGTACCGGGAGTCGTAGTGCCGCACCTGGTGCTCAAAGAAGGAGACGCGGCCCAGCGCCGACTGATGGGGCGCCAGGTACGCCTTGAGGACGTCACCGGACATCGTCGTCGCGCCGCCGGCCACCGTCATCTCCAGTTGCCGGGTGAGCAGGGCGTCGAACGCGTCCTGCGGCAGCCGCGTGTGCTCCTCCAACTGCTCGTCGATGATCTTCCGCCAGGTCTCGGAGGGCCAGGAGTCGTAGCTGACCGTGTCGATGATCATCAGCCGCCGCACTCGCTCGGGGCGGGAGACGGCGAACCGCTGGCCAATGGCGCCGCCGATGTCGTGGGCGACGATGGCGGCCTGCTCGATGCCCAGGGCGTCGAGCAGGCCGCCCAACAGGTCCGTCTGGGCGGCTACCGAGGTGTCGCGGTCCACCGGGCGCTCGGAGCGCCCGTAGCCCGGCAGGTCATAGGTGATGGCACGGTGGCCGACGGCCTCGACGTGCGGCACAACGTTCCGCCACTCGTACGAGTGCGAGGGCGTGCCGTGGAGGAATACCACCGGCTCGCCCTCACCGCGGTCGCGGTAGGAGATACGGACCCCGTCGACGATCAGGTCACTGGGCAGGAAATGCATGCGGTCGGCTCCCAACTGTGTAGATGCACCAGCCACGCTAAACTGTACAGGTCTGTTCATTTAGCGTGGGTAGTGCCACAGTGGAGCTGTCTGTCCACCGTTACCGGGGAGTGTGGGATGAGCGAGATCAGGGCGGGAGCGGCCGCGGCCGGCAGGCGGCGGCCGGCCCGGGAACGTCTGCTGGTGACTGCCGCACGCCGCTTCTATGCCGACGGGGTGACAGCCACCGGGATCGACACGATCATCGCCGAGGCCGGCGTGGCCAAAACGAGTCTGTACAACAACTTCTCCTCCAAAGCCGAGCTGGTCAGGACCTATCTCGACACCCGGCACGAGGAGTGGCTCGCGACGTACCGCACACGGCTGAAAGAGACGGCGGGCCCCCGCGAGGCGGTCCTGGCTGTCTTCGACACGTACGCCGACTGCGCGGAGGCCGCCCGCGAGACCGGTTTCCGCGGCTGCGGCCTGCTCAACGCGGCGGCCGAGCTGCCCGCCGGAGACGCCGCACGTGACATCGTGCGCCGCCACAAGGAGACGGTCGAGGAACTGATCGTCGGCCACCTCGGGCGGCTGCTGCCCGAGCGTCCCGGAGAGGTCAGCAGGCTGGCGGAGCACCTGTCCTTCCTGCTGGAGGGCGCGATGGCACGGGCCGGCCTGGAGGGTGACGGCAGGCGGCTGACGCACGCCCGCACACTGGCAGCGGCGCTGCTGGACGGGGCCGCGGACAAACCCTGATCGCAAGGGCCGCGAGTCCAGATGGGCGCTGCTCTGCGTAAGCGTTCGAAGGGGCGGTCGCGGTGACCGCCTGCCGGAGGCCCAGTCCTGGGGAGGGCCGGGGAGGCTATCGGTCTCTCCTCGACGCTGTCCCGAACAGGCGGCAAGTGCACCGTCCAGCGCCGCCTGAACTCCCTCACCCGCTTCTCCCTCGCCATCCGCGGCGCCTCCACTCGGCGGCGCATGACGGTGAACGACGGTGGCCTCGGCACGCTGCCCACCGGCGGGGCTCCGCCGTCGTGCCTCGTCGGCATGGTCAACGCCGGGCAGCACACCGGTCGCAGACGCCGGTCAGCTCCACCGTGTACTCGACCTCGGCGAAGCCCATGACACCGGCCACGTTCTCCGCCCAGCGTGCGATCACGCCCGCCTCGACCTCCGTGGTGAGGCCGCAGTCGCGGCAGACGAGATGGTGGCGGTGCCCGTCGGCGGGTCGGGGCCGGTAGAGCCGTTCGCCTCGCTTCCCCCGCACCACGTCGAGCCGCCCGGAGCGGTCCAGGGCGCGAAAAGTCCGGTATACCGTGGACAGACCGATGGTGACGCCGTCGGCTTTCAGCGCCTCGTGCAACTCCTGGGCGGAGGTGAATCCGGTGCGTTGCCGCAGGGTGTTCATGACAGCCATCCGCTGCCGCGTCGTGCGCAAGGGCGCAGGCAGCCGTGTTGTCGGTGGTTCGCGCAGGCCGCCCACCTCCAAGGGCTCCCGGACGTGAGATCCGTTTCCGTCACGATGGTTGTCAGGAGGCGAGGGCTTCGGCGGAAGGCCGGCGCGCCGCCCGCCTTGCGATGCCGCGGAGCGACTCGGTACCGGCCCTAACCGCCGGCCGTGCGCCACGCCTCGTACCCCCGACCGTCCAAGGAGGGCACGGCGTCGATCAGCGCCCGTGTCACCGGATGCCTCGGCGAACCCAGCACCGTCTCCTCGACGCTCCCGTACTCGACGACCGTGCCCTGCTCCAGGACGGCGACGGAGCCGCCCAGCCGTGGCGCGACCGTGAGATCGTGCGTGACCACGACCAGCGCCGTACCGCTCTCTCTGCGCAGTACGTCGAGCAGGGCGACCACCGAGGCGGCCGAGGTGGGATCGAGCGCGCTGGTCACCTCGTCGCACAGCAGTACCCGGGGCCGGGCGGCGAGCGCCCGCGCCAGGGCCACCCGCTGGCGCTGCCCGCCCGACAGGGCGGCCGGCCGGCGTGTCGCGTACGACCTGTCCAGGCCGACCGACTCCAGCAGCCGGCCGACCTCTTTGGAGACGGCCGCCTCGTCGCGCGCGATCCCGAACAGCCGCAAGGGCCTGCCCACGATGGTGGCGACGGTGTGGGCGGGGTTCAGCGAGTCGTAGGGGTTCTGCGCGACCAGCTGGACGGCGCGCAGGCTGTCCCGGTCCCGCGCGGCCACGGTCCGGCCCAGCGGCGTGTCCGCCAGCCGCACCTCGCCGTCCCACCTCGGGTGCAGTCCGGCGAGGCAGCGCAGCAGCGTCGTCTTGCCGCTCCCCGAGGCGCCGACAACGGTCAGGCAGCCCGCGTCCGCGACGGTCAGACCGATGTCCGACAGCACGGCCGGGCCCCCTCGGCCGTGTCGTGCCGTGAGCCCCCGCACGCGCAGAACCGGCGTCCCTTCCGGGGAGCCGGAGTCCACGCCGGCCGACGCGTGGACCGGCCTTGGCTCCGAGGGGGCGGTCAGGGCCGTGCCCGAGGCGCGGGCCGCCGCCACCAGTTCGCGAGCCGCGGCGGTGGCCGGCGACCGGATCAGGGACGCCGCCGGCCCGGCCTCCACGATGCGGCCATGGGCCATGACGGCCACCGAGTCGGCGACCTCGGCGGCCGCCGCCAGGTCGTGCGTCACCAGCAGCACGGCAGCACCGGTCTCGGCGGCCAGCCGCCCCAGGTCCCGCAGCAGGGCCGCGGCGGTGACCGGGTCGAGCGCGCTCGTGGGCTCGTCCAGGACGAGCACCGTGGGCCGCCCCGCCAGGGCCCCGGCCAGGGCGACTCGCTGCCGCTGGCCGCCCGACAGCTGATGAGGACGGCGGGCGAGGAACGCGTCGTCGTCCGGCAGTCCCACGAGCCGCAGTGCCGCCCGGGCCTTCTCCACCCGCTCGTCGCGCGGCACTCTGCCGGCCCGCAGCAGCTCCGTGATGTGTGCGCTCACCCGCAGGGTCGGCGCCAGCGAGGTGCGAGGGTCCTGCGGCACATAGGCCGTGCGGTGGGCCCGCAGCGCCCGCAACCGTCGCGGGCCGACGCTGTAGAGATCCGTGCCGTCGAGGAGTACCCGGCCGCCGGTGCGGGTGACGCCCGGCCGGGGCCCGGCCAGCAGGCCGAGCGCCAGCGTCGTCTTGCCGCTTCCGGACTCGCCCACCAGCGCCAGGACGCGGCCCGGCGACAGATCGAGGTCCGCGCCCGCGAGGAGCGTCCGGCCGGCCGCCTCCATCCGCAGACCGCGACAGGACAGCACAGCGGCCCGCTGAGGCACTGTGACCGCCACCGACGATCCCCCGGACGGCGGAGCGCCGACCGGTCCGTCCTCGCGGGAGAGGACGTCCGCGGTCGCCGGCAGCCGGTCCGCCAGGGCGTTCGCCGACACCAGGATCAGCAGCAGCATCACCGTGGGGGCCAGCACGGCGAGGGGCTGGAGGGACAGTCCCGGCTGGTTCTCCAACAGCATCAGCGCCCAGTCCGCAGCGGGGGGCTGGGCGCCGTAGCCGAGGAAGGCGGCGGTGGCGATCGTGAACACCGCGCCGACGAAGCGCACTCCGGCGTCCGCCCGCAGCAGCGGCACGAGGTTGGGCAGCAACTCCCTGCGGATCATGTACCCGAGGGACTCGCCGCGGGACCGCGCGGCCTCCACGTAATCGTGCTCCAGCGCCTGCCGCGTCACCGCGTGCACCATCCGCGTGATGTCGGGCACCAGGATGACGATTGTGGCGCCGGCGATGCCGACCGGTCCCCGCCCCGTCGCCACGACCAGCACACTGAGCAGAACGAACGCGGGCACGCTCATCAGCACGTCGACCAGCCGCATGATGACCGACTCCACCGCGCCGCGGCGCAGTGCCGCCACAGCACCCGCCGGGATGCTCACGGCGTAGGCGGCGAGCAGGGCGCACACCGAGACGATGATCAGCGACCGGCCGCCGGCCAGTACCCGGCTGAGCACGTCGGCCCCCAGCCGCTCGGTCCCCAGCGGCGCGTCCCCGCTGATCGGCGCGTACGGCATGTCCAGTGCCGCGCCCGGATCGTGCGGGGCCAGCCAGGGTCCGACCAGGGCCGTCAGAAGGCTCAGGCAGAGAACCGCGCCGGGGAGCCATATGGACAGCGCGGCGCGGCGCCGCGATCGCCGCCTGCCCTGCCGCCGGGCGTCCGGTGCGTCTCGCCCGCCGCCGGGCGCCCCGTCCCCGGCGCCGCGGGGCGGCCGGCCCCCGGCGTCCGATGCCCCGTCGAGCTGTGGATACGTCATGCTTCTGTTCCCCGGACCGGATTGAAGACGACCGACAGCACGTCGGCCAGCAGATTGAGTGCGACCGTCACACAGGTGACGATCATGGTGATGGCCAGTACGACCGGCGCGTCCCGCCCCGCGGACGCCTCCACCAGCGCCGCGCCGATCCCCGGATAGCCGAACAGCGTCTCCGCGATCAGCGTGCCGCCGAACAGATAGGACACGTAGCGGGCCATGACCGGGAGGACCGGGACGACGGCCGTCGGCAGCACCCAGCGCGCCACCACCCGCCACTCGGGGACCCCGCCGAGCCGCGCCGCCTCGGCGGCCTCGCCGCGCCCGGCGCTCGCGGTCGCCTCCCTGACGAGCCGCACGTTCTGCGCCAGGCACGCGGAGACCAGCGTCACCACCGGCAGCACCAGCAGTGAGGGCCGCGCCCACGGACTCTCACCGGCGGACAGCGCCGACACGGCCGGGAACCAGCCCAGGCCGGTGGCGAAGCACAGCACCAGCACCGTGCCGATGACGAACTCCGGCACGCTGACCAGCGCCAGCACCCCCCACGACACGATCCGGTCGGAGCGTCGGCCGGCCCGCAGTCCGGAGAACAGCCCGAGCCCCAGCGACAGCGGGACCAGCACCACCACCGCGGCCACGGCGAGGATCACCGAGTTCAGGGCGCGGTCGGCGAGGACCTCCGAGACGTTCCCGCCCTGGGCGAACGACACGCCCAGATCACCGTGGAGGGCGTCGCCGAGCCAGCGCAGGTACCGCACCACGGGTGAGGCGTCCAGACCGAGACTGTGCCGCAGGGCCTCGACCCGTGCGGGGGAGGCGTCCCCCGCACGGGACAGCCGGGCCGTGGCCGCGTCGCCGGGGGCCAGCTCCGTCGCGGCGAAGACCAGGACGGACACGGCCAGCACGACGCCGACGGCCGCGGCCGACCGGCGCAGCACCAGCAGCCCGAGGGCGTGGTTCCCCCGGTCCGCCTTCTTGACGCTCACGCGCTCAGGAACGCGTTGCGCAGAGAGGGGTACTCGGGCCAGCCCAGGGACTCAACCCCCTGCACCTTCGGCGTCGCCGCGGCTGCCGAGGGCATCCGCGCGAAGATCGCGTCGCCGCCGTTGTCGTACAGGTAGTGCTGGACGTCCCCGACGGCCCGCCCGCGGTCCCGGTCGGAGACCGACCGGCGCATGTCGGCCAGCAGGGTCTCCAGACGCTTGGGCGCCTTGCCGGTGAGGGGGAAGATGGCCGAGCCGCCGTAGTAGTTGAGCAGGGCCAGCGGCAGGGGCATGGGGGAGTTGGCGGACGTCTGGATGGGCGTGGACAGCAGTTTGCCCATGTCGCTGTAGTAGTCGGCGGCCGGTACCTTGTCCAGTTCGACCCTCAGGCCCGCCTCCTTGGCCTGCTGGACGAACGCGGAGGCGCTCTCGACCAGTCCGTAGGCGAAGTCGCTGGTGCGCAGGGTGATCGACGTGCCCTCCAGGCCCGCCTTCTTCAGCAGCGACCTGGCGCGGTCGGGGTCGTGCTCACGCTTCGGCAGGTCGCCGGTGTACCAGGGCTGGTGCATGCCGCGCGCGTCGTCGGCGCTCTCCCCGTAGCCCAGGGTCACCGTCCGCACCATCGCCTCGCGGTCGACGGCGTACTTGACGGCCTCGACGAGTGCCGGCGAGGTGAAGGGCTTCTGGTCCAGGTTCATGCTGAACGTCAGCTCGGTCCACAGGTCCTTCGGCGGCATCAGCATCCGGAGGGACGTGTTGCCCCGCTCCGCGCGTACGGCTGTCAGCGGGACGCTGCCCGCGTAGTCGAACTGTCCTGCCTTCAGGCCGCTCAGCCGGGCCGCCGAGTCCGTGACGGAGTACAGCTCGATCCCGTCGAGGTAGGGGCCGCCGCGGTCCGCGTCCCAGTAGTCGGGGTTCGCCACCAGGACGCTGCTCTTGCCGGCCTGCCATTTGGACAGGGTGAACGGGCCGCTGCCCAAGGCCCTGGACAGCTTCTTGGTGCCGTCCGGGAAGACGAACATGGACTGGGCGAGCGCCAGGTCGAAGAAGCCGTTCGGCTGCTTCAGCGGCACGGTGAGGGTCCGGGCGTCCGGCACGCGTGCCGCCGCGAAGTCGGCGCCGGCGAGCAGGGCGGACTGGCCGCCCGGGTTCGCCGCGATCGTCCGCAGGCTGAACAGGACGTCCTTCGCCGTGAGCCGGGCGCCGTCGCTGAACGTGACGCCCTTGCGCAACCGGATCGTCCACCGCGAGGCATCGGCGTTGGGTGCGACGGACTCGGCCAGCCGCCATACCGGCCTGCCGCCGTCCAGGTCGCCCAGTGTGTCCCACAGCAGGCGGGCCCGTACGAAGTCGATGACGGTGGCGGTGGCCCGCACGACGCTCGTCGACTCGGTGCTGCCGCCGGTGAACGCGGCCCGCAGTGTTCCGCCCCGGCGCGGCTTGCCGGTGTAGGCGGCGGAGGCGCCGGGCCGGGCCCCGCCGGCGCCGGAGCCGCCGCAGGCCGTGAGGAGCCCGCCCGCGGCGAGGACCGCGGCTCCGCCCGCCGTGCGGGTGAGGAGCGAACGCCGGGATATCTCGGATCTGTTCACTGGATGTCTTTCCGTTCGTGCCTGGCGCGCGTCGGCTGGGGGACGTCGCGCCGTGGTGGTGCTGGGGATTCGGTCTCAGGAGAGCCGCAGCTCGGGGTCGTACATGTCGAACCAGTGGTGGAGGTCGAGGACCCGCTCGATGCCGAGGCGCCCGTCGCCGGCCAGCTGTTCGGGCTCGCGCGCGACGGTCTCCCGGAGCCAGGCCCGGTCGACGAGTTCGAAGACGGGACTGTCCCGCTCGGCCAGTACCTCGCGCGCCTGCTCCTGGAGCGCCTTCGCGTAGCCGGGGTCCTGCGTGGAGGGGTAGGGGCTCTTCACGCGGTCCACCACCGACTCCGGGAGGGCGTCGCGCACGGCGGCGCGCAGCAGGCTCTTCTCCCGTCCGTCCGCGGTCTTCATCGACCACGGCGCGTTGTAGACGTACTCGACGAGCCGGTGGTCGGCGAAGGGCACCCGCACCTCAAGGCCCACCGCCATCGACAGGCGGTCCTTGCGGTCCAGGAGGGCGCGCACCAGGCGCGTCAGATGCAGGTGGCACACGGTGCGCATCCGCCGTTCCAGGCCCGTCTCACCGTCCAGGTGCTGCACCGAGGCCACGGCGGAGGCGTACTGGTCGGCGATGTAGGCGGGGATGTCGAGCCGGCGGCGCACATCGGGGTGGAGCAGGGCCGTACGGTCCGTGGTGTGCGCGTTCTGGAAGGCGAGCCACGGGAACGTGTCCGCGTCCCGGGCCGCCGGGTGGTGGAACCAGATGTACCCGCCGAACAGCTCGTCCGCGAACTCCCCGGACAGGGTGACCGTGGAGTGTTCGCGGATCGCCTGGAACAGCAGGTACATCGAGGAGTCGATGTCGCCGAGGCCGATCGGCATGTCGCGGGCGCGCAGTACGGACCGCCGCAGCCCGGGGTCGGTCAGCTCTCCCGAGTCGAGCACCACCGCGCGGTGGTCGGTGCCCACCGCCCGGGCGACCTCGCGGATGAACGGGCTGTCGGGGGTCTCGCGCAGTTCGTCGGGGCGGAAGTTCTCCTCCAGCCCGGCGAAGTCGACCGAGAAGGTCCGCAACCGCTCGCCCGAGGCGGCGAGATGACGGGCGCTCAGGGCGGTGACGGCGCTGGAGTCGAGTCCGCCCGAGAGCAGCGCGCTCAACGGTACGTCCGACACCGACTGGCGCCCCATCGTGTCGGTCAGCAGCTCCCGTACCCGCTCGACGGTGGTCCCGGTGTCGTCGGTGTGCTCGCGGGTGGGCAGGGACCAGTAGGTACGGCGGCGGATGCCGTCCCGGGTCACGGTGACGACCGTCCCCGGCTCGACCTCGGTCATGCCCTTCCACAGGGACCAGCCCGGCGCCTTGGTGAAGCCGATCAGCTCGTGGAGGCAGTCCAGATCGACCACCCGGCGGGCCCGCGGGTTGGCCAGGACGGCCTTGGGCTCCGAGCCGAACAGGACGCCGTCCGGGGTCGGGTACAGGTACAGGGGTTTGACCCCCATGCGGTCCCGCACGAGGACGAGCTTGTGCGCGCGCTCGTCCCACAGGGCCAGGGCGTACATGCCGTTGAGGCGCTCCGCCATGTGCTCGCCCCACTCCAGGTAGGCGTGGAGCACGACCTCGGTGTCGCTGGAGGTGCGGAAGACGTGTCCCCGGCCGCGCAGTTCGCCGCGGAGTTCGGTGAAGTTGTACGTCTCGCCGCTGTAGACGAGGGCGACGCTGCCGCCGGGTGTGCCGGCGGTCATGGGCTGCGCCCCGCCGGGCGGGTCGATGACGGCGAGCCGTCGGTGGCCGAGGGCGACATGGCGGCGCACCCAGGTGCCGCCGTCGTCGGGCCCCCGGTCGGCCAGGGTGGCCGTCATCGCCTCGATGTCGTGCCCGCGGACCGTGAGGTCGTCGTCGAAGGCGACCCATCCGGTAATACCGCACATAACTGATCCTCACTGGTGGAACGGAGGGGAAGGAAAGAAGGAGGGAGGGCAGGCGGCCGGTCAGCCGAGCCGCACGGGCAGTTCCGCCAGCCCGTGCATGGCGGTGCTGGGGCGCCACGTCAACTCCGCCTCGGGCACGGCCAGTTCGATGGTGGGGAAGGCTGCGAGCAGCTGTCCGATGCCGATCTCGCCCTCGATACGGCCGAGCGGGGCGCCGACGCAGAAGTGGACGCCGTGGCCGAACCCGAGGTGGCCCCCGGCCGGCCGGGTGATGTCGAGGCGGTCGGGGTCGGGGAAGCGGGCGCCGTCGCGGTTGACCGACAGCAGGGAGATCATCACGAACTGCCCGGCGGGGATCTCCACGTCCCCGACCCGCAGGGCTTCCTTGGTGTAGCGCGGTGAGGAGAGGTTGTTGGGCGTCTCGAAGCGCAGCAACTCCTCCACGGCGCCGGGCAGCAGCGCGGGGTCCGAACGCAGCGCGGCCAGCTGCCCGGGGTGGCGGATCAGGGCGAGCACGCCACTGGCGATCAGGTTGACGGCGGTCTCGTAGCCGCCGATGAGCAGGACGAAGCTCATGGCGATCATCTCGGGGACGCTCAGCCGGTCCCCGTTCGCACTGGCGGTGACCAGCCCCGACAGCAGGTCCTCCCGCGGCGACACGCGCTTGGCCTCAAGCAGCTCTGCCAGATAGCGGCCCATGGACTCCGAAGCGGCGCCGATCTCCTCGGGCGGCGCGGTGGAGACCAGTACGTTGGACCAGGCGCCGAACATCTCCCGGTCGTCCTTGGGGATGCCGAGCAGTTCACAGATCACGATCATCGGCAGCGGGTAGGCGTAGTCCCGCAACAGGTCCACCGGCCCGGTGGTGTCGAGCGCGTCTGTCAACTCGGCGGCGATCTCCGCTATCCGGGGGCGCAGCAGCTCGATGGACCGGGGGGTGAACGCCTTGTTGACCAGTTTCCGCAGCCGGGTGTGGTCCGGCGGGTCGGTGTTCAGCAGGTGCCGGGCCAGATCCTCGGAGAAGGAGCTGGGCTTGCCGTCCGCGGCCTCCCGCAGCCGTTCGAGCCGGTCGTAGACGCCGTCGCTGCTCAGCCGGGGATCGAGGAACAGGGAGCGTGCCTCCTCGTATCCCGTCACGAGCCAGACGGGCAGGCCGGTGGGCAGGATCACGGGCAGGACCGGACCCTTGTCCCGCAGGACCGCCGCGGCGGCGTGCGGATCGTGCATGAAGGAGTCGTCCAGGCGCAGGTGTTCCACTGGCAAGGTCATCAGGTGCCTCTTCATCGTCGTTCGGTGATGGCGGCGGCGTCGCCGTCCGCCCGGGAGCCGGCCAGCAGGCCGGTGACGGACCGCACGACGTCGTGCGGGTCGTCGGAGAAGTAGAAGTGGCCGCCGGCGAAGGCCAGGAGCCGGAACTCGGAGTCGGTCCAGCGCGACCAGCCCCGCGCCTCGTCCTCGGCGACCTCGGTGTCACCGGTTCCGACGAGTGCCGTCACGGGGCACGGCAGCGTCGTCGGGCTGGGCGGGGCGTAGGTCTCCACCAAGCGGTAGTCGTTGCGCACCGCGGGGAGGATCAGCCGGCGCACCTCGTCCATGGCGAGCAGTTCCGGGTGAGTGCCGCCGAGCCGCAGTAGCTCGGCGGTCAGACCGTCGTCGTCCAGCAGGTGTACGGCGCCGGGGCGGTGGAACTGAGGCGCCTCCCGCGCTGACACGAACACGTGGTCCGGGGGGCGTGCGCCCTCGGCGACCAGGCGGAGCGCCAACTCGTGGGCGACGAGGGCGCCCATGCTGTGCCCGAACACCGCCCACGGGCGGTCCAGCAGAGGCCGTACCGCGTCCGCGAGGGCGGCCACCAGGGCCGGCACGTCACCGGGCACCGGCTCGTCGACCCGCTCCTCCCGCCCCGGCGGGCAGACCAGGACCGGTTCGATCCAGTTGGGCAGCGGTCCGGTCCACGCCCGGTACAACGCCGCCGTCCCGCCCGCGTGGGGCAGGCACAGCAGTCGCAGGGAAGGGTCGCCGCCGGGACGGGGGCGGCGGAACCAGCGGGCCGAGGACACGTCGGGATCGGTCAAGGGACTTCCTGTTCTGCGTGGCTGGTGCGGTGGTGCGGTGGTGCAGCGGTGTGCGGCGGCGGGTGGCTCAGGTGGGCTTGAGCTGCCAGGCCGTCGCCCTGCTGCGCTCCGCCCAGAGATCCCGGTAGAGGCCGCCGGCGGCGATGAGTTCCTGGTGGTCGCCCAGTTCACGGACCGCGCCGTCCTCGATGACGGCGATCTGGTCCGCGGAGGCGATCGTCGACAGCCGGTGCGCCACCACCAGGACGGTCCTGTCCCGGGCCAGCCCCGCGAGGGCCTCGCCCACCGCCGCCTCGTTCTGGGCGTCCAGGGCCGAGGTCGCCTCGTCCAGCAAGACCACCGCCGCGTCCTTCAGCAGGGCCCGGGCGATGGACACGCGCTGCCGCTCACCCCCGGACAGGCGGGAGCCGCCCTCACCGACCGGTGTCGCCCAGCCCAGCGGCAGCCGGGTGACGACCTCGGTGAGCCGGGCCGCGTCGGCGGCGGCGCGCACCTCCTCGTCGGTGGCGCCGGGGCGGCCGATACGCACGTTCTCCTCGATGGTGGCGTCGAAGAGGTATACGTCCTGGGAGACGATGGAGATCTGCCCCATCAGGGTCTCGCCGCTCATCTCCCGCACGTCGGCACCGCCGACGCGCACACAACCGCCGTCCACGTCCCAGAAACGGGCGGCGAGACGGGTCACGGTCGTCTTGCCGGCCCCGGACGCGCCGACGAGCGCCGTCATGGACCGGGGCGGGCAGGACAGGGAGAACCCGGACAGCACCGGCTGGTCCCCGTACCCGAAGGTGACGTCCTCGAACTCCACCCCCGAGTGCTCCGGTTCGCGCGGCGCGGACGGCTCGGGCAGCGGCGGGGTGCGCACGATGCCGCTGATCCCGTCCAGCGCGGTCCGGGCCAGTTGCACCCCCGTTCCGTACACGGCCAGCAGTGACACGGGTTCGGTGAAGCGGACCGCGAGGATCAGTACGGCGATGATGTCCGGCACCGCGGTGCGCTCGTCCAGGACCAGCCAGGCCGCCGTGACCGCCACCAGGGCGAACGCGGCCTCGACGAGGGCCGTGTACCAGGCGACGGGTGCGTTGGCCCGGTTGAGGCCGCGCACGGTCGCCGCGCGGTCGGCGCGCAGCGACCGCTCCAGGCTCTCCCAGCCCGAGACGGTACGTCCCGCCGCGCGCAGGACGGACTGCGCGCGGGCGAACTCCAGGACCCGGCTCGACACCTCCGACAGCGCCTCGGCCTCCGCCGCCTGCGAGGTGGCGGAGACGCGCTGGAGCCGCTGGTACAGCAGGAGGCCCAGCGGGCTCAGTACGAGGAAGGCGAGGGTGAGCCGCCAGTCCACGAAGAGGGTGATCAGCGCGATGGCGGCCGGCGCGGTGACGGTCACGGTGATCTGCTGGAGCACCATGCCGGGGAAGTTGCCGAAGCTCTGCGCGCCCGACATCGAGGTGAGCAGGCGGCCGGAGGCGACCTTGGTGAACCAGCCCAGGGGGAGCCGGGTGACGTGCCGGGCCAGCTTCCTGGCCAGCGTCATGCCGCTGCGCTCGACACCGACCGCGTACCCGTTGTTCGAGGTGACCCACAGGGCGGCTCCGGCGGCGGCGGCTCCCGCGGCGGCGACCAGCAGCCACAGCGCCGCGCGTGCGGTGTCGTCCGCGAACAGCGCGCGCAGCAGCGGGATGAGGGAGGCGAAGGTGACGCCCTGGCAGATGCCGGTGGCGACGTAGCCGGCGACCTGGCCGCGCATCCCGGTCGGTTCGCCGATGAGTTCCTCGGCCTGACGGATGATCACTGTCCGACCTCCTGGTGGACCTGCTGGGCATTCCAGAGCCGGGCGTACAGCCCCTCGCGCTCCAGGAGCGCCGTATGCGTGCCGCGTTCCACGATGCGTCCGTCGTCCAGGACGAGAATCGCGTCCGCCCCGGCCACCGTGTGCAGCCGGTGGGCGATGACGAGCAGCGTCCGGCCCTTGCCCAGGGCGCTGAGCGCTTCCTGGATCCGGGCCTCGCTGTGCGGGTCGGCGTGCGCGGTGGCCTCGTCGAGGATGACGACGGGGGAGTCCTGGAGGATGGCCCGCGCGATGGTGATCCGCTGGCGTTCGCCGCCGGACAGTTCACTCTCGCCGTCCTCCAGGAGGGTGTCGTAGCCGTGGGGGAGGGCCATGACGACGTCGTGGATCTGCGCGGCGCGGGCCGCGGCCGCCACCTCCTCGTCGGTGGCGTCGGGCCGGCCGAGCCGGATGTTCTCCCGGACGGTGGCGCGCAGCAGGACCACCTCCTGGAAGACGAAGGCGACCTGGCCGAGCAGTTCCCGGGTGGGGATCTGCCGGATGTCGGTCCCGCCGAGCGTGACGCGCCCGGAGGTGACGTCCCAGAAGCGCGGGATCAGCCGGGCGAAGGTGGTCTTCCCCGAACCGGAGGGGCCCACCAGAGCGGTGACCGTGCCCGGCTCCAGTACGGCGCTGACCCCGTCGAGTGCGGGCGCCCCTCCCTCGCCGTAGGCGAAACGGACGTCCTCGAAGGCGACGCGCGGGGAGTCGGGGACGGCGCCCTCGGCGGGCTCCGGCAGGGCGGGTTCGGCCAGGACGGCGGCGATGTGGGTGGCGCCGAGCTGCGCGTCGCGGAAGGCGTAGCCGAGCTGTGCCGTCTGCATCACCGTGCTGGGCAGGCCGATGCCCACCGCGAGGAAGGGCAGCAGAGTGGCCGGACCGGCCCAGCCGGCAGCGACGAAGAGGATGCCGGCGCCGGCTATCCACACCAGCATCGAGGCGGGCGAGAGCAGGGTGTTGATGAGGTTCGTGGGCCGGCCGATCGCGGACATCCAGCGCAGGCACACCCGGGTCAGCCGGTCGGCCGCCTCGCTGAACCGCGCGAAGGTGTGCGCGGTGGCCCCGTAGGTCTTGATGACCTCGATGCCGTCGACGAGTTCGACCGACGCCTTGGCCAGGTCGGACTGCGCCACGTTGAAGGCGCCCATGTTCTGCTCGTACGCGCTTTGGAGGCGGGGCGCCAGTACGACGAGGACCAGCACGGCGTAGCCCACCACGACCAGGGCCAGACGCCAGTCCGCCACCAGCAGGTACACCACGGCGGTCAGCGGCATGACGACGGCGGAGGTCAGCTCCGCGGCGGCGTGCGCGACCAGTGTGTGGACCTGCCTGACATCGTCGGACACCGCCTTCTTCACCTCGCCGGACCCGCTGGCGGTGAACCAGCCGAGCGGCAGCGAGCCGAGGTGGCGAGCGAGCCGGGAGCGCGTCAGGTAGCGGAACTCGGCGTCCGCGTAGTGGCAGAGCTGGGTGGCTCCCATGTAGAGCACGCTGCGCAGCACGGCCCCGGCCACGGCCGCGATGATCCATCCCCACACCTCGCCGGGCCGTCCGGTCCCGTGGTCGAGGAGGACCCGTCCGGCCTCGGCGACCGCGATGTACGGCACGACGGCGCAGACGGCTGACAGGGCGGTCAGGACAACTCCCGCTGTCAGTCGGCCCCTTACCGGCTTGATAAGGGTTGTGAGGGCCCCTGCCTCGACGAGGGGCCGCTGCTCGGCGGGCGTGCGGTCGTCGGTCACCGGGCCGCCTCGGAAGGACGGTGCGCGGGGTCCGCCGGGGGGTGCTCGGCGGGACACGTGGCGGTCATGGGTGGGGCCTTCCTCTTCGTCTGCTGCGTCTGCGTTCGGTTCATCGGGCGTCCGGGTGCGTCGGAATCCGAGCTCGGCAATGGCTTGAGTCAGGTCGGCCCGAGTCGATCGACGGGCGGCCTGTGAGTGGTGAAGTCGCTGACCTGGTGGGCGAGGTGAGGCGTCAGGGCCTCGCGCTCCGATCCGGGGCGGCGATCGTGTCGTTATGGGGGGGGCGGGCGAGGCCGGGTACGGGGCGGGGTCGCCCCCGGAGGGCGGATGGGCCATCCGCCGGGCGGGGCTGGGGGGCGACCGTAATGAAAATGATAATCAGTATTTTCGGTAGAGTACGGATCTGGTCGAAGCAAGTCAACGCGGGGCGGGGCGCCGGTCCCGGGGTCGCCCGGGGTGCTGGTCGTCCCGGGCGTTTCACTCCCGTGCGCCCCCCGGCTCGCCGGTGGGCGGCTGTCGGTTCGCCAGTGCGAGCCCCATGGGCGGCCGGGCGTATGTCCCGGGCGTCGGGACCCTCTCCGTGCCGCATTCGATCCATGGCCACGCGGGGCGTCTCGGCGGCGAAGCCGTCCTGCGGTGCTCGCTCGACAGTCCCGAACGGCCTCGCGCCCTCCCGTCATCGTCTCGGGGTGCCGGTGAGCGGGGGAGGGGGATGTCAAGTTTTGAAAATGATAATCATTCTAGTAATCTCCACATGCTTGCTGACATCCGGCCGTTGACCGGCCGTCTTTTGAGAGGGATGGATCCAGGTGCCCCAGGAACCCGCAGACGGACGATTCGACCTGCCCGCGGCCGTCGGTGAACTGCTCGACCTGCCCACCGGCCATATCGACGAGGATGCCCACCTCATCCAACTGGGGCTGGATTCCCTGGCGATGATGCGGCTCGCCGGCCGTTGTCGCCGCTCCGGCGCGGACATCGGTTTCGCCGACCTCATGGCCGAGCCCACGCTCGCGGCCTGGCGCCGCCTGCTGGAGGAGCGCGGTCAGGACGGCGCCGGCACGGACGTCCGGCCGGTGACGGCGGTCGACGAGTCCGAACCGTTCGACCTCGCGCTCATGCAGCACGCCTACTGGGCCGGCCGCAGCGAGGGCCAGCACCTGGGCGGCGTGGCCGCGCACTTCTACCACGAGTTCGACGGTCACGCGGTGGCTCCCGACCGCCTCGAAGCCGCGGTGCACGCGGTGCTCGGCCGGCACGGCATGCTGCGGGTGGCCGTCCTGGACGACGGCAGGCAGCGCGTCCTGCCCACGAGCCCCTGGCCCGGGCTGCGCGTCCACGACCTGCGCGACCTCGACGCCGGAGCGCGCGAACACCGCCTCGCGGAACTGCGCCGCGAACTGTCCCACCGCGCTATGGACATCGCCGCCGGCGAGGTCTTCGATGTCCGGCTCTCCCTGCTGCCGGACGGCGCCACCCGGGTCCATGTCAACCTGGACATGGTGGCCGCCGACGCGCTGAGCCTGCGTGTCCTCCTCGCCGACCTCGCCCGCGCCTACGCGGACCCGGCCAGCCCTCTGCCCGCGCTGGACTACAGCTTCCCCCGCTACCTCGCCGACCGCGCCGCCGCCGAGCGCACCCCAGAGCGCCGGGCCCGCGCGGCCGCCGACCGGGCCCACTGGCGGGAACGGCTGCCGCACCTGCCCAACGCCCCGCGACTGCCCACCCGGTCCGGCGAGTCCGAGGCCACCACCGTCGTCCGGCGCCACCTCCACCTCGACGCCGAGCGCACCCGGCGCTTCGAGGAGAACGCCCGCCGGCACGGGCTGACCCCGGCCATGGCGCTCGCCGCCGTCTTCGCCGAGACGCTGGGCGCGTTCAGCGCCGAATCCGACTTCCTGCTCAACCTCCCTCTCTTCGACCGGGAACCGCTGCACGACGGCGTGAACGCCCTCGTCGGCGACTTCACCTCGTCACTGCTGCTCGCCTGGCACGGAGGCGAGGCGGGCACCTTCGCCGAGCGCGCCGCCCGCTTTCAGGAGCGCTTCCACCAGGACGCCGCGCACAGCGGCTACTCCGGTGTCGAGGTACTGCGCGACGCCTCGCGGCTGCACGGCGAACGCATCCTCGCCCCCGTCGTCTACACCAGCGCCCTCGGTCTGGGAGAACTCTTCGCGGACGCCGTGCGGGAGAGCTTCGGCGAGGCGAGCTGGATCATCTCCCAGGGCCCGCAGGTCTGGCTCGACGCGCAGGTGACCGAGGTCGCCGGCGGACTTCTGGTGAACTGGGACGCCCGGGAGGACGCCTTCGAACCCGGCGTGCTGGACGCCATGTTCGGCGCCTACCGCGCACTCATCGACCGGCTGACCGACAACGCCCCGGCCTGGGGCGCACCGGTCCCCGCGATGCTGCCCGCCGCCCAGATCGCCGTACGCGAGGGCATCAACAGGGCGGCCCTCGCCCAGGCTCCCGTTCCGGTACGGCTGCACGACGCCTTCTTCGCCCGCGCCGCCGGCCACCCCGGCGCCCCGGCTCTGCTGACGGCGGACGGCCCCGTCACCTACGGGGAACTCGCCCACCGGGCCCTCGCCCTCGCCGGCCGCCTCGACCAGCAGGGGGTCGAACCCGGCGACATCGTCGCCGTCACCCTGCCCACGGGGCCCGACCAGGTGACCGCCGTGCTCGCGGTCCTCGCCGTCGGAGCCGCCTACCTGCCCCTGGGCACCGGCCAGCCCGCCGCCCGGCGCGACCGCGTCCACGCCTCGGCCGGCGTGCGTACCGTCGTCGACCACGTCGGCGTACCGGCGGGAACCGCACCACTGGCCGGCCCCCGGCCGGGGACGCCCGACGACCTCGCCTACGTCATCTACACGTCCGGTTCCACCGGCGAACCCAAGGGCGTGGAGATCACGCACAAGGCCGCCGCGAACACCGTCACCGACCTGAGAGAACGTTTCGCCGTCGGCCCCTCGGACCGCACCCTGGCCGTCTCCGCCCTCGACTTCGACCTCTCCGTCCTCGACCTGTTCGGCACCCTCGCGGCCGGCGGCGCGCTGGTCTGCCTCACCGAGGACACCCGCCGCGACGCCGCGGCCTGGGCGACCCTGGTACGCACCCACGGCGTCACCGTCGTCAACTGCGCGCCCGCCGTGCTCGACATGCTGCTGACGGCCGCCGCACCCGGCGACCTCGCCACGCTGCGGCTCGCCCTTCTCGGCGGCGACTGGGTCCCCCTCACCCTGCCCGGCAAGGTACGCGAGGCCGCCCCCGGATGCCGTTTCGCGGCGCTCGGCGGCACCACCGAGACCGCCATCCACTCGACCCTCCGCGAGGTCGGCGACATCCCCGCCGACTGGGTCTCCATCCCTTACGGAACCCCGCTGCGCGGCGTCGCCTGCCGCGTCGTCGACCCGCTCGGCCGGGACTGCCCCGACCAGGTGCCCGGCGAACTGTGGATCGGCGGGGCCGGTGTGGCACGCGGCTACCGCGGCGACGCCGCCCGCACCGCCGGCCGCTTCCGCGAGCGGGACGGCACGCGCTGGTACCGCACCGGCGACCGCGCCCGCTACTGGTCCGACGGGACGCTGGAGTTCCTCGGCCGCGCCGACCACCAGGTCAAGATCCGCGGCCACCGCGTCGAACTCGGCGAGGTGGAAGCGGTCCTGGCCGCCGCGCCCGGCGTCGACCGGACCGTCGCCGTCGTCACCGGCACGGGCCGGCTGGCCGTCGCCGTGACCGGCGGTGCGGACACCGGCGGGCTGCGTGCCTTCGCCGCCGCGCGGCTCCCGTCGGTCATGGTCCCGGACCACGTCATCGCTCTCGACGGTATTCCCCTCACCCCCAACGGCAAGACCGACCGCGCGGCCCTGGCCCGCCTCGTCGCCCGGGAGGCCGGCGCCCCCGCCCGTACCACCACCCCGCCGCGCGGGGAGCACGAGCAGCGGATCGCCCGGGCCTGGGCCGACATCCTGGACAGAGGCGGCATCGGACGGGAGGACGACTTCTTCGCCCTCGGCGGCGACTCCCTGCTCGCCACCCGGCTCGTCGCCCGCCTGCGCGCCGAGGGCTACGGCGCGGTCCGGCTCGCCGACCTGTTCACCCGGCCCTCCCTCGCCGAATTCGCCGCCGCCCTGGGCCCGGCCGGCTCGCCCGACGGCCCCGGCGACCGGCCGGGCACGGTGCGGGCCGACCCCGCGCGCCGCCACGAGCCCTTCCCGCTCACCGACGTCCAGCGTGCCTACTGGCTCGGCCGCGGCGACGACTTCACCCTCGGCGGGATCGGCTGCCACTTCTACCGCGAGTACGACGTCGAAGACCTGGACACGGACCGGCTGGAGACCGCGCTCAACCGGCTGGTCCGGCGCCACGAGATGCTGCGTGTCGTCGTGGGCCCCGACGGCGAGCAGCGCATCCTGCCCGAGGTCCCCACCCTCGGCGTTGAGATCACCGACGCGGGGGACGACCCGCGGGCCGCCTTCGCCGCACTGCGCGAAACCGCCTCCCATCAGGTCTTCGACCCGGCCGTCTGGCCGCTGTTCGCGCTCCGGGGCGTCCGCTGCGGACGCACCACACGGCTCGCCGTCGGCATCGACAACATCGCCCTGGACGCCCTGAGCATCCTCACCCTGTACGCCGAACTCGCCCGCCTGTACGCCGACCCGGATGCCGCCCTCCCGCCGGTGGACGTGTCCTTTCGCGACTACGTGTGCGCCACCGCACCCGACCCGGAGGCGGTGGAGCGGGCCCACGCCCACTGGACCGGACTCCTGACCGACCTGCCGCCGGCGCCCGCCCTGCCCCTCGCCAAGGACCCGGCCGCCGTCGGACGCCCCCGGTTCAGCAGGCGGGAGTCCCGGATCGCCCCGGACCGCTGGCAGGCCCTCACCGAGCGGGCCCGCGAGCACGGACTCACCCCCTCCGGCGTGCTGCTGAGCGCCTTCGCCGAGATCCTCGGCCGCTTCAGCGCCCGGCCCGACCTGACGCTCAACCTCACCCTCTTCGACCGCCGCGACGTCCACCCGCACATCGGCCGCGTCCTCGGCGACTTCACCTCCCTGATGCTCGTCGCCTGCCGCCCCGAACCGGGCGACGACTGGCTCACTCGCGCCCGGCGCGTCCAGCGGGAGCTGTGGCGCTCCCTCGACCACCGCGAGGTCTCCGCCGTATGGGTGCTGCGGGAACTCGCCCGCCGTACCGGCACCCCCGAGACCGTCATGCCCGTCGTCTTCACCAGCGCCCTCGGCGTCGGCGGCGCCGCGGCCGGGGCGCCCTTCGACCGGTACGCGTACGGCGTGTCCCAGACGCCGCAGGTCTGGCTCGACCACCAGGTCACCGAGGACGCCGACGGCGTGTGCCTCAACTGGGACGCGGTGGACGAACTGTTCCCCACTGGCCTGCTCGACACGATGTTCGATGCCTATACGCGCCTCGTCGACGCCCTGGCCGTCACCGACTGGACCCGGCCCGTCGCCGACCCGCTGCCCACTTCCGTACGCGCCGCACGGGTCGCCGCCAACGACACCGGGGCCGGCGTGCCCGGCGTGCTGCACGCCCCGTTCTTCCGCCGCGCCGCCGAACGTCCGGAGGCGACCGCGCTGCTGTGGGGCGAGGACGGCCGCACCACCTACGGCGAGCTGTCCACGCGCGCCCTGCGTCTCGCCGGCTCCCTCGCCGCACACGGCGTACGGCGCGGTGACACGGTCGCCATCGCCTTGCCCAAGGGCCCCGACCAGATCGCCGCGGTCCTCGGCGTCCTGGCGGCCGGTGCGCTCTACGTGCCCGTGGGCCTGGACCAGCCGCCGTCCCGGCGCGAGCGCATCCACCGGCTCTCGGGCGCGCGGGTGTGCGTCACCCTGCCTCAGGAGCCGGTCCCCGGGGGCATCATCGCCGTCACCGTCGACGAGGCCCCCGCACTCGGCGTCCCCGCCGCTCCCGCGCCGACCGGCCCGGACGACCTCGCCTACGTGATCTTCACGTCCGGTTCCACGGGCGAGCCCAAGGGCGTCGAGATCACCCACGGCGCGGCCTCGAACACGGTCACCGATGTCAACGAGCGGTTCGGTGTGGAGTCCGCGGACCGGGTGCTGGCGGTGTCGGCGCTCGACTTCGACCTGTCCGTGTACGACATCTTCGGACCGCTCACGGCCGGCGGCGCCCTCGTCCTCGTCGACGAGGGGGACCGCCGCTCCGCCGCGAGCTGGCTGGCCTCCGTACGCCGCCACCGCGCGACCGTGTGGAACAGCGTGCCCGCCCTGCTGGACATGCTGCTGACCGCCGCCGAGAACACCCGGCCGCCCGAGTCGCTGCGACTCGCACTGGTCTCCGGGGACTGGGTCGGCCTGGACCTGCCCGGCCGGCTGGCCGCGCAGAACCCGTGGTGCCGGCTGGTCGCCCTGGGCGGCGCCACCGAGGCGGCCATCTGGTCCAACGCGCACGAGATCACCGAGGTGGACCCCGCCTGGCGGTCCATCCCGTACGGGCGTCCGCTGCGCGGTCAGGTCTACCGCGTCGTCGACCCGTTCGGCCGGGACTGCCCCGACTGGGTACCCGGCGAACTGTGGATCGGCGGCGCCGGTGTGGCACGCGGCTACCGCGGCGACCCGGCCCGTACCGGGGAGCGGTTCCGCGAGGCGGACGGCGAACGCTGGTACCGGACCGGCGACCTGGGGCGCTACTGGCCCGACGGGACGCTGGAGTTCCTCGGCCGCGCCGACCACCAGGTCAAGATCCGCGGCCACCGCGTCGAACTCGGCGAGATCGAGGCGGCCCTGCGGGACGGCCCCGGCGTCGGCCGGGCGGTCGCCTGCGTGGCCGGCCAGGGCACGGCGCGGCGCCTCGTCGCCGCCGTCGTCCCCGCCCCCGGCCCGTCTCCGGCCCGTCTGAGCGTCACCCGTCCCGACGCCGCCACCCGCGACTTCAGGGACCGGGCGCGGGAGGCCGAGGCCATCGTTGCAGAAACGTTCCTGCGGCGACTGCTGCGTCCGGCCGACGCCGACGGGCCCCGTACCGCCGACGGGCCCCGTACCGCTGCCGAGTGGGCCGCCCGGCTCGCCATCGCCGACGAGCACCTGCCCGTTCTGCGGCTGTGGCTCGACTGGCTCACCGGCCGCGGGGTCCTGGTCCGCGACGGGGCCGCCTACGCGCAGGCACCGGCGGGCGGCTCCGCGCCGCCGCCGGCCGAAAAGCCCGCGCCGGGACCTGCCAAGGACTCCGCGACCCGCCAGGCCCCGGGGCGCCGTGCCTACGGCGAGCTGACCGCCCGCGCCGGCGAACGGCTCCTGGCCCGGCTCGACGACTACCGGGACATCCTCGCCGGGCGGGCGCTGCCCGCGCTGCTGCTCCACGACGACGTGCTCGCCCCCGACCGGCTGTCCGCCGCGGACCCCGGCAGCGACAAGGCGCTCGACGCCCTCGCGGCGCGTATCGCGGACCGCGCCGCCACACTCGGCCGGCCCGTCGAGATGGTCCAACTCGGCGCAGGCGACGGCACATCGGCCGAACGGCTGCTGGCCCGGCTCACCCCCGACCAGGTGCGCCACACCCTGACCGACACCGACCCGGAGCTCCTGGCACGTGCCGAGCAGCGCCTGTCCGCCCTTCCGCACCGGCCGGTCGTCCGCCGCCTGTCCGGCGTACTCGTGCCCGAGGAGATGCGCCACCGCTTCGACATCGTCCTGGCCGACCAGTACCTGCACCGCGGCGCCGACCCCGCCCAGGGGCCCGCGCTGGCCGGGGCCCTGGCCGGCCCGGGCGGTCTGCTCCTGGCCGTCGAACGGAGCGAACTCACGCCCGTCGCCCTGCTGACCGCCGCTCTGCTCGACGGCGGGTACGCCTCCTTCGACCCCCGGCGCCGGGCCGCCGGCACCCCGGTACTCGCGCCGGACCGCTGGGCCGAACTCCTCGGCGCCGCCGGCTTCGAGGAGGTCAGGCACACCCCCGTGCCCGGCTCCTTCGCCGAGCTGATCGAGGCCGTGCGCCCCGACGACGCCGTCGCCCCGGACCCCGCCCGGCTGCGCGCCCTGGCCGCCGAGCGGCTGCCCGCGCACATGGTGCCCGAACCCATCGCGGTCCTCACCCGGCTTCCGCTCGGCGCCAACGGCAAACTCGACCGCACCGCACTGGCCGAATTCGTCGGCGCCACCGAAAAGAACGACCCCGACGAGCCGCCCCGAGGGGCGCTGGAGGAGTCCCTCGCCGCCCTGTGGACCGCCCTGCTCGGCGTGAGCGCCGTCGGCCGCCGGCAGAGCTTCTTCGCGCTCGGCGGCGACAGCCTCCTCGCGACGCGGTTCCTGGCCGCCGTCAAGCGTGAGTTCGACGCCGACCTGCCCCTGCGGGCCCTGTTCGCGGGCCCCACCCTCGAACAGGTCGCGGGCGCCGTCGCCGGCCTCCTGCCCGAGACCGGCGAGACCGAGGAGGGCGCGCTGTGATCGGTGTCATCGGCGGATACGGCGCGGTCGGCGCCGCCGCCTCACGGCTGCTCACCCAATGGGGTGCGGGACCCCTGCGGATCGCAGGACGCGACAGGGACCGGGCCGCGCGGCTCGCCGCCGAGCTGAACGGCCCCGGCCGGCCGGCGGCGGCCGAGCCCGCCGTGTGCGACGCCAACGACCCGGCGTCCCTCGCGGCCTTCGTCCACGGCTGCGACCTCGTGGTCCACTGCGCCGGCCCCTCGCACCGCACCTCGGCCCCGGTCGTCGCCGCCGCGCTCGCGGCCGGCGCCGATGTGGTCGACGCGGGCGGCGGCGCCGGGGAGGCGGCCCCCGCCGGGCGGACCGTGCTGTACGACGCGGGCGCCGTGCCCGGACTGACCGGGCTGCTGCCCCGGCATCTGGCCGCCGCGCACTTCGACGGCGCGCACACGCTCACCGCCCACACCGGTGTGCTGGACCGCTTCACCGACACCGGCGCCGACGACTACCTGCACGGAGTCCTCTCACCCGCAGCCCGGCCGCTGGCCGCCTGGCGGCAGGGCACCCCCCGGCCCGGCGCCCTCACCCGGCGCACCGATCTGCACCTGCCCTTCCTCCCCCGTCCGGTGACCGCCCTCCCGTATCTGGACGCCGAGGCGGAAGGCGTCGCCCGCGATCTGTCGCTCGCCCACGGCGACTGGTACACCGCCGTCGACGGAGAGCACCTGGCCGCCGCCCTCGCCGCCGCCCGCACCGCACGGCGGGCCGACGCGGTGCGGGCACTGCGCCGGGCCACCGCGCTCGACACGGCGGGGCGCACTCCGTACACCACGCTGCTGGTCCAACTGGACGGCACGCGCGGCGGGCGGCCCGCCACCCGCACGGCCGTGCTGCGGGCGGGCCGTGTCGCCGAACTCACCGGGGCCGTCGCGGCGGTCGCCGCGCTCGCCGTCCGGCGGGGCGCGGTGCCGCCGGGTACGTACCGGGCCGACCAGGCACTGGACCCGGCCGCCGCCCTCGCCCGACTGACCGCCCCGACCGCCCCCGTGTGCCGCCTCGATGTCCACCGGACGCCGATCGACGCACTCACCGCGGTCGAGGAAGGAGCGCTGTGAATCACACCGACACGACCGGGACCCCCGCCGCGCGGACGGGCCGGGCGCTGCGGACCGTGGTCTGCGGCACCACGTTCGGGCAGTTCTACCTGGCCGCACTGGCCGGTCTGACCGACGAGTTCGAGATCGCCGGTGTGCTCGCCGCCGGCAGCGACCGCTCGCTCGCCTGCGCCCGGCGCCACGGCGTCCCGCTCTACCGGGACGTCGCCGAACTGCCCGACGACATCGACCTGGCCTGCGTCGTGCTCCGCTCCGGCGTGCTGGGCGGTTCCGGCACCGAACTGGCCCAGCGGCTGCTGGAACGCGGCATCCACGTCGTCCAGGAACAGCCGGTGCACCACGACGACCTCGCCGCGTGCCTGCGCCTCGCGCGCCGGCACGCCGTGCACTACCGGTTCGGGAACCTCTACGTCCGGCTGCCCGAGGTCCGCCGTTTCACCGGGGCCGCCCGGCGCCTGGCGGCGCACGGGCCGCTCGCCCACATCGACGCGGTCTGCGCCTCGCAGGTCGTCTTCCCGCTGCTGCACATCCTCGGCGAGGCACTCGGCTCCCCGCGGCCGTGGCGGATCCGCGCACTGGACGGGGGAGCCGGCCAGACCTCTTCGGACGGCCCCTTCGCCGTGCTCACCGGCAGCGTCGGCGGCACGCCGCTGACCCTGCGGGTGCACAACGAGGTCGACCCCGACGACCCGGACAGCCACCTTCATCTGCTGCACCGGATCACCCTCAGCGCGGAGGGCGGCAGCCTCACCCTGACCGACCCGCACGGCCCGGTGCTCTTCAGCCCCCGGCTGCACGTCCCCGAGGCGGTCCGGGACCGCTTCGACTTCGAGGCCGAGGGAACCGGACACCTCGCCGAGCCGAGCACCACCGTGCTGAGCCCGGCCCGCCCCCGCGACTACCGCACCCTGCTGCGCGACCAGTGGACGGCCGCCATCGGCGAGGACCTGGGGGACCTGAGCGCCACGATCCGCGGCACGGGCGGCAACGCCCGGCGGAACGACCAGTACCACCTGTCGCTGGCCCGCATGTGGCAGGACGTCACCAAGGAACTCGGCTACCCCGTCCTGCGCCCCGGCCGCACCCACCGGCCGCTGACCGCGGCGCGGCTGACCGCCCCCGCCCCGGCCGAGGAGCGCCCGGCCGGCTCAGGGACCACCCGGGCGGGGGCGGACACGCCTGCCGGCGGCGGACCGGCGCCCAGGCCCGGGGAGCGGGCCGGCGCCCCCGCCGGGACGGCGTCCGCCGGTGAGCCGGACGCCGCAGACCTCGCCGTGCTCGTACGCGCGGGGGCCGACGCGGCCGACCGGCACGTCGGGCCCGTCGAGCGCGACACGTCCGAGACCTTCGTCCGGCTGCTGGACGACGCCGTCCTCGGCTCCATGCTCGCTGCGCTCCAGCAGTGCGGCGCCCTGCGCGACCAGGACGGCGCCCGGTCCCCCGAGGAGATCCTGCACACCGTCGGCGTCGCCCCCCGCCACCGGTCCCTGATCCGGCGCTGGCTGGGCGTGCTCACCGCACACGGCAGGATCACGGCGGACGGGGACCTGCTGCGCGGCGCCCCGCCGGTGGACGCGGAGACCGTCGCGCGGGCCTGGGACGCCGCCACGGACCTCTGGTCACGCGCCCTGGGCTCCCGCACCTTCGTCGACTACCTGCGCTCCAACGCCGACTGTCTGCCCCGCCTGATGCGCGACGAACAGCAGGCCGCGCTCCTGCTGTTCCCCGAGGGCCGTACCGACGTGGCGGACGCCGTCTACCGTGACACCGTCACCGCGCGGTGGCTCAACACCGCCGTCGCCGCCGTGCTGCGCTCCCTCGCGGCCCGCCACGGACCGGACCGCCCGCTGCGCGTCGTCGAGGTCGGCGCCGGCACCGGGGCGACGACCGACGCCGTGGCCGCCGCGCTGGCGCAGGACCGGCCGGACACGGGGACCCCCGCCGTCGACTACCTGGTCACCGACGTCTCCTACTTCTTCGTCGCCGAGGCCGAACGGCGCCACACCGGCCGCCCCTTCATCCGCCACGGTCTCTACGACATCGACCGCGCCCCGGCCGAGCAGGGGCTCACGCCGGGCAGCGCCGACGCCGTCGTGGCGGCCGGTGTCCTCAACAACGCCCGCGACACCGACGCTGCTCTCCGGCATCTGGCGGACCTGCTCGTGCCCGGCGGCGTCCTGCTGGCCACCGAACCGACCCGGGAACACCTGGAGATCATGGCCTCTCAGGCATTCATGATGACCGAGGCGCAGGACGTACGGCGTGCCTCCCGCGCCACGTTCCTCTCCCGCGAGCACTGGACCACCGCCCTGAGCGGCGCGGGCTTCGCCCCGGTCGTCACCGCACCGGGCGAGGACCACGCCCTCGCCCCGCTCGGGCAGCGCCTGTTCGCCGCCGTGGCGCCGCCGCGCCGCACCTGAGCACCGCCGGCCCACCGGCGCCGAAAGACCACCCGCCATGCCACCACCCGAGGGGAACCCACCGTGCTGCGATGCAGCCATGTCTTGTGCAAAGTCGACGATGTCGGAGCTGTCGTGCGGGACTACGAAGCGCTCGGCTTCACCGTCGTGTACGGCAGCGCCCCCGAGCGCGCGCACAACGCCCTGCTCTGGTTCGAGGAGGGCCCGTTCATCGAGTTCTTCCAACTGCCTTCCGCGTTTCGCCTGTTGAGATGGCCGATGGCCGCCGTCAACGGCCGCGCGGCGGGGGAGCGGCTGACCCGCTGGGCCCGCCGCGGAGAGGGCTGGCGCGACCTCGCCCTGGAGACCGACGACACCGCCCTCGCCGGAGTCCACACGACCCTGCGCGACGGGGGCGTGCGCGTGTCCCGCGTCATGAACGGGCGCCGCAAGCACCCCGACGGCGCCCTCGTGCGCTACCAGTTCCTCGCCACCCGCCCGGCGGAACTCCCCTTCGCCGTCTCCTCCTACGACCCGCCGCAGCGGCCCGCCACGGTGCGCCATCTCAACGGTGCCCGCCGCATCGGCCGGGTGCGCTACGGGGTGTCCGACCGCGACCGCGCGGCCTTCGACCGGCTCGCCGTACACCTCGATCCGGGCGGTCCGCTCGTCGTCGAGCCTGCCCCCGCCACCGGAGTCCTCGCTGTCGGGATCGACGGGCTCACCGGGCCGTTGGACCCCGGCAGGACGCACGGCGCCGTCCTGACCGCAGTGGCCCGGGAGGGCGAGGCGGGATGACGGCACTCGACGGATTCCGCGGCCGGCTCCTGACCCCGGGCACGACCGGCTACGACCGGGCCCGCCGCGTCCGCAACGCGCGCGCCGACCACCGCCCCGCCCTGATCGCCCGCTGCACCGACCCGGACGACGTGCGGGCCGTACTCGCCCATGCCCGACGGCACGGCCTGCCCGTCGCCGTGCGCGGCGGCGGCGCCAACGTGGCCGGGTGGGGCACCTGCGACGGCGGCGCGGTCATCGACCTCGGCGGCATGAAACACCTCGACGTCGACCCGCTCGCCCGCACCGCCGTCGCCGAACCCGGCCTCACCTGGGGCGAGTTCGACGACATCACCCAGCAGTCCGGGCTGGCCGTGCCCGGCCCGCGCAACCCCGACGTCGGCATCGCCGGCCACACTCTCGGCGGCGGAGTGGGAGACCTGTCCCGCCAGTACGGCCTCACCAGCGACAACGTCACCTTCTTCGAGTTGGTGACCGCCGACGGGCGCCAGGTGCGCGCCGACGCCGACACCCACCCCGACCTGTTCTGGGCACTGCGCGGGGGCGGCGGCAACTTCGGCGTCGTCACCCGCTTCGGATACCGGCTCCACCCCGTGGACGGCGTCGTCGCCGGCCCTCTCGTCCACCCCGCGGACCAGGCGCGCGCCGCCCTGCGCACCGCCCGTGACTGGCTCGCCGACGCCCCCGACGCCGCCTCCCTCGTCACTCTGGTCTGGACGGCCCCTCCACTGCCGTTCATCCCCACCGACCTGCACTTCGAGCGCTGCGTCGTACTGATCCCGAGCTGGTTCGGCCCCGTCGACGAGGCGGACGAGGTGCTGGCGCCCCTGCGCCAGGGCCCGGTCCGCCCGGCCGCCGACGGCGTCACCCGCCTCGCCTACACCGCGTACCAGCGCCTGCTGCCCTCGCCCCCGGACGCGGACCGGCAGCACGTCTACAACCGGGGCGAACTCCTCCCCGAACTGACCGACCACACCATCGACCTGCTCATCGACCACTGGGAGGCGGGTGGGCCGAACTTCTCCGCCGTCGTCGGCGCCCTGGGCGGAGCCATCTCACGGGCCCCGGCCGGCCCCACGGCGTTCGCCCACCGCGACGCCCGCTGGTTCGTGGAACTGTGCGCCCAGTGGTACGGCGACGCGGACAGCGCCGACCACATCCGCCCTGCGCGCAGCGCCTGGCAGGCCCTCCAGTCCGCCTCCCGCGGGCCCTACGTCAATCTGCTGCCCGACCCCGAGGACCAGTGGGTGCGCGCCGCCTACGGCGAGCCCGGCCACGCACGCCTGCGGCGCGTCAAGGCCGACTGGGACCCCGGCAACCTCTTCCGATTCAACGCCAACATCCCGCCGGCCACGGCGAAGGAGTCCGACCGATGACGATCCCCACCTCACACCCGGCAGAACTGATAGCCGGCCTGCGGCAGTCCGGCGTACACCTGTGGGAGGAGGACGGCTCCCTGCGCTACCGCGCGCCCAAGGGCGTCCTGTCCGCCGAGCGGTTGCGGGAACTCAAGAAGCACAAGGACGCGGTGCTGGAGTGTCTGCGTGCCGAGACCCGCGCAGCCCACCTGGTCGCCGACCCGGACGCCCGCCATGAACCGTTCCCGCTCACCGACGTCCAGTCCGCCTACCTCCTCGGCCGCAACGAGGCGTTCGGCTACGGCGGCGTCGCCTGCCACGTCTACATCGAGGTCAACTACCCCGACCTCGACGCCGAGCGCACCGAAGAGGCCTGGAACCGCCTCGTGGCCCGGCACGACATGCTCCGCGCCGTCATCGACCCCACCGGACACCAGCGGGTGCTCCCCGAGACGCCCAGGCTCCGCGTCCCCGCCGAGCGCGCCGAGCGCGAGCGGGACGCGGAGCCGCTGCTGCGCCGCGCCCGCGACGAGATGGGCCACCGCGTCTACGACACCCTGGCCTGGCCCCTGTTCGACGTCCGTGTCACCCGCACCCCCTCCCGCGCCGTCCTCCACCTGTCCATGGACTTCCTGCTCGCCGACTGGGCCGGCATCTGGCTGCTGCTCGGTGAGTTCGAGAAGCTCCACGCCGACCCCGGCGCCGCGCTGCCCCCGATCGACATCGGCTTCCGCGACTACCTCCTCGCCGAGCGGGCGCTGCGCGACTCCCCGGCCCATGAACGGGACCGCGCCTACTGGCTGGACCGCGTCGACGACCTCCCGCCCGCCCCCGACCTTCCTCTCGCCGCGCCCCCCGAGGCCACCGGGGCCCCCGGGCGCTTCACCCGCCGGTTCACGCGGCTCGGCGCACAGGACTGGGAGAACTTCAAGGAACGCGCACGGGCCCGTGACCTGACCCCGTCCTCGGCCGTGCTGGCCGCCTACGCCGCCGTGCTCGCCCGCTGGAGCTCCAGCCCCCGGTTCACGCTCAACCTCACCGTCCTCAACCGGCTGCCGCTGCACGAGCACATCGGCCGGGTCGTCGGCGACTTCACCACGGTCAGCCTGCTCGCCGTGGAACCCGAGGAGGGCGCGTCGCTGTCCGCGCGGACCCGTGCCCTGTCCGCCCGGCTCTTCGACGACCTCGACCACCGCCTCTGCTCCGGCGTGGAGGTGCTGCGCGAACTGGCCCGCCGCCGCGGACGCGAGGCGGCCCTGATGCCCATCGTCTTCACCAGCGCCATCGGCCTCGGCGACGACGGCGACGGCGGCCGGGCCGAGGGCCGCCTCGACGGAGCGGGCGTCACCCAGACTCCGCAGGTGTTCATCGACTGCCAGGCCATGGACGACGCCGACGGGCTCCAGGTCAACTGGGACGTCCGCGAGGGGGTCTTCCCGGACGGCATGGCGGACGACATGTTCGGCGCCTTCGAGGCGTACCTGCGGGCCCTCGCCGGCCGTGACGAGCCCTGGGACGGCGAGGAGCCGGCGGCGCTGCCCGCCTGGCAGTCCGAGGAGCGCCGGCGCGCCAACGACACCGCCGCGCCCCTGCCGGACGGCCTGCTGCACCAGGAGGTGTTCGCCCGCGCCGCCGAGGAACCCGACCGCACCGCCGTGATCGCCCCCGGTGTGCGGCTGAGCTACGGCGACCTCGCGGGCCGGGCCGCCGCCGTGGCCGAACGGCTGCGCGCCGACGGCTGCCGGGCCGGCGACCACGTCGCGATCGTCATGGACAAGGGCCCCGACCAGATCGCCGCCGTCCTCGGCGCCCTGCTGGCCGGCGCCGTCTATCTCCCGATGGACACCGACCAGCCGCCGCTGCGCCGGGCGGCCATGCTCGACGGCGCGGGGGTCCGCCACCTCCTGACCCAGTCCTGGACCACCGCCGCCGGGGACAGCGCCGGCGCCGTCGCGAGCGCCGCCCGGACGGTCATCGCGGTGGACACCCTGGCGCCCGCGCAGGCGCCCGCCGCCCCGGTCACCGGCCCGGACCCCGACGCCCCCGCCTACGTCATCCACACCTCCGGCTCCACCGGACTGCCCAAGGGTGTCGTCATCAGCCACCGCGCCGCCCTCAACACCCTCGCCGACATCGGCCGCCGCTTCGGCACGACCGGCGACGACCGCGTCCTCGGCCTGGCCGCCCTCGGCTTCGACCTGTCCGTGTACGACATCTTCGGCCCGCTCTCCGCGGGCGGCGCCCTCGTACTGCCCGAACCCGAACGCCGTACCGACCCCTCCCACTGGGCCGAACTGATCGAGGCACACGGCATCACCCTGTGGAACTCGGTACCCGCCCTGATGGGCATGCTCGCCGCATACCTGGAGTCCGGGCCCGGCCACGACCTGTCCACGCTCCGCCTGGCGCTGCTCTCCGGCGACTGGGTGCCCGTCACCCTCCCCGACACGCTGGCCGCCCTGCTGCCGAACCTGCGCACCGTGGCCCTCGGGGGCGCGACCGAGGCGTCCATCTGGTCGAACTACCATGTATGTGAAGGAAGTTACGCGGGCCGCCGCAGCGTCCCGTACGGTCTGCCGCTCGCCAACCAGGGATTCCGTGTCCTCGACGCCGAATCACGGGACCGGCCGGTGTGGGTCCCGGGGGAGCTGTACATCAGCGGCGACGGCCTCGCCCAGGGATACCTGGGCGACCCGGAGGCCACCGCCCACCGCTTCCTGACGCACCCCGCCGACGGGCAACGCCTGTACCGCACCGGTGACCTGGGCCGCTACCTGCCCGGCGGCGAGATCGAGTTCCTCGGCCGGCAGGACACCCAGGTCAAGGTCCGCGGCCACCGCATCGAACTGGGCGAGATCGAGACCGCTCTCCAGGAACACCCCGCCGTCGCCGCGGCTGCCGCCGTGGTCGACGGCCAGGGCGTCGGCCGGGCGCTCTTCGCCGCCGTGGAGCCCGCCCGCACGGCCGCCGTCCCCGCTCTGCCGGCCGCGGGGGTCGCCGCTGCCGCCGAAGCCGCCGTGCCGCGCCTCGGGCACGACGAGATGACAGCCCACGTGGACGCCTTCGACGACGCCGTCCTGGCCGCCATGGCCGGCGCCCTCGGCGAGCTCGGCCTGCTGCCCTCGCCCGCCGGGCTCCCCACGGACGAGGATCTCGAACGGGCCGGCGTCGAGCCGCGCCACCACTGGCTGGTGCGCCGCTGGCTCGACGTCCTGGCCGCCCAGGACATCGGGGCGCCCGAGGCGTCCACAGCCGCCGCGCTCTGGGAGCGAGCCGAGAAGGCATGGAGCGAGCAGGTCGCCTCGCGTGACGTCCTGACCTATGTCCGCAGCCACACCGACCGCCTGCCCGACCTGCTCACCGGCCGCCAGGACCCTGTCCAACTCCTCTTCCCCGACGGCGACTTCCACACCGCCCACGCTCTCTACCGGCGCAACGCCGCGGCCCGCTACCTCAACCGCGCCGTCGGGACCCTGCTCGTACAGGCTGCGGACGCCCACCCCGAGGAGCGTTCGCTGCGTGTCCTGGAGGTCGGCGCCGGCACCGGCGGCACCACCGAGGAAGCCCTCGAAGCCCTGTCCGCCCGCGACGGCACCTACCACTTCACGGATGCCGCCGCCTTCTTCCTGCCGGAAGCGCGCCGCCGCTTCGGCGACCGCGACCGCCCGAAGCCGACCTTCGGCGTCTTCGACGTCGACACCGACCACCGGGCCCAGGGCCTCGCACCGAACGGGTACGACATCGTGCTCGCCGCCGGCGTGCTGGAGAACGCCCGCGACATCCGGGCCGCCCTGCGCCGGCTGCTCGAACTCACCGCCCCCGGCGGACTGCTGGTCTTCACCGAGCCCACCCGCGAACACCCCTGGATCCTCGCCTCGCAGGCGTTCATGATGACCGAACCCGAGGACGACCGCGCTCTCGGCGGCACCTCCTACCTCGACCGCGACCAGTGGCTCGGCCTGCTGCGCGACGAGGGCGTGCACGACGTGCTCACCCTGCCCGGCGACGACCACCCGCTCGCCGCGCAGCACCTCCACCTGTTCGCCGCCCGGATCAAGGGCGACCGGACCCCGGTCACCGAGACCGAACTGGCCGCCTTCCTGCGCGACCGCCTGCCCGCCCCCATGATCCCCACCCAGATCCAGGTGGCCGACGCGCTGCCGCTCACCGCCAACGGCAAGGTCGACCGCAAGACCCTCGCCGGCTGGCGCACCGCCCCGGCGGACACCGGCACGGCGACCACGGCGGGGGAGGACGAAGGCGCCGACGCACTGGAGACCCGGCTGATCGCCCTGTGGTCCGAGGCCCTGCCCCGAGGCGGCGTCGGCCGCACCGGCAACTTCTACGACCACGGCGCCGACTCCCTCATCATGGCGCGCATGGCCGGCCGCCTGCGCGAGGAGGTCCCGGAGGCGGCCGGTGTCCCCTTCGACACCCTGCTGCGCCACCTCCTCAACCACCCCGCCGTCGCAGCCCTCGCCGCGTTCCTGCGCGAGCGGGACGGGCGGCGGACGGACGAGGCGGTGCCGCAGGCCCGACGGGCTCCGGGCAGCAGGGCGGCCCTGGTGCCCTTCAGCACCACGGGCGACGGCCCGCTGCGGGTGATGTTCCACGCCGGACTCGGCACCATGGACTGCTACCGCCCGCTGGCGGCGCGCCTGGTCGCCCAGGATCTCGGGCCCGTCCTCGGCGTCGTCATCGACGACACCGAGCACTACCTGCGACAGGACCCGGCCACCGTCGTCGAACGCGCCGCCGACGACTACGCCGAACGTCTCCTGGCCGAGGGCCGCGACCGGGTCCAGCTCATCGGCTACTGCCTGGGCGGCCTCTACGCCACCGAGGTCGCCCGACGCCTGGACGAGCGCGGAGTGATCGTCGAGGACCTCGTCCTGATCAGCAGCCACCCCGTCGTCGTCGACGTCGAGGACGACCTGATGACCGAGATCCTCTTCGTCCCCAACCTGCACATCTCCCTTGCCGACACCGGCTACGGCGACCCGGGGAGCGACACCGTCGTCCGCGGGTTCATGCACGCCGTCGAGGCCAACGGAGGCAAGGTGCCGCACGGCGCGCTCTCCGAGGTCGGCGGCGACCTCGAACTCGACCGCGCCGGAGCCTTCTTCCGTCACCTGGCCTCCCACACCCGCGACGAGCGGTTCGCCGCGTACGCCCGCGCCGCCACCGCGGCCGGCGGCCAGGACGTGCCGCCGGAGATGGTCGCGGCCATGTTCGCCGTCTTCCGGCAGAGCTTCCTCAGCGCCCGCGTCCACCTGGACCCGTACGCCGGGGACATGCGCTTCCTGCTGCCGGGCGGCGCGTCCGGCTTCGCCCCCGGCATGGACGACACCACCCTCGCCTTCTGGCGGGACGTGTGCCTGGACGACCTGCCCGTCACCGTCGTCGACGGCAACCACTTCAGCTGCATCGAGGAACCGAACGTGGCCCGCGTGGCCGACCTCGTGGCCGCACCGCTGCGCACCCCGCGCCACGGCTGACTCAGGAGAAACCCACCCATGACCGAACAGCACCACCACACCTCTGTCGAAGGTCCTCTCGACCCCCTCGCCGCCGCCACCTGCGTCGCCGCCTCGGGACTGCTGGGCGACTACGTCGTCTACGAACAGGAGGGCACCTGGCACATAGCGGGCGACGCCCGCGCCGAGATCCTCGTCGACGCCCGCGGCGTACGCACCCGCGGCACCGGTACGGCCGAGACCACCAGCCCCCTGACCGGCAACCCCTGGCGGGCCATCCGCTCCGCCCTCGACCGGATCGGGCCCGGGGAGTGGAACGCGTACGGCTGGCTCGCGTTCGAACTCGGGGACGGCGGCCTCCACGAGGCATCGTCCCTCCCCCCTGACGCGCCCGGCGCGGACACCCTCCTGGGACACCTGATCGTTCCGGCGACCGAGCTGACCCTCACGCCCCGGGGCGCCACCATCCGCTCGGCCGACCCCGCGGTCATCGGCCGCGTCGCCAAACTCCTCGACGCCGCACCCTGGAAGGACGAGCGGTCACCGGCCCCCGCGCCCGTCGACGTCCACACCCCGCACACCGAGTACCACGACCACGTCTCCCGCGCCGTCACCGAGATCGCCGCCGGCCGCCTGGAGAAGGTCATCCTGTCGCGCACCGTCACCGTGCCGTTCGGGGTGGACATGCCCGCCACGTACCTCGCCGGACGGCGGGCCAACACGCCCGCACGCTCCTTCCTGCTCGACCTCGACGGCCTCCAGACGGCGGGGTTCAGCCCCGAGACGGTCATCGAGGCGCCGGGCGACGGCACCGCCTCCACCCAGCCGCTGGCCGGCACCCGCGCGCTGACCGGCGACGCCGGCACCGACGCGGTCCTGCGCGCGGAACTGCACCGCGATCCCAAGGAGGTGCACGAGCACGCCATGTCCGTCAGGCTCGCCGTGGAGGAACTGACCCGCATCGGGGCGCCGGACACCACCCGCGTCACGGAGTTCCTCACCGTCAAACCGCGCGGCAGCGTCCAGCACCTCGCCTCCCGCGTCGTCACCGACCTCGCCCCGGACCACTCCGGGTGGGACGCCCTGGGCGCGGTCTTCCCACCGGTCACCGCGTCCGGCATCCCCAAGCAGGCCGCGCGGCGGCTCATCCGGGAGCTGGAGAGCGAGCGGCGCGGCCCCTACGCGGGCGCCGTCCTGCGCGCCTCCAGCGACGGCGCCCTCGACGCGGCCCTGGTGCTGCGCGCGGTCTACCAGCGAGGCGGCCGGGCCTGGCTGCGGGCCGGGGCCGGTGTCGTCGGCGCCTCGCGCCCCGCCCGCGAGTACGAGGAGACCTGCGAGAAGCTCCGCAGCGTCGCACCCCACGTCGTCCCGAGGGAGGTCTGACCATGCCCGACGGTTTCATTCCCTGGCCCGCCGAGTACGCCGAGCGCTACCGCGCCCGCGGACACTGGCGCGGCCGTACCCTCGGCTCCCTGCTGCGCGACCGGGCAGCCGCCACGCCCGATGCGCTCGCCCTCGTGGACGAGAGCCGGCGATGGACGTACCAGGAACTCGACGTACGCGCCGACCGGCTGGCGGCAGGACTGCACGACCTCGGCATAGCCCGCGGCGATCGCGTGGTGGTACATCTGCCGAACACGGCCGAGTTCGTCGAACTCTCCTTCGCCCTCTTCCGGCTGGGCGCCATACCGGTGATGGCCCTGCCCGCGCACCGGGAGGCGGAGATCGCCAACCTGCTCGCGGTGTCCGAGGCCGTCGCCTACGTCGTCCCGGACACCCATCTCGGCTTCGACGCGCGTACGCTCGCCCGCGCGGTACGCGACGGCGCCCCGCGTCTGCGGCACGTCATCGTGGCCGGCGAGGCGCAGGAGTTCACCCCGCTGGCGTCGCTGCCCACCGGGCCGCTGCCGCTGCCCCCCGGTCCCGATCCGTCGGACGTGGCCGTCCTGCTGCTGTCCGGCGGCACTACCGGGACCCCCAAGCTGATCCCCCGCACCCACGACGACTACGCGTACAACGCCACCGCGAGCGCCGCCGTCGCCGGGGTGACCGCGCGGACGCGGTACCTCACCGTACTGCCGGCAGCACACAACTTCCCGCTGGCCTGCCCCGGCATGCTGGGCGTACTCGACGCGGGCGGAACCGTCGTCATGTGCCCCGACCCCAGCCCCGACGCCGCGTTCGGGCTCATCGCGCGCGAACGCGTCACCATGACCTCGCTCGTTCCCTCCCTGGTCCTGCTGTGGCTCGAAGCCCTCGAATGGGCCGAGGAGGACGTGTCCAGCCTGCGCCTCCTCCAGGTCGGCGGGTCCCGGCTGAAGGCCGAAGCCGCGGCGCGCGTCACCCCGGAACTGGGCTGCCGGCTTCAGCAGGTCTTCGGCATGGGGGAGGGCCTGCTGTGCTTCACGGCCCTCGACGACCCCGAGGCACTGGTCCTCGACACGCAGGGCCGCCCGCTCAGCCCGGACGACGAGATCCGCGTCGTCGGCCCCGACGACGCGGACGTGCCGGACGGCGACACCGGCGAACTGCTGGCCCGCGGCCCCTACACCATGCGCGGCTACTACCGGGCCGAGGAGCACAACGCCCGTGTCTTCACCCCGGACGGCTTCTTCCGCACCGGCGACCTGGCGCGGCGCCTGCCGTCCGGGCACCTGGTGGTGGAGGGACGCCTGAAGGACGTCATCAACCGGGGCGGCGAGAAGGTTCCCGTCGAGGAGGTGGAGAACCACCTGCTGACCCATCCGGCGGTCTACGACGCCGTACTGGTCGGACTGGCCGACGCGCACCTGGGCGAGCGCTCCTGCGCCTGCGTCGTACCCCGCGGAGCACCGCCCACCCGAGCCGAACTGAACGCCCACCTGACCGGGCGCGGCCTTGCCGCCTTCAAACTGCCGGACGAGATAAGGGTGCTGCGCGACTTGCCGCGCACCGCTCTCGGCAAGATCGACAAGGCGGCGGTGATCCGCGGCCTCGCGACCTGACAACGGCGCGGTGCGGGGGCCCGGCAGGCCCCCACACCGGCCTGCCCGGTCCCGCGCGTTCCCCGCCGACGGCAGCCGACCGCGCCCTCGGACGGGCCAACTCCGTCCCGCAGGAAGCGCTGCTCGTTCATCCAGGGTCCGGTTGCGATGTGCTGGTCCGGTGCCGGTGGCCGATGTCAGTGCACCGCCGCGGGCCTTCCCTGCCTGGGCACCAGCAGCTGAAATGCATTTTCATTGAGCCTTCGCCATCTTCGAACAGGCTGGTCAGTGGGGCTGGCGTGGCGCTCGGCCGGGGAGCTCGTGCTGGTGGTGGGCGGGAGTCTGCGGTCTTGATCGTCTGTCAGCGGTCAGCTTCGAGGTTGGTCAGGACGAGCAGGGCGCGCAAGAGCTGGGTGGCGTGAGGGTCACTACGCCCTCGGCGAAGCAAGTGCACCCAGGCTCATGCGGCGTGTTTCAGTTAGTTGATGAAGATCTTGGTTCTGGGTGGAACAGCGTGGGTCGGCCGCGAGATTTCGCGGCAGGCGGTGGAACGCGGGCATCAGGTGACGTGTCTGGCACGTGGGGAGAGCGGCGCTGCGGCCAAGGGCGCGGTACTGATCGCCGCGGACCGGCATGATGCGGCGGCGTACGAAGAAGTCAGCGGTCAGGACTGGGATGCCGTCGTGGAGGTGTCATGGCAGCCGGGCTTCGTCCGCGGTGCGCTGCGGGCTCTGTCCGAGCGGGCGGGACACTGGGCCTACGTGTCGTCGGTCAGCGCCTATGCCTCGCACGCCCAGCCGGGCGCTGATGAATCGGCGCAGCTGCTTACCGCCACGGAGCGAGAGGCAGTCGGCCACGACGAGTTCGGACAGGCCAAGGTCGCCTGCGAGGAAGCCGCAGCCGCCGTACTGGGAGAACGGCTTCTTGTAGCGCGGCCAGGCCTGATCGGTGGGCCGGGCGATCACAGTGGCCGATCCGGGTACTGGGTCGCTCGGGCGGCCCGCGCGCCGCAGTCCCCGCTGCTGGTACCGGCATCTTCGGATGTCTCGACGCAAGTGATCGACGCACAAGACCTTGCTGCCTGGCTGCTCGACTGCGCGGAGAAGGGGACGGCCGGGACGTACAACGCGGTCGGGCCGGCCGTGGCGCTTTCGGAGTGGATCACGCTGTCGCGGGAGATCGGCGGACACACCGGGCCGGTGGTGGAAGCGGAAGACGACTGGCTGCTCGAGCAGAAGGTGGTCCAGGCGATGGGGCCCGAATCGCTCGCACTGTGGGTGGCCGACCCGGAATGGGCCGGCTTCGGAGCCCGCAACGGCACCGCGGCGACCGCAACCGGTCTGCGGCACAGGCCCCGAGCACAACTGCTGGAGGCAACCTTGCGCTGGGAACGCGAGCAGGGACTTGAGCGGCCCCGACATGCCGGGCTGAGCACGGAGCGCGAGCGGGAACTCCTGCAGACACTGAAGTAGCGATACACGAAGCACCCGCCGCCCACGGGGCGGGCCGGGGCGGTTTCGCCGGGTCCGCCCCGTCGTCGGCCCGGTGCCGCCTACGATCCGGTTCATGGTGGAGTCCGAGATCGCAGAACGGACCGCGGCGCGACGCGCGGAACTCGACGAACTGGAAATCCAGTTGGTCAAGCAGCTCGACCAGGTGCGGGCCGAGCGGGACGAACTTGCCGTCGCGGAACGGGTCTGGAAGCGGATGGCCGAGCAGCTCGCTGCGGAGACGGAGGCGGCTGCGCTCCCGACGGCGCCGGTCGCGGGCCACGCGGTGCTGCTGGTCCCGCACCGCGGGCCCGGTGTGGCCGAGGAGGCGCTGCCGCCGAACTACCAGCGCATCCTCGCCATCGTGCGGGGTGCGGGCGGAGCGGTGTCGACCAACCAGGTCGGCGAGGAGCTGGGGCCCGGCCGTACCCACGACGCCACCGTCGCCCGCCGGGACAAGCTCGTCGAGCACTTGAAGGCGGCCGGTCTCGGCGCCCTGGCCGACCTGGGCTTCCTCGGCGTGGATAAGCCCGAGAACCCCGATGACCTGGTCATCGTCACCGACTACAAGGCCACCCGCGCCCGCAAGCTCACGCCCGGCCAGAAGCGGGCCAACCGGATCCTGGCCGCC
Organism: Streptomyces sp. NPDC050617; assembly: GCF_040654795.1. Taxonomy (NCBI): domain Bacteria; kingdom Bacillati; phylum Actinomycetota; class Actinomycetes; order Kitasatosporales; family Streptomycetaceae; genus Streptomyces; species Streptomyces sp. NPDC050617. Next base: position 15,706 of record NZ_JBFAIS010000008.1, on the reverse strand, counting down.
GGACGCGCGCCCGTCGAACACGGCTTCGCGAACCTCAAGGCGTGGCGGATCCTCACCAAGCTCCGCACCGACCCCGCCCGCGCCACCCAGCTCTTGCGCACCCTGCTCGTCCTGACCAACCTCGAAGCTGACCGCTGACAGACGATCAAGACCGCAGATTCCCGCCCGCCACCAGCACGAGCACCCCAGCCGAGCGCCATGCCAGCCCATCCGACCAGCACGTTCGAAGATGGCGAAGACTCCTGGTCCCGCCGCGGCCACACTCCCGTGGTGCGTGTGCGAGGCCGTTCCCGCCGTCGGCTGTCTGTCGCCGCTCTCGTCTGCTACAACCCGGCGAACGCTCGCGGCTGATCTACCGGCCGTGCCCCGACGCCCGGCTCGACGGACGCAAAAGCTTCTCCTGGCGGGATTACCGCGACCTGATCCAGATCGCGCACCAGCAACTCGGCGGCCCGATCGTGTTGGTCTGGGACAACTTGAACACCCACCTGTCGGCCGGAATGCGCCGCTACATTGCTGATCGGACCTGGTTCACCGTCTTCTAGCTCCCGCCCTACTCACCCGACCTCAACCCCCGTCGAGGGCGTCTGGTCAGTGCTGCGGCGCACCACCACGGCCAACCGCGCGTTCGCTGGCCCCCAGAATCTGATCACCGCCGTCCGCCGGGGCTTACGCCAGCTCCAATACCGCCCCGACGTCATCGACGGCTGCCTCACCGGTACCGGACTCACGCCCGTTCCGCCATGACGACATCACGTATTGAAGGTCAGCAGAGGGCGTCTGAAAAGCCGGTCAGCGGGCAAGTTCCCTGATAGCGGGGCGGTGGCGCACTTTCAGGAGCTGGGGTGTGGGGGCTGCGTTCCCGTTACTCGACTGATCTGTCCGATCGGGAATGGGAGATCCTCTGTCCGCTGGTTCCGGCGGTCAAGCCCGGTGGTCGGCCGGCGATGCACGCGCGGCGGGAGATTCTGAACGCGTTGGCGTACTGGCTGCGGGCCGGCTGTGCCTGGAGATTGTTGCCGCATGACCTGCCGCCGTGGCAGACCGTCTATCACTACTGGCGGCGATGGCAGCAAAAAGGTGTGTGGGAGCGGATGTTGACGGCTCTGCGCGAACGCGAGCGGGTGCAGCTCGGCCGTGATGCCACTCCCAGCGGGGCCATAGTGGACAGTCAGAGCGTGAGGGCCAGCGAACGCGGTGGCCTGCACGGGTACGACGGCGGCAAGAAGGTCAACGGCGTCAAGCGGCACCTGCTCGTCGATACCTGCGGCACCGTCCTGGCCGCTTGCGTGAGCCCGGCGAGCGTGGGCGATCGTGATGGCGCCGCGGTGCTGCTCTCCCAGGCTGCCGGTGTCTTTCCGCGCCTTCGGCTCGTATGGGCGGACCAGGGGTACCGCGATGCCGACTTCCATGCCTGGGCCCGGGAAACCACCGGCATCACCGTGCAGGTCGTGCAGCGCCGCGACGGAGGATTCCGCTCGACCTGGGCGAAGGCAGGGACACCGCCTCCGGCCGTGCCCCTCTTCGCAGTGGCCCCGCGACGTTGGGTGGTAGAACGGACCATCGCCTGGCTGGGACGGTGCCGCCGCCTGTCGAAGGACTACGAGGACCTGAGCGTGTGTTCAGAGAACGCCATCTACCTCACCATGGCCATGCTCCTCGTGCGGCGCCTCGCAAGACCAGCCCGCTGCCCGGCTTTTCAGACGCCCTCTAGGTAGAATGTGAGGTCAGTGGATGTTTGAACGGTCCAGCAGCCTCTTCGAATATCCCGAGGGTGATCTCCGGGACCAAAACGGTGCAGTTCTCCATACCTTCGGGAAGGTGTGCCCGCATTTCCTCCCGGCACAAGAATGCGCCATCGGGGATGAGGATCCCCATGCCGAGTTGGTCCGCCAGCTCGATAATGACCTTCCACACGTCACCGACCTGCGGGCGTTCGATAACGATGAGTTTGTCGCAGAGGGACACTTCGGTCTCGCTGCCGTCAGCGGCACGGATCCAGTACTCCATACCGTCCGCAGAGACCGTCGCGGGAGCCGCTTCGTACGGGGTCAGGACCGTCCGGACTATGTCTGCGTCCGACTCGGCCAGCTCGCCGTCCACGAACCTGTACAGGCCCAGGCTGTAGCTCATGACGGTCGCTTGAGCTTGAAAATGAACTTGGCCTCCTTGGTGTTGTTTTCGGTCGCCTACGGACGCGGGGCGGATCAGGTCTTCTCATTGGGCATGCCGCGCCGCTCGCGCTCTGCACGCCTCATCGGTGCTGCTGGAACCTCAGCCACACAGATACAAGACACTCGTCATACATGCCCACGCCGGTATCGTCGGCGATCAAGGTCACGACGCCTTCCGTCTCGCCTGCTGCAGCGATGCGGAGCCAGCCGGACCGTTCGTCGTACTCCGTGCGCCAGCTGTCCCTCTGGCCCAGCACTACCGGCACGCCCGGGACAAACGGTTTGTCAGGAACGACGAATACCTCGCCGGGGGCCATGCGCTGGTCCTCGAACCGCGCCGATTGCCAGGAAGACCGTGGGCTGTATCCGTGGACGTACAGCAACTGCTGCGTCGTGATGCCCACTTCGAGGCACACGGTGCCGATGCGGATGCTTGTGGATCCATCAGCGCCGGCGCGCGACAGTTTTTCGGCTCGGCAGTCGGTGTCGCAGAGGAAGTCGATGTCACCCGGGTCCTGGTACAGCGGTTGCCCTCGCAGTGGTATACCTGGCTCGGACCGGGTTGCTACCACGGTGGGGTTTTGCTCTCCGAGTTCGCTCGCACCCTGCGTTCCTTCGCGCTGGGCGATGCTGTTGCCCGCCATGTGCGCAAGGGACTTGGCGCGCGCGATGAAGATTTCCGGGTAATCCATCGCGGATGTCCTGCTCGGAGGATAGATCGCCGAATTCACATACCCGGGCAGTTCATCACGGAGTGCCAGCAGGACGTCCTGCAGGACTGATTCCGGGAGGTCGCCCAGGAAGAGGTGCCCCGATGCTGCTCCCGCGGTCACCTCTTGTTTGGCGCGCTCATCCCGGATGTGCTGAAGGATGAAGGCGGCGACATCGTCGAAGAGTCCGCCGGTCGCGAACCAGTTGAGGGTCTCTGTTGCCTCTGGGCCCGGTAGAGAGACGAGCTTGGACATCGGGCTCCTTGCTATGGGGGTGTGCGGTAGGCGGCCATGCGATGGCCGCCTACCGCAGAGTACTGTCGTTCGATCAGCTGTGGTCGCCGATGTAGAAGATCCGCGCTTGGTCCGCTTCCGGCAGCTTGTTGACGGCTGCCTTGATGGCGCCGATCTGCTCAGCCGTGTAGGTGGACACGTCCACCGGCACGAACGAAACGAATCTGCCGCTCTTTTCCGTCTTCAGCAAGTGCGCTTTGATGGAGCTGATGAACTGCGGGACCTTTAGGTATTGTGAGGGTGAGTTCCCGACTGCGTCATACCCGCGTCCCTTGTGGTCGTACCATTCCAAGTCTCCGCTCCGGTCGCGGGTGAGGCTGACTCCGCGCTCGTTCTCCACGCGCAGTGCCGATTGCATTTCGCCTTGATTGAATTTCAGCCCCTTTGCCGGGTCGACGCCGAGAGAGAAGCGACGGATGTATTCGACCAGGCGGGCTTCCAGCGCGCCGCACGCATCCTTGATTCCCTCAATGGCTGCGAGATGTTCCGCTATGTTGGCTTCGAGCGCCGTCACAGTCGCGGCATCCGCTACTTTCAAGCGACCTATGGCTTCCTCGACGCTCACACCGGCACGCAGCGCCTCTTCGAAGGCTCTGACCGCTTGCACTGCCTCCGTGATCTTCGCCGGCGGGATGATCACCATTCCGGCCAGGGCGCAGTGTCCGGATCCGCTCCAGCTACTGAAGTTGCAGTGCTTGAAGTCGTAGGTGACGGCGTTCCACAGACTCTTGATGAATGCCTTGTCGACCTCCTTGGTGATGTCCCACGCCGAATAGTGCTTCGGCACCTTCTGCGTCAGGTGCTGCAAGGTCTGGGTGCCGAGGAAGACGGTGTCCGACTTCGGGCACCCGGCCTCGGTGGCGGGGACATCCGGGTTGAGGCACAGGTAGAAGCTGACCGTGGCGTTGAACGTCACTGTGTAGGTGACATCGCACCCCTTGAAGGGGTCGAGGGTGCACGTCTCATTGCTGACGTCCACATCGGTGATCTTGTCGATCACGTAGAAGGTGTTGTCGATGCCTGTGCCGGCACCTGCGGCGACCTGTTTGTTGGCGTGTTCCTTCTCCGCCTGCTCGGCGGCGTCTTGGGCGTCCTTGGCGTATTTCTGGGCGTCCTTGGCGTACTGCTCCGCTTCGATGGCGGCTTGGTCGGCGCGGGTCGCCGCGTCGCGGGCGTCGCGGGCGGCCTGTTCGGCTTCGGCGGCTGCCTGGCGGGCGGCGGAGGCGTCGAGGGCCGCCTGGTCGGCGGAGGCCCGTGCGTCGCTGGCATAGCCTTCGGCCCGGCCTGCCGCCTTGTCGGCCGCAACGGCATCCTCGGCGGCCTGCTGGGCGTACTCGACCGAGCGGGCCAGCGACTTGGATGCGGCGGCCGCGTAGCCGGCGGCGTCGGCCGCGTACCCCAGGGCGTCCTTCGCGTAGCCGCGGGCGTCCGCCGCGTACTGGGCGGCCTTGGCGGCGTGCTCGTACGCCTCCTTGGCGTCGCCCTCCGCCGCCTGGGCGAGGCTCTCGGCGAGCGCGACCTCGTCCTTCGCGTTCTTGGCGTGCGCCTCGGCGACGGCCTGCTGCTGCTCGGCGATCGTCTTCGAATTCTGCCCGGTCAGCACGACGAGACCGGCGATGCTGTCGGTGTCGACGTAGGGGGAGCCGAGCTGGATCGCGTCGTTCGCCGGATCGGCGACCTGCTTGGCCGCGTTCCCCGCATCGGCTGCCGCCTGCGCGGTGACGTGGGCGAACCCGGCGGCCTTCGCGGACGCCGCCAGCGCCGTGCCGGCCTCCTTCTTCGCCGCGTCCGCGTGCTCCTTCGCGGTCTTCGCCTGCGCCTCGGCCTCGTCGGCCTCCTCGACGGCCTGCTTGGCCTCGGCGGCGGCGTCCTGTGAGGCCCGGATGGCATCGGCGGCCGCGCTGGTCGCGGTCTTCACGGCGGCATCCGCCTTGGCCTTGGCGGCCTGCGCGGCATCGGAATCGGCCCGGGCCCGCTGGGCGGCGGCCTCGGCACGGGTGGCTGCTGCATCGGCATCGGCCGCGGCCCTGGTCGCCGCATCCGCCTCCCCGCGCGCGGACTTCGCCGCCGATTCCGCACTGGTGGCGGCGGCGTCCGCGGTGTCGGCCGCGGCTCTTGCTTCCTTTGCGGCGTCGCCTGATTCCAGGGACTGGGCGTAGGCGTCCTTCGCATCCGCCTTGGCCCGCGCGGCATCGGCCTTCTGCGCCGCGTCCCACGCGTCGTCCCGCAGGCCGCGGGCCTTGTCACTGGCCTTCTTCGCGGCATCGCGCTTCGAGGTCGCGGTGGTCTCGGCCGCCTCGGCCTGCTCCTTGGCGTCCTTCGCCTTGGCCGCATAGCCCTCGGCGTTGGTCTTGTGCTGCGCGGCTTCCGCCTGCTTGGCGGCGGCGGTCTCCTTCTCCGCCTTCGCGGTGGCCGCCTCCGACTCGGCCGCGAGCCGCTTCGCGTGCGCCGTCGCCGCCGCCGTCCGCGCATCCGCCTCCGCCTTCGTGGCATCGGCCAGCTTCGCCTTGGCAGTCTCCATATCCGCCTTGGCGTTGTCCCGGTGGACCTTCGCCGCCTCCGCAGCGGCCTTCGCCTGCACCTCGGCCGTATGGGCCGCTTCCTTACGGAACTCGGCCTTGGACTGCGCGGTCTGCGCCAACGCCCGCTGCGCGATGGTCTGACTGTCACCCGCCGAAGCCCGGGTAGCGGCCTCCGCGGTCTCCCCGGCCTTTACCAACGCCTCCAGCGCGGCGGCAGCCCCCTTGGTGACCTGAGCCTTCTGCTGCCCCACCAGCAGACCACGCCCCCGCGGCGCACCATTGGCGTCCGCGATGCCGTAGGCGGCCTGCTCTGCGGTATCGGACGAGGCAGCCGCCCGCTTCGCCACAGCGGCCTGCGCCTTGATGACGGCAAGCTGCTTCTTCGCCTGCGCCTGCGCGGCAGCGACGTCCTTCTCCGCCTTGTCGAACTGCTCCTTCTTCGGGTACCAGGAGTGGGAGGTCCCGTCATGGCCGGACGGAATGACATTGAACCGCTGCGCCGAACTCCCGTTACAGGTCCACAGCCACGCGGTGCGGCCCTTGTCGAAGGTGTGCAGGTCCAGGCACTTCCCCGTCCCGGCGTTCTTCAGTGCGGTGGTGGCACGGGTGTTGTAGGTCCACACCTGTGCCGGAGTTCCGTTGCATCCCCAGAGCTGGATCTTGGTGCCGTTGTCCGTGCCGTTGTTCTGCACGTCGAGGCATTTGTTGTCCGCGTTGGCGTTCTGCAGGACGGGCCCGATGCCGTGGCCCACGATGAATTAGTCCTGGGCGCTGGTGCCGTTGCACGGATAGAGCTGGACGGGGGTGCCGTTGCTGGTCCCGCCGTTCTGGGCGTCGAGGCAGTTGCCGTTGGCGTCGTGCACCTTGATGGTCACGTGGGAGTCGCCGATCCAGCCGCCCCCTCCCGGGGCCCACCAGCTCTGCCAGCGGGCCAGGTGGTCGGCGATCCAGGACTGGCCCAGCAGGTCCGCCATCGCGGCCGATCCCGTGGTGAGGGCCGTGCTGGCGTCCTTGCCGGCGTTCAGGATCTGGTTGCGGGGCACGGACTGGGAGGCGATCTCCTGCTGCCACTCCTTCGCGGCGGTGTCCTCCACCGTGCGCAGGGCCATGTCCGGGTCGACCGGGTTCCGCCACGTACACGTGGAGAACCGCGTCTTCATGTCCTCGACCGCGATCCGGAACTCCGAACTGCCCGGTGCGGGAGCGGTACGGGGGAACCCGCCGGAGGCAAGGAAGATGCGGGCGTTGTCCGCGCCGGTGGGCTCCATGGACCAGTTCGTCAGGTGCTGGAACGCGTTGTACTCGTGATTGAGCCGGTTCCACTCATCCCGGGGGAGCGACGGGTCCGGGTCCTTGTACAAGGGGGTGCCGAGGTCCTTGACGGCCTTGACCGTCTTTTCGCCCGCTTTGGGGGTGGGGTCGTAGAAGTCGAAGTTCTGGTACCACCGGGCGCCGCCGGCTCACTTGTCCAGCCCGGTCTGGGCGTAGAAGTTGTCGTTCTCCCTGGTGCCGTCAGGCCGGGTGAACCAGCCGGGCACGCCGTTGAGGTCGTTGAGCGGAGCTCCCCAGGCCGTTTCCTGGCTGCGGAGGCGCTCCCAGGTGTTCTTCCAGTCCTCCTGGTCTTTGTCGTAGGCGCGGCTGAGCGGGCCGGAGAAGGTGTCGTCGAGTTCCGCCAGTTCGTGCAGTTTCTCGGGAGACTGGTTGAGAGCATCTTGAGCGAGGCCGTAGGCGTTGAGGCCGCCCAGGCGCAGCCCGTCGGACATCAGGCACTGGTCGAACCGCAACTGCTCGTCAGCCGTGGTCTCTTTCCAGTCCTCGGGCTCGTCGCTGGCCCTTGACGCGGCACCGGTTAGCCGGTCGATCATTTCGGGCCGGACAGCCAGAGTGGCTACGAGCGCTAAGGCGAGGAGAACCAGAAGAACCCGCGGGGAGACCCCGGATCTTCCTGGTCTCGGTAGGAGAAAACCCGGTCTGGAACGCACAAGCTTCCCTTCGTCGCAAGGAGAGCGAACGAGAGGGCGGCGCAGGACAGGACAGCGGTACGAACAGCCGGTATCGCGGCATGGCGACGCGGACCCCTCCCAGCGCGACGGTGCCCCCCCGGTTGCTCATGACGTGCGCGGCGGAGCGGTCACAACCCGTCGGCGCGGCAGCCACCATAGATGCAGGTGAGCACCCTGCTACAAGAGGTGAATCCGAAGCCGCTCCATGACTGACGCGAACAAGTCACGCATTCCGGGTGCATACGTGTATGAGCAACTCGTCTGTGTGAGCCAAGAGTTAACTGTGTGCTTCCTGCGTAGCATGTGGTGGATATGTGTTGAGCGACGGGCAGGTTCGGCCGAAAGCTGCCCCCGGCGTCAGTGGTGAATGTGATGACTCGGGTGACGGTCCTTGCGGGGCATGCGGTGAACATGAGAAAGATCCGCCGGTTTCGGCGTGATTGGCTGGGTCACCTCGAAGACTGCGTTGGCCGGAGTCCGGCGGAGGTATTCCGACTCCTCCTGCGGGCGCCTGATGTGCGAGGGGCGCCGATCTGGCGCTCACGGTACTGCGCGATCCGCTCTTCCCCAGCGGCATGTCCACCTTTCGGCGCCGTGCTGCCTTCGCGGACCGCTCAGATCGCCCTCGGCCACGCCGTTCGGAACGTGATGCGGGCACACCTGCCCGCCTACCGTGAGCGCGCGGCTGAGACAGTGGTCGGCCTGGGCCCGGTCAGCCGTGTCTCCGGAGCGGGCCGTGGCCGGTATGCCGGTGCGCGGCGGGTGTGTTGCGGCGCCACGGAGCGCCGCCGGCCCTGCGTCGGCAGTTGGCGCGGGGGGCGACGGCAGCGTCTTTGTGTCACGCGGTCGCTGAGTGCCGAATTGCCCGTCACTGAGGTGGCCGACGGGTCGGCACTTCGGCGGAGACGCCCCACTGCTGATATTGAGGTGGATTGACGGCTGTGAGGAGCAGCGAATGTCAGGACCGCGAATGTCTTGGGGAAAGGAGACGCCGCGCCCTGTTGTTTTTACTTGCCCGAGAGAATGAGTGGAACCAGGGCGTGCATCGAAAGTGCTGGCAGGAACCGTTTCATCGGCGTCAGGTGTCAATCGGCGCGGTGTACCCCGGCTCCGTGGCAGTCGTCAGTCACCCACCTGAGGAAAGGCGGTTTTCCAGAGCCCGAGGCAGCGGGTAGGCGCGCTCTGCGGGGAACAGCCGCTGGGCTTTTGCGGCATGCCCAGTCTGTGTCAGGGAAGCGGCCTTGCGGACCTGCGGGGTGAGGTCGGTGAGACTCACAATCCAGTCGTCGGTGAACGTGCGAATCAGATGGCGGCCAATGCCGACCTGGATGCTGTAGTGGTTAAGCGCCGCCCCGCGCGGCGAGCGCTCTGGATCCCACTGGACATGGACGGCCGCCTCGGCGACGGCCGCCGGGTCCGCGGTCGTGAGCACGGCCTGGGACAGAGCCTCCTCCCAGCCCTCCCGCGTTATTCGCACCGCGAGAACGCGCTCTTGACCGGGTTTGCGGGCCCAGTTGCTGCGGTGCATCAGCCACATGAACGACGGCTTGATCCACGTCATCCTGTGGAATGAGAACGGCGCAACGAAGCGGCCCGCCCGCAGTGCCGCGTCGGCGATGGCAGGCGTGTACGCCTGGTAGACCACGATCGTGCGAGCGTCGTAGTCGGCACGAATCTGATATTGGGGTGCCATGCGCCGCACCCTGCCATCCGTCCCATGAGCCTCGCGAACCGTTTTCTCGCACTTGCCGCGCAGCCGGTTGCGAAAGTGCTGGTCACAGCCACTCGTTGATGGCCGCGACGAGGACAGTCGCTTCGTAGCGGACGGCGAGTTTCTCGTAGCGGGTGGCCACCGCGCGATGCCTCTTGAGGCGGTTGCTCCCGCACTCCACCGCGTGGCGCTCGCGATAATCGGTCTTGTCGAACTTCGGCGGACGGCCGCCGTGCGAGCCAAGTTTTTGCGGTTGCGGACATGGTCAGCCTTGTCGGGGATGGCGCAACGGATACCACGACGCCGCAGATAGGCGCGGTTCTTGCGGGAGGCGTACGCCTTGTCGGCCCGCACCCGGTCCGGCCGGGTGTGGGGCCTGCCGGGCCCCAGTCGATGCACCCGGATCTTCTTCAGTACGGGCTCGAACTGAGGGGAGTCCCCGCGCTGGCCGGCCGTGATCACGATGGACATGGGCTTCTGAACCTGCTCAACGGCGAGGTGCAACTTGGTGGTCAGGCCGCCGCGCGAGCGTCCGGGCCCATGGTCCTCGGGCTCGGACGTGAGGCCGCCGGGCGGTTCCTTCTGAAGGTCCCCTTTTCCTTGCTCCGGCGGCGTGCTGGTGGGCCCGGCAGACGGTGGAGTCGACGTTGATCTCCCAGGTGATCAGCTGCTTCGCGTCTGCCTGGGCCTGCAGTTCAGCGAAGATCCGTTGCCAGGCGCCGTTCCGCTGCCAGCACCGGAACAAGTCGTACACCCGTCCCCAGGGGCCGTACCGCTCCGGCACATCCCGCCACGGCGTTCCGGTTCGGGTCCGCCACCGTATGCCGCCGATCAGCTGCCGCCGGGTCCACACCGGCGGGCGCCCCGGCTTCTTGCCCGCTGGCAACAGCGACTCCAGGCGAGCCCACTGCGCATCCGTCAGATCACCACGTGCCACAAAGCGAGATCATCTCACTTCAAGATCCACTTTCGATACACGCCCTAGTAGCGTCGGCCCTCGCTGTGGTGTGCCCAGCCCTGGTCGAGGAACCGGAAACCGGCGGCCACGGACGATTCCGGGTCCGCCTCACGCGTAGCCATGAGCTGGATCTGCAGCGCGAAGCGTACGTAGAAACGGATCTCCTCACTCGGTTCGTCGAGCCCGAACTCCTCGGTGAGCGTGGCGATCAGCGCGTCCTCGTGACGCAGCCACATCTTCTCCGCGTACTCGATCAGGGACGGCGTGCCGTTCATCAGCGCAAGGATCTGGCTCTGTGGCTCGGTCTTCAGCGCGGCGATCTCGGCGAGGTAGTGCGCCTTCAGCGCATCAGAGACCGAGGTTCCCGGCGCGCGGTCCCGCACCGCGGCGATGAGCCGCTCGTGCCGTTCATCCTCGTCGCTGAAGACGAGCGCTTCCTTGTGCGGGAAGTGCGTGAAGACCGTCTTGGGTGTCACATCCGCCTTGTCGGCGATCTCGCGCACCGTCACGGCATCGAAGCCGCGGTCGAGGAAGAGTGCCGTCGCCGCGTCCAGGATCGCCGCCCTCGTAGCAGCCTTCTTGCGCTCACGCCGCCCCACGGGCACTGAATCCACCATGCCCTCACTCTACCCTCGGTCGCTATCTCCACCGGTTGTAAAAATACACTCGATATAGTTAGAGTCCGGGTGAAGCGAAAGTGCTTGGTGGTGGACGTCTCGACGGCAGACCGCCATGCCGCCACCCGTCATCCCCGAGGCCGGAGCGTCCGCCTGCCGTCAGCCGGCACGAACGCCGCGCGTCAGCGCCCGGCCCTGCACCAGAAAGACGACGCCGATGACCAAAGACACGGCCGTGCGCTCCACCGCGCGGCGCGCGAAGCCACCGACGAACGCGCAGGAGCACAGCAACGCGGACGGACCCCAGTCTCAGCGCCGCATGGCGGGAGCGCTGCTGATCGCCGGACCAGCGATCTTCCTGCTGGGTGAGTTCATCTCCGCCGCCGCGTGGACCGATCCCGCCTACAGCTACACCCACCACTTCATCAGCAACCTGGGCGTCCACGGGCCGTCGACCCTGTTCGGCCAGTACATGTACTCGCCGCTGGCCTGGGTGATGAACGCCGGATTCCTCCTCTTCGGGATCACCATCCTGGCCGGAGTGGCCACTTTGCGGGACCTGGCACAAGGGCGCCGGTGGGCCATGCTCGTCCCCGCTGCGCTGCTGGCTGTCGGCGGCGTGCTGCTCGCGCTGTACCCCGGATCGGCCGAGGCCCTTAAAGACGGCACCGGCGAGTACCACAGCATGGGCGCCTTCGCCGGCTTCACCGGCGGCAACGTGCTGGCCATCGTCCTCGGACGCCGCTGGCAGCGCATCGGCGTCTCCGCCCGCATGGGCCGAGCGTTGATCACCGTCGGCGTGATCGGTCTGATCTCGATGCTGCTCTATCTCGCCATGATCATCACTTCTGGCGACAACGCCATCGGGATCATCGGCCTCATCGAACGCGGCGCCGTCCACCCGTTCCTCATCGGCCTCGCGTGCGCCGGAGCAGCAATCCGGAAACGCGACAACATCTCCGCCGAACCGCCGTCCATCACAGCAGGCACGGCGACCTGACCTCGCCCCGACGAACACCACCGACGCAAAGCATCAACCGTTAACTCCGCACCCCAAGGACCACGACCATGAACAGCACCCTTACCACCCCCGCGAGCCTGGACGATCCCACCCCCGCCGCAGCTGCGTGGGTGCGCACCTGGGGCGCAGCCCCGCAGGCCCCGGACAACTCCGTCAGCTCCCTCGAGCCCTTCGAGAACGCGACCCTGCGGCAAGTCGTCCGCATCAGCGGCGGCGGACACCACGTGCGTATCCGCATCAGCAACGAGTACGCCACCGCGCCACTGACCGTCGGCGCCGCCCGTGTCGCCCTCGCGGACGCCGACGGCGCGATCCAGGACGGCAGCAGCCGCGCGATCACGTTCGGCGGCCAGTCGACCGTCACCGTACCGGCGGGCGCACCAGCCCTCAGCGACCCCGTCGACCTGACCGTCCCCGCACTGTCACGGCTGGCCATCAGCCTCTACCTGCCCGGCCGCGTGGACACCGCCACGTGCCACGGCACCTTCCACACGCTCGGCTGGCTCATACCCGGCGACGCGACCACGCGCGCCGCGCTGCCCACGGAAGCCGCTCCGCTGCCGGCGCAAGCCCTGATCACCGCGGTGGAAGTACAGCCCGACACCCCTACCCGGGCCATCGCCGTGCTCGGCGACTCCCGCGTCGACGGCATCGGATCCACCCCCGGCACCGACCGGCGCTGGACCGACCTGCTCGCCGAACGCCTGCACGCGCACGGCAGCCGGACCCGCTGCGTGGTCAACCAGGGCATCGGCGGCAACCGCCTGCTCACCGACGGCATCGGCGCCGCCGCCCTCGCACGCTTCGACCGCGACATCCTCGCCACCCCCGGCCTGGGTCATGTGGTGATCGCCGTGGGCAACGACCTCGTCTTCTCCTTCGCCCCGCGCAACGAGGAGACCGCCGCCTTCCTCGCGATGTTCCCCGGCGAGCCCGTCGGCGTGGACGACATCATCGCCGCCCACCTCCAGGCCGCCGCTCGCGCCCGCGCCCACGGCGCGAAGGTCCACGCCGCGACCATCGCACCCTACGGCGGCTCGGACATGTACACCCCCGAGGGCGACAAGGCGCGCGAGCAGATCAACGACTGGATCCGCACGAGCGGAGCCTTCGATGCAGTCCTCGACTTCGACGCCGTCTGGCGCGACGCCACCGACCCCAGTCGCATCCACGACGACCTGCACATGGGAGACCACCTCCACGGCAACGACGCGGGTTACGCCGCCCTCGCAGAATCCATCGACCTCTCCCTGTTCGACTGACCCCCCGTTTCGTTCGAGCCGTTGCCTCTGTCCCCGGACGTGCAGCCGGCTGTAAGCCGTCAGCCCGTCCTGTCGCAGAAGGAGCCCGGGGGCGGAGTACCAGCGGACCGGAGAATCGTCGGCGCCGTCCACATGGGGTAATCCGGGAGAGCGACTCGCTCGAAGAGCTCCCCAACCGAGTCCATGGCGTCGGGCGGCAACTCGCACGCGTTGTAGAGCTGCCCGTTGCCGAACAGAGTTTCGGGCAGCACGAGCTCCACACACGCAAGTGAGACCCTGTTCGCTGAGGGCGGCCAGGTGAGCGACCCGCCCGTAGGTCGTCCAGTCGCGGGACGGCTGGCGGTCTTTCATGGACGCTCCGCTGATGAGGCGGGAAGCGATCACGGTGGTGCCGGGAAAGGATCACCAACCGAGCTGCTGCGCTGCTGGCCAGCGGTACTCGTGAACGCCCTTTTCATGCGGGGCAGGCGGGCAGGTTGTGGCGATGTCGGTCGACTACGGCCGGGGCTGGCCTGGGCCGGTCTCGGCCGGGATCCCGCGGCCGGCCAGCCGCTTGAGCTTTAGGCAGGCGTTGTTGATGTTGTTGGGCGCGACCGTCAGGTCCATCGCCTCGCACACCTGCCGGGCTCGCAGCGGGTGGTCGGCCGTGGTAAGCACCGCCATGGTCTGCTGGTAGGCCGGATGATCCGGTAGCTTCGGTGCCGGCGGCGCGGGCGGCCCGGGGTCGGGGTCGGGCAGTGCCAGCAGTGTCTTGCGGGTGATCCGGACTTCTTCGGCGGCCCGGCCGAGTTCGCCGAGCTGGGCGGTCAGCTGCGTGATCTGTTCCCGCATCGTCTCGGCCTGCGCGGTGATCTCGTGTTCGCGCTCCTCCAGTCGTGCCAGCACCGCGCCGAGGGTCAGCTCTCCGCCGGTCATGCGGTGCGTCAGGCCGGCACGGTCGCCGCGGTCAGCCGGCGAGGTATCACCGCGATCATCGCCCAGTACACCCGCGACTCCGAACTGCGGGGCTGGTGCTCGTGTCGCGCACCAGCCTGCGGCGCAGCATCAAGCCCCGTAGGCGCGTTCCACGACCCATCGCTTGGCCTGGGGAACGAACCCGGTCTGCGATGGGGCCTTCGCTCCACAGGCAGTCGGCGAGGTCGTCCTGCCAGAGGTGCAGCGCGTAGTTCTCGACCCGTGCGGTCCACTGGCCGGGGAGGTGGTCGGCCACCTCGCGGGCGAAGTCGCCGATATAGGGGTCACTGCTCGTGGCGACCGTGGTCCCGGAGATCTTGGCGACCACGCCGAGGGCGAGGAGGGCTTCGCGGGTGCGGTCGAGGTCTGACAGCGGGATGGCGTGGAGGCCGTCGTCGGTCTTCTCGAATCCGGCGGCGTCCAAAGTGGTGCGCGCCCAGAGCCAGTTGGGGCCGTGGATGAGGGCGACGACGCCGTCGCGGTCGCTGGTGCACAGGGTGATCTCGGAGCCGGTCCCGGGCTCAGGGGAGGGGGTGGTGTGCGTGTCGGTGCTGTCGCCTGACGCGGCAAACAGGGCGAGGCGGGTGAGGTCCACGGAGCGGGTTCTTCGGCGGGGGAGGGGCGAGTGGCAGGGCGCCGGTATCTGGGGGCGGCGGACCGCGGGCACGTCCGCACCGCCAGACGCGGCAGGACGTGCCGGGGCCGGTGCTGCGACCGCGGTCACGGCGCCCGCGCACCGGCCGGGCCCGCCCGGGCGGCGCGAGCCGCGGGCGGCTGAAGCGGCGAACGCGAGGTCAGCGGCGCGCGTTGGCGCGGGGTGTGCCCGGGGGCGCGGGGAGGGGGGGCGGCCGTGGGTGGCCCGGGGGGACGGGCCGGCCAGGTGACGGGCCAGGCGGCGGGGGTGCTGAAGTCGGTGCGGGGGTCGACGCCCCAGCGGACGACGGGGCCGGCCGAGGAGTGCTGGGCGGGGACTACTTCGATGCCGTGCGGACGCAGCACGTAGCCCCAGGCCAGGTCCTGGCCGGCGGCGGTCGTCTCGGTGACCGTCATCCGGGCCGGCGGGGATCCGTCCGTGGTGATCAGGTCGTCCATGGTGCGGCTGGGCCACCGGTCCCCGCCGGTGAGAGCGGTGACGATCTCGGGTGGCGCGGTGTCCAGCAGGTCGCTGCCCAGCTCGTCCCAGCCGACGGCGACGTCGTCCACGAGGTGTCGCGTCATCGCCTCCAGGTCCCGGCCGAAGCGGTGCTGGAAGGCCGCCGGCAGCAGGGGCAGTTTCGCGGCCGGCTCGCCGTCGAGGTGGACGTAGATGCCGGTGTAGCCGGCCGGGGTGGGGCGGGCGATAAAGGAACGGGTCGACAGGTGAAGCTCCGAAAAGGGGTGGCTGCTGTATTGACCCGCAGGGTTGTTTACGCGGGTGATGGGTGGGTGGCCGTTGAGTGCGGTGTGGCAGCGGTGGTGGTTGTAGGTGTGCAGGAAGTCC